>JBGOUV010000365.1:0-7219 GCA_041477815.1 Terriglobia bacterium | reverse complement strand
TGCACTGCCACACCCGGCGCGAAGCAACGTACCCAACGTCCTTCGATCCACAAGTAGGGCAAACTACCCCGTTCTTCCACTCCGGGCGGTGTGCCACGAGGTAGTTAACGCAGTTGTCAGGATCGGCGAAGTACTTGATTGCCTCTTGAAGGGTGCGGGGTTCGTTTGCCATGAATACATCTTACACCAACCAAGCTGATGAGTCAAGCATATTCTTGCCCAAATTTGCACCCCGTGGTCGCGGCTCTAGCGCGGCTCTAACGCGAGTTTTTCAATTTGGCCGACAGCGTAGTGCGCTTGAGCCCCAGCATTTGCGCCGCGCGGTTCTTGTTGCCGCCGCTGCGCTCCAGCGCCTGCTGCAAGAGATTCAGCTCGATCCCCGAAAGCAGGGCGTCCAGATCCAGGCCGCCGGGCGGCAGGTCGAAGCCCCCCGCCCATGCCGGATCCAGACCCGGCTCCCGGGCCGGCAACAGGAAGTCGCCCGGAAACAACTCCTGCCGCTCCCCGCTCAGCACCACCGCCTTCTCCACCGCGTTCTCGAGCTGCCGCACGTTACCCGGCCAATGGTACTGCATCAATCGTACCTTCGTCTCCTGTCCGATCCGCCGGCGGGGCAGATCCTCGGCCAGGCAGATCTTATCGAGAAAGTGCTCCACCAGCGCGGGTACGTCCTCCAAACGGTCGGCTAGGGGCGGAATGACGATGGGCACCACGTTGAGGCGGTAGTAGAGATCCTCGCGGAACTCCTTCCGGCGAATCCGCTCCACCAGGTCGGCGTGGGTGGCGGCGATGACCCGCACGTCCACCTGTATGGTCTGAGAACTACCCACGCGCTGGAATTCCCGCTCCTGCACGGCCCGCAGCACCTTCGACTGCAGCTCCACCGGCATATCTCCGATCTCGTCGAGGAAGAGCGTGGAGCCGTGGGCCTGCTCGAAGCGTCCCATCCGCGCGCCCACCGCCCCGGTAAAGGCGCCCTTGACGTGGCCGAAAAACTCCGCCTCCAGCAGGTTCTCGGGGATGGCGCCGCAGTTGACCGTGACCATCTCCAGGGCCGCTCGCGGCCCCAGGGCGTGGATCAGCCGCGCCACCAGCTCCTTGCCGGTCCCGGTGGGGCCGGTGATCAATACCGTCGAACGCCGGGGGGCGATCAACTGGACGATTTCGGCCACCTGCCGCATCGCCCGGCTGCGGCCGATCAGGACCGTACCGGCGGCGTGCAGCGCCTCCGGCGAGCCCGGCCGCTTCTCGGCGGCCAGCTCCAGCAGCCGCCGCGCCACCGTCTCGCCGGTGGCCGTCTCGGGCAAGTAGTCGTCCAGCCCGAGTCGCGCCAGCCGGATGGCGTCCTGGGGGCTGCCTCCCTCCTGCAGCATGAGCATAACCAGGTGAGGCTGCCGCCGTTGGGCCTGCTCCAGAACCTGTTCCGCCTTCCAGTTCCCCAGGTCCGGTCCCACGATCAGGGCCTGGTAGTCCCGCTCGGCGAGCAGCCCCAGACAGTGACGCGCGTTGGCCGCGACCTCCACACTCCAGCCCTGCGCGGACAGCGCCGGGGCCAGCCGGGGGGCCAACTCCGGACTCGGATGCGCTACTAATACCCGGCCAAGATTAGACATGGAGGCAGACCTGGGAAGCGCCCACCGGCAGCCCTTCACCCCGCCGCGACGGACTCGGAGGGACGCTCAACTGTCACCCGGCCGCTGCTGCGGCTCCATTTCCGCCGCCGAGCGGCTGAGCACGACGATATCGACGCGGCGGTTGTGGGCGCGACCTTCGGTGGTGTCGTTATTGGCCACGGGGTGATAATCGGCGTAGCCCGCCACCGCAAACCGCTGCGGCTCGAGCTGGAAACGGTGGCACAACAGTTCCAGGACCGCGTTGGCCCGGGCCGCCGATAACTCCCAGTTCGACGGGAATCTGGCGGTCTCGATGGGAACGTTGTCGGTGTGACCCTCCAGGCGCACCGGATGCCCGGGCAGCTTCCGCAGCGCTTCGGCAACCTTGCTCAGAATAGGTATAGCCTCCGGGTTGAGCGTATCCTGTCCCGGCGGAAACAACGCCGATTCGCGCAGGCTCAGCACCAGCCCCCGGGGCTGCACCGAGAGCGCCACCTGCCCCGCGGCCACCTCCCGGGCCAGCTCCTGGTCGAGCTGCTGCTTCACCGGCGCCAGCTCCCCCATCGTGGCCAGCTCGGCCGAAGGCTGGGGCAAGGACTCTTGGGGGTTGGCCCCCGGGCTGTCTTTGGCCGGCTGCGGCGCCTTGGCGTTGCCGTCTTTGATGTAGGCGTCGAAGTAGGCGGCGATTCGTCCTACCTTCTTTTTGTCTACCTGCGAGGAAGCGAACATCACGACGAAGAAAGCAAACATCAGCGTGATGAAGTCGGCGTAGGAGACCAGCCATCGCTCGTGGTTGGCGTGACTGGGAGCCTTCTTGCGCCCGCGGTTAGACATGGGGTTCCGGCTCCCCGGCCGGCGCCGCTGCCGGGACTGCACCCTTCGCCGGAACGGGCGCGGGCGCCGACGCCGACTTCGTCTCCAGATACGCTTCCAGCTTCCCCAGGATCAGCTTGGGATTGAGGCCCTCGGCGATGCCGATCACGCCTTCCAGGGTCAGCTCCCAGATGTTGTGATGGTCCTGGGCCCGGCACTTGAGTTTGTTGGCGGCCGGGAGCAGGATCAGGTTGGCCACGCCCACTCCGTAAATCGTCGCCACAAACGCTACCGCGATGCCCTTACCTACTTCCGCTATGTCCTCCAGGTGTTTCATCACCTGGATGAGACCCAACACCGCGCCGATGATCCCGATGGTCGGGGCGTACCCGCCGGCGGCTTCAAAGACCCTCGCTTCCGCCTCCCGCCGCGACTCCTCCATATTGATCTCCAGTTCCATCATCCGGCGGATCTCCTGCGGCTCGGTCCCGTCCACGGCCAGGGTGAGGGCCTTGCGGAGGAAGGGGTCGGGGACCGACAAGGCCTCCTTCTCGAGCGATACGATCCCGTTCTTCCGCGCCTTCGTGGCGAACTCCATGATCTCCTTGATCGCCCCCTGCGGGTCGGTGTGGGGTTCGAACAGGACCTGCACCACCTGCCGCATCGCCGCCAAAAACGTCCGGAACGGCTGGCCCAGCATGGTCGCGCCCAACGTGCCTCCCAGGACGATCATGGCCGCCGTCGGTTGAGCGATTTCCCGCAGGCTGCCGCCCTCCAGCATCAGGCCGCCGCAAATGCCCCCCAGCGCCAGCACCAGCCCCAGCACACTGCCTATGTCCAAACTCCGGCGCCCGGCCACGTTAGGCCTCCTTCCCGCTGCGAACCAGCGGCTTCTGCCGGATCTGCCGGTGATAGTCAATGATTTCTTCCATGACACCTTCCAAACTCTCCAGAACGGTCAGTTTCTGCCCGTTGACTAGGGAGATCACCGTATCCGGAGTAGCCTCCAGGTACTCGATCAATTCGGCATTCACCACGATCGGGGTGTGGTTCAACCTGGTCAGACGAATCATGAATGCAATCTCAACCTTCTAGTAGCTCTATCGGCAGAAAACATTTTCTCCGATTTCCGGGGGAGCGCCCGAAGAGGATCGCATGACCGAGCAAAGACTCTACCAACTCTCCTGCCGGGCGGCTCGGGACCTGCTGGGCGGTCTGGACCGGGGCGATTGGGCCGGCGTCCACGAGAAACTCGACGCCGTCCGCCACTACCTGGCGTTGGTGGAGGCCTCGCCGCCCGCCGGCCTGCGCGGCGAAGCGCTCTACCGCCGCGAGCAGATGGACCTGCTGGCCGGCGTGATCGAGCGGCTGGGGGGGGCCCTGAACCTGCTACGAACCCGCTTCACCGGCGCCCTGGACGTCCTCGGCGCCAACCGGACCCTGCTCGAACACCTGGTCAGAAGAAAAGAAGCTGTTAGCTCTTAGCTGTCAGCAACCCGGATCACCTCCCGCCTCAGGGTTGCTAAAGGCTAATAGCTATTCGCTGACAGCTTCTTTCTGTGTTAGCCGGTCCACTCCCGCCCGGCGATCTCCAATAGCCGGTTGTATTTAGACAATCGCTCGGACCGGGTCACCGAGCCAATCTTGATCTGGCCCGCCCCCGAGGCCACCGCCAGGTCGGCCAGGAAAGCGTCTTCGGTCTCCCCGGACCGCGCCGAGATCACCGCCCCGAAGCCCGCCTCGCGCGCCCCATCGATCACCTGAAACGTCTCGGTGAGGGTTCCGATCTGATTCATCTTCACCAGCACCGAGTTGGCCGCGCCTTCCCGGACGCCGCGCTCCAAACGCGCCGGGTGGGTGCAGAACAGGTCGTCGCCCACCAGGCGGCAGCGGGATCCCAGGCGGGCGGTGAGGTTCCGCCAGCCGTCCCAGTCGTCTTCGGCCAGGGGATCCTCAATCGATACGAGGGGGTAGCGGTCGAGCCACTCTGCCAGGAGGTCCCTCATGCCGGCGGCGTCGAGGCGCCGCCCTTCTAACTCGTAATATCCATCGCGGAAGAAATGCGTGGCGGCGACGTCGAGGGCGATCGACATGCGGCCGGCCTCCGGCTCGATGGCGCGGGCCAGCAGCTCGACGGCCTCGCCGTTCGAGCCCAGGCGCGGTCCCAGGCCCCCCTCGTCGGCGACGCCGGTCAGGACGTAGCCGGCGGCCACGATCAGGTCCGCCGCCCGGCGGTGCACGGCTACCGTCGCTTCCAGCATTTCGTCCAGGCCCGGGTAGCCGTGAGGGATGACCAGGAAGTCCTGAAACTCGAGCTGGCGTCCGGCGTGGAGCCCGCCCGAGAGGATATTGATCATGGGCACGGGCAGGGACGGCCGGCGGGAACCTGCCAGATACTGCCACAGAGGTACATCCGCCTCCGTAGCAGCGGCGCGGGCCACGGCCATCGAGACCCCCAGGAGGGCGTTGGCGCCCAGGCGGCTCTTGTTGGGCGTGCCATCCAGCGCGATCATGGCGCGGTCCAGGGCCGCCTGCTCGCGGGCGTCGGCGCCGGCGAGAAGAGCGTGGAGGTCCTGGTTGACGTGCCCCACCGCCCGAGCCACGCTGCGTCCGTCGCGCAGCTCCACGGCCTCGTGCCGTCCGGTCGACGCCCCGGAAGGCACCATCGCCGTCGCGCGGGTTCCGCCCTCCAGCCGGCACTCCACGGCCACCGTGGGGTTGCCCCGCGAGTCCAGGATCTGCCAGGCGTCCAGCTTCTCGATGCGATAGCTCATATCCGGCGCAAAAATTCCTCCAGCGAATCGGTCCGGTCCAGGATCAGGTCCACCGCCGTCCGGCGCACCCTCTCCCGCACCGGCTCGGCGGTGAGGTACTCGACCGGGCTCTTGCCGTCGATGCGGGCCAGCAGCAGGCAGCCCAGGTGGGAACACGTGGCCGCCGTGGACCAGGAAGTTCTTGGGGCTCCAATCGCCGTGTACCAAAGATACCCGTCGCGCCGCCGACGCCGCCAGCAGCTCCGCGACGCGCCCGGCCACCTCCGGGTGGCGGCGGGCGATGGTGCGGTAATAGGGGTCGAGGCGGAGCTGGTCGAAGGCGGTCTGGTCGCCGTAGCGCCGCTCCATCGCCGGGTCACACCAGGTATGACGGATGAGCAGTCCGAGCAGGACTCCAACGTGGGCGGCGAGGGCGGGCTCGAGACGCCCCTCCAGAAGCTGCGACTTCCAGGTGGCGGCCTCGGGCGGGGCCGCCGACATGGCGAAGCGGAAGTTGGCGTCGTCGGCCCACAGCACCCGCGGGACGGCGCCGGCGGGGAGAAAGCGCGCCGCGTCCTCCAGGCTCTGGCGCTCGCGGAAGATGCGGGAGCGATCGGCCAGCCACTCCTCGGCCACCCGCAGCCGGTCGAGCGACTGCTTGATCACGTAGCGGCCCGCCGGCTCCTCCACCAGCCATACGCGGTTCGAGACGCCGCCGCCCAGCTCCTTTATTTCCATTCCTGGCGCAGCACCGGATAGAACTGGGTGAAAACATTGTCGCCCGCGGCGTGCTCGTGGTGGCACTGCCAGCAAGCCTCTTTGGGGAAGGCCTTAGCGGTAGGCGCGGCGCTCTGGCCGGGGCGGATGAAGTTGAAGTACGCCCAGCCCTCCGGGAAGCGGCTGGAATCCTTCACCGCCGCCTCGACCCCCACCGGACGGTCCTCGAACTGGCCGTGGCGGTTGATGGAGGACTGCGCGCCGGGCATCAGCACCTCCATGGCCAGGATGGTCCGTTCCGGAAAGCGGCCGGTCTTGACGAACTCCCGGTAGGCGCGCGGGTGCAGGTAGACGTTGTGGAAGGTGGGCTGTTTGGGAGCCGCTTCGTTGTAGCTCATGCCCAGCGAGGCCCCCACAAAGATCCACTCCCGGTAGCCCTCCGGGCGGATCAGCTCCTTTTCCGCGGTGAACCGCGGTTCCTCCGGGCCTGCGGTAGGCTGCGCCACCATCGCCGCCAGAGCCATCGCCGACAAGACCAGAATGACAATACCCCAAGGCTTCATAGCCATACAGTAACACAGGCGCGAGCAACTTCTCGCGCCCCAAGGGGTTTGGTTAGAATAGAGACATCCTGGTTGCTGTGCAGCCAAAAGCTAATGGCTAATGGCTTCTTCTAGTGTAAGATAAATGGGGATTGTTTCCATGACACCATACCACCTTCGAGCCGCTGCGGCTGTGCTCTTGTTCGCCGGAATCGCCTTCCCCCAGACGCTGAATAACGCGTCGCTGAACGGTAAGTATTATTTCGCCCACCTGCTGGTGACGGCCTCGCAGGGCTCGGCGACCGATGCCCAGAGCCTCAGCGGGTCGATTACCTTCAACGGGCAGGGCGCCTACACCTACACGGGCAAATTGGGCCGCGGCAACGGAGCGCCGGCGGCCTCCACCGGCAGCGGCACGTATACGGTCGCCTCCAACGGCACCGTTACGCTGTCCAACCCCATTCGTAATACCTTGCAGGTGCTGGGGCGGTTGAGCGGCGACGGCAGCGTACTGCTGGGGGCTGGCACCGAGGCCGCCGACAACACCAACGATATCCTGATCGCCATCAAGGCGGCGGCCAGCGGCGTGACCAACGCCGTCCTGACCGGGACCTATACGGGCGCGTCGCTGCAGATCCCCAACGGCACGTCGGCGGCCATGAAGTCGGCGGTGGTGACGCTGGTAGCGGGCGGCAACGGCCAGTTCAGCCGGGTAACCGCGGTGGGCCACGCGGCCGACCAGGCCGGACGCAATCTCAGCCAGGACGCCACCGGCTCCACC
>JBGOUV010000530.1:0-3780 GCA_041477815.1 Terriglobia bacterium | reverse complement strand
TTGTGCTCGTGGCCCCAGAACCAGGCCGTCAGTTCGGGCAGGAGGTCCTTTACCTGGTCGAGGAGCCCTTGGTTGATCTTAGTAGGGCCGATGTTCTCGTAGGCGGAGAAGAGCTGGTGGTGGGAAAGGAGGACCGTTTTGCGGCCGCCGGCGTTGTGGATCTTGTCCTGCAGCCACTCGACCTCGGACTTTTCCAGGAAGGTGGTGGAGCCGCCCACCGGGTCGGCGTCGTGGAGGCCGGTGTCCAGGGCGATGAACTGCCATTGGCTGTTGCGAAGGCAGAAATAGCTGGCCGGCTGCCCGAGCATATCGATGGTGGTGTAATACGGTCCGCCGCCGGCATACATATCATGGTTGCCTGAGAGGGTGAAGGTGGCGGGGTGGGAGGGGGCGGCGAGCTTGGCGCCCCACTTGACCTTGGGAAGCTGCAGAGTCTGCTGCCAAATCTTGTAGAAATAGTTCTGGAACTCGTGCTCGGCGCCGGAGTAGTAGACGTCTCCGAGGTGTATGACCACGTCCGGCTTCTTGGAGGCGATCTGTTTCAGCAGGAAACGGGCCGGATCCTGACCGGTGCCCCAGTCGGCGACTAGGGCGATCTTGGCGTTGTCGGGCAGTTGCCCGTCGATCACGAAGTCGCCGAGCTGCTGGTGGCGGCGGTAGGGGACCGGTCCGTGGGTGGCGCCCGCGGCGACGTACACCGCGATCACCTGCGCCCAGCGGGGGTCGCACTGCCCGAATTGCGCTCCCAGCTCGGCCTCAAATTTCTTGACCTCGGAGTCGTCCCCGGTGCGGAGGGCTTTCAGGCGAGCCCGCGCCAGCTTCAGAGCGGTGACGGAGCAGAATTTTACGGTGTCGCCGACGCCCAGGGTGGCGGCGGCCACGGCGTGCGGAGTTTCGGGGAGAGATTCGCCCTGGTCCAGGCTCTGCGCAAGATCGTTGGCCGCGGCGATGACGTGATCGCTCTGGTCCGGCCGGCGGATCGCCCTAGGGCTGTTCACGTCCAGCGCCTGACCCCCGGCGGATCCTTTGGACACCACCTGGTCGGCCGCCGACTGCCACAAGGAAAGCTCCCTGCTTCGCGCCTGTTTCATTCGTGCCATTGCTGATACTCCTTTAGACCGACATAATGGCCCGCAGCATGTCCACCAGGCCCGCTCCCTGGAAGGTGCGCTGCCTGCCCAAATCGGTTGCGGTCTTCATCAGGATCTGCTTCAAGGCCCGGGGATCGCCCCGGAATTCCCGATGGACGGAAAGGAAGCCGGCGATAGCGCCGGAGACGTGCGGCGCCGCCATGCTCGTGCCGCTCTTCTCTTCGTAGTGATAGCGCTGGTTCTCATCGGGATCGTCGAAATGAATGGAGCACGAAACCACCTTTTCCCCGGGGGCCACCAGATCGGGCTTCAGGCGGCCGTCGCCGGTGGGTCCCTTGGAGGAAAAGTAGGAGATGCCGAAGCTGTGCGGGGCGGACTTGTGGGCGGAGCCCACGGCAATCGCTTCCTCGGTGTTGGCCGGGTCGGCGATGGAGAGTTCCAGGTAGATGGGCACCTGCTGGCCGCTGTCGAGTTGGGCGGTTCCATACCCGGCGTTGCCGCAGGAGATCACTACGCTGATGCCGGAATTGACGGCGCGCCGGACTTCCTCGCAGAGGGGGCTGTGGCCGCAGCCGTACCATTTCGGATCGAACGGATAACCCAGGCTCAGGTTGGCCCCGTCGATGCGAATTTGGCGGCTGCCCTGATTGATCTGGCGGATATGCTCCAGCCCGAGGATGGCGGTGGAGGCCGATCCGGAGCCGTCGTCCTCGAGCACCTTCACATTGACCAGCCGGGCCAGGGGCGCCACGCCGGAGGGCCATCCGTTCAGGGCGTCGATCTTGGGATTGTTCGCATCCTCCAGATAGGTGGCCACGCGAAATCCAGAATCTCCGTCGCCCCGCCCGGCGCAGCCGGCGATGATCCCGGCCACGTGGGTGCCGTGCCCGTTCACGTCTTCGTCGTCCGGAGACGAGGAAAGATTCTTGCTGAATTGCCGGTCGATGTTGTCGTAAGTCTTAAAATGCGGGTGCTCGTACCGGATGCCGGTGTCGAGAACCGCCCAGGTGATCCCCTTGCCTCGGGCGTCGAAGGTACGCCAGCAGGCGGTCGCTTTCACCGTGTCGGTGGAAGAGAGCAGGTGCGCGCGGCAGCGGTCGTCCTTCCAGATCTGGTAGACCTCCTTCATCTGGGAGAGCCGCTCGATTTCGGAGGCCCGGAGGCCGGCGAAAATGTAGAACTCGCTTTCCCGCACCGGCGTTGGGCCGAGCGCTTCTTTGACCGCCGCCTTGGCGGGACCGACTCCCAGCTCGGGATGATCGCGCGGCTCCACCAGGCTGATGATGACGTCGATCCGCTTCTCGCGGTCCTGCTCCATCTCCTGGCGCACGGGTGGCGAGATGATGTAACTGACCAGGTGGGGCTGCTGGCGGGTGCGGTCGGGATCGTCTGCCATGGCTATCTCTGTTCCGGTTCGGGCGGCCGGCGGTACGGGCTCCCGGCTGGACTCCAGGTATGTCCGGGGCGTTTTTGTCGAAAATGCATCGGAATCACCGGCAGCGCGTACAAATCCTTATCTTTCCTCTGACACAGAATATCATTAACGACGCTCTTCTTTGAAGATTTTGGCCCTCCGCTTGGCGAGGGGGCCAAGGGTGCGCGGGCCGCTGCCGAATCCATCCATGGTGGTGCGCGGTTCTATGGTAGTCTGACGCCGTGCCCGCCCCTTTCTCGCTTGCGGACGTGGACCGCATCGTCGCCGTGGCGGACGGCATGGTCCGCAATCTACAGATCAGTCAGGCCTATTACGAGCTGTCCGCGGCCCTGGCCGGGCGGGTGGGCCCGGGGGCCAACTGGTGCACCTTCGCCGCGTGGGCCTCGAAACAGGCGGGGCAGACCATCCGGCAGGAGGACCTGGTCCGGACCTTCGAACGCCTGCTGCACACTCCCGGCCAGGCAGCCGGGTTCGTCGAAAGCGTCGGGCGGCGGTTGCTGCGGGCCGGTTTCCTGCAACCCCATACGCGGCTGGGGAAGATGATGGTACGGATCTACGATCCGATGCAGGGGTTCCGGCGGGCGAGCGACGCGGTGGGCCGGGGAAATCTGAAAGTCTTCGCCGAGATTGGGCGCGACCTGGCACGGCTGCTGTCCGAGTGGCCGGCCGGCCCGGAGGATCTCACGGCGTTCTGCGCGGGGCTGCTGCCGGGGGACCCGCCCGCGGGCCAGGAGTATCTGCGCCGGGCGTTCGGACACTACTGCCAGGTAGTGGCCGAGCGCGACGCCGGCGTCCGGGCGCAACTGCTGCTACTGGCTAATACGGAGATCGGCATGCACGAGCAGATGCGCCTGCAACCGGAGATTGAGAACGCGCTCGAGGTGCCGGTGGCCGAGGTTCGAGACCTGGGAGAGAGTCTCCGCGCCGCCCTGTGGCCGGGTTGCCCGCGTCTGCTGCACGGCGTCCTGGCAGGGTCGCTGCGTTGGATGGCGGCGCCGCTGGCCCAGATCGGACGGTCGCTGACCCACCACGCTATCACCGAGCACTTCATGACGCTGCGCTTGCCGGACGGGGAGATACGCCTGGGGGAGGATATTCCGGCGGAGTTTCCCGCCTCGCTGCGGGAGGTGAGCCAGCCGGAGCTCGCCGCCCTGCTGGCGCGCGTGGAGCCGCCCGGCGCGCCGGACCGCACCGGGGCCTGGGACTGGTCGGACTTTCCGCAACGGATGCGGTTCATTGCTCACGTCTTCCGCA
>JBGOUV010000528.1:0-3815 GCA_041477815.1 Terriglobia bacterium | reverse complement strand
GATCACACCGGCGGCAACCAGAGCCTGATGACCTCCGCCGAAATCTTCGCCCACAAGAACGCCGCCGCCAACATGGTCGCCGGCAGCCAGCCCGGCGTCCCCCGCATCGCCTTCGCCGATGAGCTGGTGGTCCGCCTGGGCGGCAAGGAAGTCCGCGCCCGCCACTTCGGCGCCGGCCACACCAACGGCGACGCCGTAATCTACTTCCCCGCGCACAAGGTCGTACACATGGGCGACCTATTCGTCCGCGGCGCTCCTTTCATCGACTACTCCGGCGGCGGCTCCTCCGAAGCCTGGCTCAAGACCATCGACGGCGCCCTCACCCTCGACGCTGAAACCTGGATCCCCGGCCACGGCGCTATCTCCAAGCGCGCCGACCTGGTGCAGTTCCAGAGCAACATCCGCACGCTACGCTCCAAGGTCAGCGAGCTGATCCGCAAGGGGACGACCAAGGAACAGCTCCCGACGGCCCTGAAACTCGACGATCTGGGCTGGCCGGCCCCCTCGGGCCTGTTCGCCAAAAGCCTCCCCGCCCTTTATGACGAAGTGTCCCGTGCGCGCTAACGTCGCCAGGATTTCACCGCAGAGGACGCAGAGTCCGCAGAGGAAGCCCCTCTTTAACTCTGCGTCCTCTGCGGCAAAAGCCTTCTTGGGGCTCCTCCTAGCCTCCTCGATCGCCTTCCCCCATGCCCCCAAGCCCCGCGTCTTCTGGTTCCCCAAGCCGGTCCAACCAACGGCCTACCAGGCCCCCATGAAACCCCTCACCCGCCTGGCCGACCTCAAAGCCAAACACCCCGGCCAAGCCAACTGGGAAGAGCTGGTCATCCTCGACCAGAACTCGCGAGGACGCGTCATCTCCGCCGCCCCCGGCTCCAAAGTCGTTCGCCACCTGCACCCCGATTCCCCCGAGTGGTGGGTCGTTCAGGAAGGACGCATCCGCTTCGAAATCGAATTCCCGGAGGGCAAGTTCCAAACCATCGAAGCCCGCAAGGGCTCTTACGTGTACGCCCCCGAGCGCCATCTCCACTCTCTAGAAGTAATAGGCGACACGCCGGCGATCCGCTTCGAAGTCACCTTGCGCGACGCCACCCCCATCTACGAGTCCCGTCCCGGCGAGGGCTACTTTCCGGTCACCCTCCAGACCGGCCTCAACCCCACCGACGTCCCCTCCGACAAGGCCGACCGCCTCCACGTCAACATCGAGGACCTCGAAGCCGCGCACCGCACCCAATCCACCTGGAGCGAGCCCGCCCAGCGCAAGAACCGCGTCCGCGGCAACTTCATCTACGGCCACAAGAAAGACCTCCGCACCCGCCCCGGCGACCGCGGCCATTTCCACGCCGACTTCGCCGAATTCTGGATCGTCCTCCGGGGCACCCTGCGCTGGACCATAGAGGGCCAGGCTCCCTTCACCGCCTCTGAGGGAGACATCGTCTACGCCCCTCCCTCCACCTTCCACCTCCCCGAATTCTGGGGCGAAGGTCCCTCCTGCCGCCTCACTTCCAGTACCTATCCGTCCGCCAATCACCTCTACGATGCGCCGCACTGACCTCTCCCGCCGCGCCCTCCTGCAATCCCTCCCCGGCGCCTCCCTGCTCGCCGCCGCCCCCCGCCTGAAGATCACCCGCTTCACCACCCATAAGGTAAGGCTGGCCCCCCGCCGGGACCTGCTCTTCCTCTACGATGCGCCCCACTAACCTCTCCCGCCGCGCCCTCCTGCAATCCCTCCCCGGCGCCTCCCTGCTCGCCGCCGCCCCCCGCCTGAAGATCACCCGCTTCACCACCCATAAGGTAAGGCTGGCCCCCCGCCGGGACCTCCTGTTTCTCGAAATCCACACGGACGCCGGCCTCATCGGACTGGGCGAAGGCTCCCTGCCCGCCCGCGTCGACATCGTGGAACAAGCCCTCCGCTGGCTCGAGCCTCACTTCGTGGGCCAGGACCCCTCCCCGATCGAGGACCACTGGGACCGTATGTACTACCGCCTCTCCCGCTGGCGCGACGGCTCCGTGCTGATGACCGCCCTCTCCGCCGTCGACATCGCCCTCTGGGACCTCCAGGGCAAGCGCCTCGGCCTCCCCGTGTGGCAGCTCCTCGGCGGACCCCTGCACCGCCGCCTCCGCGTCTACTACAGCCATTGGGACCACGGCCTAAACCCCCGCTCGCCCGCCGCCCTGGCCGACCGCGCCGCCCAATCCCGCGAGCGCGGTTGGACCGCGGTCAAATGGGTCGTGCCCAAAGCCAACACCGAGGTCGAGCGCCTCGACCAGACCATCGCCGACCTCGAAGCCGTCCGTCGCGGCGGCGGCAAATCCCTCGACATCGCCCTCGAAATGTGGGAGACCTTCACCCCCCGCTCGGCCATCGAATTCGCCCGCGCCGTCGCCCCCTACCGTCCGCTGTTCATCGAAGAGCCCACCCAGCGCGAGAACCCCCAGGCCTTCACAGAAATTGCCGCCAAGAGCCCCGTCCCCGTGGCCACCGGCGAGGGCCTCCTCTCCCGCTTCGACTTTCGCCACCTCCTCGACGCCCGCGGCGCCGCCATCATCCAGCCTGACGTCATCCACTGCGGCGGCATCACCGAGCTTCGCAAGATCGCCAACCTGGCCGAAGTCTACGGCGTCGAAGTCGCGCCCCACCAATGGTATGGCCCCATCGCCCACGTCGCCTCCCTCCACGCCATGTCCGTCTGCCGCAACTTCTTCATCCAGGAATGGGATGGCGCCGACGAGCGCGCCTACCAAGAGCTAACCAAAGGCACCTTCCCAGTTCAGAAGGACGGCCAGGTTACCCTCCCCGAAGCCCCCGGGCTGGGCCTGGAAGTCGACTTCCCCCAATTCCGCCAGCGCTTCCCCTACTGACCCGGCAAGAGATCCCCCCCTGCAACCTCTCCCCTTTCGTGTTATCAAGCATGGGTGTCGTTCATACCAGTTCCAAACGGAGTTGCCTTCCCACGGCGGCGGCGGCGCGTTGCATAGTATGCAGAGTCACGCTGGTGTTCTTTGGGTCCAGCAGGCGATCAAGCGCGCGCCTGCTGGTCTGCATCCGGGCAGCCATCGCGGACTTCGTAAGCCTGTCTTTCTCCATGGCGGCCTTGATTTGGTCCGCCAGAATCTGCTTCAGCGCTTGTTCCTCGCGCGTCTCCAGAATGCCTTCCTCGGCCAGGAAGTCATCGAAAGACGACCCTATTTTCCCTTTCTTCTTCTGAGCCATTGTTTTACTCCACTTCCTTCCTACGTTTGAGAGCCAGTTCCATATCCCGCGAGGGCGTGTTCTGCGTCTTTTTGATGAAGCCGTGAAGCAGCACCATGCGCCCCCGGACCACGCAAAAAACTACGCGACCTATTTTTCCGCCCGTCAGGTCGCTGCGCACTTCCCAGAGTCCGTTTCCGAGGCTGCGGCAATACGGCATCCCGATAGGCCAGCCAAACTCGACCTTCCTGTATGTCCCGACCGACAAGCCGCCGATCTTCGGGCGAGAGGCCCTTGATCCAGTCCCTGACGGGTTGGTTGCCGCCTGGTGTTTCGTAGAAGAACGCCGGTAGCTTCTTGGAGCGGTCGATCACAGGTCATTGTGCCAAAAATGACACAGCTCGTCAAGTACAAATTACAGATGGGTAGACTCCAGCCCGGGGAGACTCCGTCGAGGATGGCCCGGTTCGATTTGCGCTACGCTGCCAGGGGGGTGTAGTGGAACCCTCGAGCCCGTAGGGCGAGGATGGCGTCGGAGAGCTGGGCCGCGGGCACCCACAGCAGCGCCACAGGGCCGGCGCCGGGGAGGTGCGGCGGCTGGGGTTCGTTTTGTTCCCAGACACCG
>JBGOUV010000099.1:0-17839 GCA_041477815.1 Terriglobia bacterium | reverse complement strand
TGGGGAAGTTGCTGGCCGGCTACCGGCCGCAGCTTCCGGCGCTGTTCATCGTCTCCCAGGTGGACCTGCGCGAGGGCACAGGCGAGGGGATCGAGGTGCAGGTGGAGCGCGCGCCGGGCGCCAAGTGCGAGCGGTGCTGGAAGTATACGACCGACGTGGGGCAGAGCCCGCGGTGGCCGACCATTTGCGCTCCGTGCGTCGAGGCGGTGGAAGAGATCCAGCGTGGCGGATAAGATCGAAGCGGCAGTCCTGGCGCCGGCGGTGCGGCTGCTGTACCTGCTGCTGGCGGCCGGGGTGTTTCTGGCCGACCGTCTCACCAAGACCCTCATCGAAGCGGGACTCGCGCCCTACGACAGCCGCCCGGTGATTCCCGGCTTCTTCCAGATCGTGCACGTGAAAAACCCGGGGATCGCCTTCGGGCTGTTCGCCGAGTCCCCGACGGCGGGGAAGACGTTCGCCCTGGTATTCCTGTCGGCGGCGGCGCTGGCCGGCGTGGGCTATGTCCTGTGGACCTCGAATGCCACCGCCGCCCAGCAGAACGCCGCCTTGGCCCTCATCCTGGGCGGCGCCATGGGCAACCTGTTTGACCGCGTGCGGAGCGGCGGCGTGGTCGACTTTCTGGATTTCTTCGTGGGCGACTACCACTGGCCCGCCTTCAACCTGGCCGATTCGGCGATCGTGACCGGCGGAGGACTGTTGTTGTTGTACCTGGTACGCGCGGAGAGGCGGCGAGCGAAGTAATGCACCCCCGACTGCTGCATCTGGACTTCTTCACCCTGCACAGCTACGGCCTGCTGGTGGCCCTGGCCTTCCTGGCGGGGTTGCAAGTGGCCTCCAAGCTGGCCCGGCGCGTGGGGCTCGATCCCGAGGCCGTGTCTTCGGTGGGCATCTACGCCGCCATGGCCGGGATCGTAGGCGCCAAGCTGTTCCTGGTCCTGAACGACTTCCGGTACTATCAAGCCAATCCGGGACAAATCTTCTCCCTGGCCACGCTCCAGGCCGGGGGGGTGTTCTACGGCGGGTTCCTGGTGGCGCTGGCGGTGGCCATCTGGCGGCTGCGGCGCCACGGTCTGGCCGCCCTGCCGGTAGCGGACATCTTCGCGCCGGCGGCGGCCCTGGGTCACGCCATCGGCCGCATCGGATGCTTTCTGGCCGGCTGCTGCTGGGGCAAACCCACTTCCCTGCCCTGGGCGGTGACGTTCACCGATCCCGTGGCGCGGGACTTGGTGGGAGTGCCTCTCGGCATCCGCCTACATCCGACTCAACTCTACGAAGCCCTGGCCGAGGCGGTGATCTTCGGAGTGCTCTGGAGACAGTTCGGCCGCCCCCATCGCGAGGGCGCCATCCTGGGGCTATATTTGGTGTTGTATTCCACTTTCCGGTTCGGGGTGGAGTTTCTGCGCGATCCGGCCGAGCGCGCGTTTCCGTTCGGGTGGGCGCTCTCGTCGACGCAATGGATGGCCGTGGGGCTGGTGGGGGCCGGGGTGTATCTGCTGGCGGGACGGCGGAGGAGGACGGCTTTGGAGCGGTCTTGATCTCCTTGAGTAATTGGGGTCATTGGTCAGGCGCAGGAATGGGTAGATGGGTAGCCCACAAGAGAAGGAAGCAAGGGCCCCGTGAATTTCCGGAGTCTCCAGGCCAGCCGGGGTTCCTTCGACAGCCTCATGGCCGGCGGCGCCATGATTCACGGCTCGCCGGCCGGGGACTGGCGAGCCGCGGCATAGCCTAGTAGTAGAACTTGGCGGCGATCTGAATGGTGCGGTTGCCGCCGGCGCTGCTGATTTGGCCGAAGCTGCTGCTGCCGGGGGCGAAGCCGGCGCCGGGGTTGTTCCACTGCGGGCTATTGGTGGCGCTGTAGGCCTCCAGCCGCAATTGCACGGACTTCCTTTCCTGGATGGCGAAGTTCTTCATCAGGGTCACGTCTTCGTTGATGAGCGACGGCCCGCGATAGCTGGGCAGGAACCGCGGCGTGGAGCCCATGAGGTCGGGCCCCACGGACTGGAACGCGTCCACGTTGAAATAGTTGTTGAGCTTGTCGCGGGGCGATCCCGGCCGGCTGGGGTCGCCGACCAGGTTGGGCCGCTGGTTGCCCTGCCACAGGTTGCTGGCCGACTGGGTGATCCCCAGCGGCGAGCCGGAACTGGCCGTAAGTGTGCCCATCATCTCCCACCCGCCAATCACGGCGTCCACGATCCGGTTCAGGCTCTTCCCAAAAGCCCGGCCCCGGCCCACCGGCAACTGGTAGTCGAGGCTGACCACCAGCCGCTGCGGTCTGTCAAAGACCGCGAGAGACCGCTCGTTACGGAGGTTCTTGAGGTCCTGGACGCTCGACCCGCCGGCGAGCCAGTCTACATCGGTGCCGGAGGAGTCGGAGTCGCTGATCATCTTGGAGATGGTGTAGTGGGAGAGCATGCTCAGCCCGTGCGAGAACCGCTTCTCATACTTGATCTGCAAGGCGTGATAGATGGAGTTGCCGATGTTTCGGGAGGCCCGGTAGCCGCCCGCGCTGCTGTACTCCGGGAAGGGCCGGAGCAAACGATTCAACTGGATGGTCGACCGGTTGTAGTTGGTGACCGTGGGGTTGGTGATGACGCCGAAGAAGGGGTTCGGCACCGACGCGTTCAGACCCGTGCCGGAGGTTCCCCGGCCCAGGTTCCAGTAGATGGGGTCGAGGGTGTTGAGCTGCGACACAATGTCCCCGGAGCCGAAATACAGGTGCGTGCCCTTGGTCCCGGCGTAGTTCACCTCCACCACACCGCGACCGGGGACCTCGCGCTGGATCGAGAAGCTCCACTGCTGATACTGCGGGTTGTCGTCCTTGGGAAGAGGGGAGCCGGCTCCCATACCGAGGAAGGCCGCCGGATTCCGGCCCGGCGGAAAGGTCAGGCCCGCCGGCCAGGGATTGGAAAACGTGGCGTACCGGGTGAGGCCGCTGTCGAGGGTCCACGGAATGGAGGAATCGGTAAAGCCGAACGCCGTACCAACCTCGCCCTTCACGGTGTGGCGCGAAACCACGTAGAACAGGCCGTAGGCGGCGCGGAGGGACGTCTTGCTGTCCAGGGCATAGGCGAACCCGAAGCGGGGTTGCACATTGTTGTAGTCGCCGTCGTAGGGGGTACGGTTGCTGTCGTCGGCGAACCGCATCAGGCCTTTCATGTTGGGAAAGACCGCCTTCACCGCCGGTACGTCGGCGATCGGAGAGGGCGCGCCCAGATCCAACCAGTTGATGCGGTCGAATCGATCGGTGCGGGGAATATCGAAGTCGTAGCGGAGGCCCAGATTCAGCGTCAGCCTGCGGGTGACTCTCCAGTCGTCGTTGACGTAGGTCCCGAAATAGCCTGCCGACTGGCAGGTAGGGTAGTCGATCGACACCACTCCACCGCTGCCCCAGCCGAGCAGCGCCGAGGCGAGGCCGTCCCCTTGGGTGGAAGTGGAAATTGTCGGGTTCTGCGAGGTGACGCCGCGGGTGAAGGTGAAGGAGCCGTTCGGCGTGTTCGGCTGGAAGTAGTTCAAGTGCAGCTTGCGAAACTCGGCGCCGGTCTTGATGGTGTGACCGCCCTGAATCTTGGTGATCGCGCCCATGTATTGGTACACGTCCTCGTAGCGATGGATAATTGCGTACCCGCCCGCGCCCATGGCGCGGTACTGGGCCGAAAACGAGGGGAACGCCATCACCCCGGTCGCATCTATCATGGACTTGGGAAGGCCCAGCGTGGTGGCGTCGAAGCCGGTGCTGAGCGGGTCGCGGATCGATTTTACGCGCAGGACGCCGGCGCGCGCGTTGATGATCGTGGTGGGGCTATGGGTGCGGGTATAGTCGATGGCGAAGTTCTGGGAACGGCTGTAGCCGGGGTTGGCGTTGTGCGAGATATTCCCGGTCAGATTGGCGGGCGTGCTCCAGCCCCAATCCACGCCGTAACGGGCGGTGAAGCGCTGCTTCTCGGAGACATTGTGGTCCACTTTGCCGTCAATCTTGTTACCGGCGCTCAAATTGCTGCCTTCGGCGTACCAGTTGTTGTTCCGGGTGAAGCGGTCGCCCGGCTGATTGGGCGCCGGGAAGTACTTGAGGAAGTTTCTGGCGATGGGGTCCTGGCGAGAGAGAGGAACGAGGTTCCCGGCCAGAGGATTCCGGAGCACGGTTCCGTTCGCGTCCGTGAACGTGCTGTACGGATCGAAGAGGGGAACCAGAGCGCCATTATTCAGGCGCGTGTCGGAGAAGTCGCCGCCCAGTTGCTGGGCTGTGGGAACGCTGCCCAGGGCGGTAGTGGCGCTCGACGCCTGCACGCGGTCGTAGTCGGCAAAGAAGAAGGTCCGGTTCTTCCCGTTGTAGAGCTTGGGAAGGTACACCGGCCCTCCGATGGTGCCTCCATAGTTATCCCGCGTCGAGTCGGGCAGCGTCCCGCCCCGGGCGTTGGAGAACCAGTTGTTGGCGTTTACCGCGTTGTCCCGGCGGAAGTAATAGCCGACGCCGTGGATCTCGTTGGTGCCGCTCTTGGAGACCATGTTGATGACCGTGCCGCCGGAGTTGCCGAACTCGGAGCTGAAGAAGTTCGTCTGAATCTTGAACTCTTCAATCACGTCCACCGTGGGGGTGTACTTCACGTCGGTGACGCCGCCGTTTTGCTCGATGCCGGTGAGCGGGGCGCCGTCCATCAGCACTTCCGAAGCGTTGTTGCGGACCCCGCTGGAGACAAAGTTGGTGCCCGAGCCGGTGGAGACAATGCCCGGCGCCAGCATGATCAAGCTGAGCGGGTTGCGGGTGCTGAGCGGCGCGGTCATCAGGAAGCGGCTTTCGACCACCTGCCCGAGGGCCGGTGAGGTGGTGTTCAACAGCGTCGCAGAGGCCGCCACCTCCACAACCGTCGTCACGTCACCGACCGTGAGCTCGACGTCGACGGTCGCCTGCTGCTGCACTTCGAGCCGGAAAGCAGGCCGCGTGGTTTTGCGGAACCCCGGCGCCTCCACGCTCACCAGGTACTGGGCGGGCGGCAACGCCGGGAATATGTACCGGCCCGACGTATCGGAAGTGGTCGCGTAGGCCACGTTGCGGTCGACATCTGTAGCCGTAATTCGGGCATTAGGAACCGCCGCCTGCGAGGAGTCAGTTACGGTTCCGCGCACGGAAGCCGTGTAGGTTTGCCCCCAGACCGCGGCCGCAACCAAACACCACCACAAATCCAGTCTTCGCATGCTATACCCCCTTGTCCGACTGTAATGTTGACCGCAGTCTAAACCCGGAGGTCGGCCGCTGTCAACGCCTGTTTGGGCCGGGATGACGAAATCGTAAGATTAATTCCGGTCGCCCCCGGCGTCTCCACCGATAAGAAAGGTGTGCAGTTTAGGGCCAAATACCGCCTTGGGGTCTGGCTGCTGTGTGCCGGCGCGGCGTTGGGACAGCCCACCCTCACCCGTGTGGCGCAGATCCGCAAACTCAGCGTGGAGCAGGCGAATCAGGGCTATCCCGTGCGCTTGCGGGGGATAGTGACCTATTTCGACGGGGTTGCGCCCAACGTGTTCCTCCAGGACACGACGGGCGGCATCTGGGTCCGCTGGCCGCCCCAGGGGGCGGTGCTCCGGGCCGGACAAAGGATCGAACTGGAGGGGATCACCGCCCAGCCCGGCTTCGCCCCCAGCGTCTATAGCCCGCGGTGGAAGGTCCTCGGAGACGCCGCCCTGCCGGTGGCTCGTCCGGTGTCGTTCGAAGACATGGCGTCGACGGCGGAGGACGGCAGTTGGGTGGAGGTGGAGGGCATCGTACGAGCGGCGGTGTTCCCCACCGACGGGCGCCCCCTGCGCCTTAGCGTGGCCATCACCGGGGGTGGCATTATCGGCCACCTCGCCGGTCAGGCGGTCGCGCCGGCCGGGCTGGTGGACGCTAAGGTGCGTCTCCGCGGGGTCTGCGGGGCGCGCTTCAACCGGCGCAACCAACTGATCGGGGTCAACCTTTTCATCCCCAGCCTGCGGGAGGTGCAGGTTCTCGAGCCGGCTCCGGCCGACCCCTTCGCGGCCCCGGCGCGCCCCATTGCGCTCCTTAATCGGTATACCGTCCGAGGGACCTCCAACCGGCGCGTTCACGTGCGCGGCGTGGTGACGGCGCAAATGCGCGGGCCGGTCCTCTATGTCTCGGATGAGTCCGGCAGCCTGTATGTGGAGACCCCGCAGGCCTCTCCGGTGGAGCTCGGGGATACGGTGGATGTAGTGGGATTCCCCGGCATAGTGGACTCCCGGCCGGCGCTGCAGGAAGCAGTTTGCCGGCGCGTGGCGAAGGGCCCGCTGCCCCGTCCCATCCCGCTTACGGCACAGGAGGTGCTGAGCGGACAATACGACTCGGCGCTGGTGAGCCTGGAAGGGCGACTGAGCGCGTCGTCCGCGCTCCCCAATGAACAGGCTTTCATCATCAGCCAGGATAAAACCGTATTCAGCGGACTGTGGAAGGGGCCTCTGAACCCCAGGCTGGCCACGACGCCGGAGGGAAGCCAGGTTCGGCTGACCGGCATTTGTCTGGTGGAAACCGACACCCTGGGCGCCCCGACCACCTTCCGGATACAACTGCGCTCGCCGGAGGGCTTTGTGGTGCTGCGGAAGGCCCCCTGGCTGACGCCGAATCGCGCGCTTTCGGGGTTGGGAACTCTGGCCGGCGCCGTCCTGGTGATCCTGGGCTGGGTGGTGATCCTGCGACGCCGGGTGCAGAGCCAGACCGAAATCATCCGGACCACCCTGGAGTCCACTTTGGACGGCATGCTGGTGGTTGATCTGCGAGGCCGCATCGTGACCGCCAACCGGAGGTTCGCCGAAATGTGGCGAATTCCGGCCTCCGTAATGGCCACCGCCGATCATCACCAGCTCACCCGGCACGCGCTGACTCAAGTCGCGGCGCCTGAAGATCATCTGAAAAGGGTGAATCAACTTTACGCCAACCCCAATGAGGCGAGCGACGACGTCCTGGAGTTCAAAGACGGGAGGGTGTTCGAGCGCCACTCGGAGCCGCAGTGCGTCAGGGGCCGTAACATCGGAAGGGTCTGGGGATTTCGAGACGTCACCAACCGCAAGCGCGCGGAAGCAGCCTTGCAACGAGCCAAAGAAGCGGCCGAAGCCGCCAGCCGCCTGAAGAGCGAGTTCGTGGCCAACATGAGCCATGAGATCCGTACTCCCATGAACGGCATTCTGGGAATGGCCGAGCTGGTGCTGGAAACCGAGCTCGACCCGGACCAGAGACAGTGCCTCGACCTGGTAAAGACCTCCGCCGATTCCCTGCTCGCCATCCTCAGCGACATTCTGGATTTTTCCAAAATCGAGGCAGGGAAACTGCAGCTCGATGAAATTGACTTTCACCTGCGTGACGCCCTGGAGGGAGTCATGCAAGCCTTCGCGGTGCCGGCCCACCAGAAAGGATTGGAGCTGGCCTGCGAGGTGGAGGCGGAGGTCCCGGAGAGGGTGCATGGGGATCCCACGCGTCTGCGACAGGTGCTGAACAACCTGGTGGGCAACGCTTTGAAATTCACGGAGGCGGGCGAGGTGATCGTGCAGGTGAGCGCGGGTAGCCACGACGCCGGGAGCATCGAGGTACACTTCACGGTCCGGGATACCGGGGTCGGCATCGCCCTCGACAAGCAGCAGGTGATCTTCGAGTCGTTCTCGCAGGCGGACGGCTCTACCTCGCGCAAATATGGGGGCACCGGACTCGGCCTCACCATATCGTCCCGCCTGGTGGGCCTGATGGGAGGCCGCATCTGGGTGGAGAGCGCAGCCGGACAGGGCAGCCGCTTTCACTTCCTGGCGCGGTTCGGCGTTCCCCAGGGGGTCCCGGCGACGGACCCGGTCGGAGTCGTGTCGCTGCTGGGTCTCCCGATCGTGATCGTGGACGACAACGCCACCAACCGCCGGATTCTGAGCGCGATGCTCTCCGCCTGGGGCGCGCAGGTGTCGGTGGCTGAAACGGGAGCGGGGGCGCTGGCCGCTCTACGGCGGGGCCGGGATTCCGGACATCCGTTCCCTCTGCTCATCACCGATGCACACATGCCCGAGATGGATGGCTTTGGACTCGCTGCGCAGGTGCGGGAGGATCCCACGCTGTCGGAAACCAGTATCGTCATGCTGACCTCCGCGGGCCAGCGAGGCGATGCCGCCAGGTGTAAGGATCTGGGCGTGGCCGGGTACCTGACCAAGCCGATTCGGGAGCGGGAGCTGCACGACGCCATCGTGATGGTGCTGGGCAGGAAGCCTGCGGAGGCCGCGGTCACCGGCATCGTCACGCGGCACCTGGTGCGGGAGAGCCAAGCGATGGCGGGCCGGAGAATCCTGCTGGCGGAGGACAATCGCGTCAACCAGGTCTTGGCGGTTCGGCTGCTGCAGAAACGAGGGTACACGGTGGTGGTGGCGGCGAACGGGCGGGAAGCGCTGGCGGCCTTGGAAACGCAGACCTTTGATTTGGCGCTCATGGACGTCCAGATGCCGGAGATGGATGGCTTCGAAGCCACCGCCGCCATTCGGGAAAAGGAGAAGACCACGGCCACGCGTCTGCCCATCATCGCTCTGACCGCGCACGCGATGAAAGGGGACGAGGCGCGCTGCCTGGTCGCCGGCATGGACGGCTATATCTCCAAGCCGATCTCTTCGCGGACGTTGTTTGAGACGCTGGAGAAATACCTGGACGCCGGCGCTGCCCAGTCCAGGTAGTAGTTATGGCAGCTCCGGCGATGACGGCGCCGCTCGGAGCGGTGATGTTCCCGAGGATAGCCGACCGGGGGGCCGCCCTACCCGCTGTCAGCCGGGTGGTTCCGAAATGTAGACATGCGATGCACCCCGGAGCCGCGCTGCACCCACTCGAGGTTGATGAGACGGGCGGCGAAGCAGGGCGAGGTGTATGCGGTGATGTTGTAGTCCCGGCCGGTCACAAATTTCGACCAGGTCGCAGGACGGAGGCAAGTAGAGTTGACAGGTTGAGGCCGGATGGGGGAAGGGCCGACGGCAGGGCGCCGCAACCCGGGCAAGCCAAGTCGGTTTGCATCGGCACATAGGACCGGCCGCAGTACGGGCAGGGGACGAGCGCCGGGGGCACGGCCGCGGGCGCCGCCGTTCCCGGGGAGCCACCGCCGAGATGAAGATCGAGCGACCCCCAGCCGGAGGAGGACGTAGTGGAACCGCTGGAACCCGACCTGGATCCGGAAGACGAGCTGGATTTCTCGCTCCCCAAGAGGGCAAACAGTACCGCGATGATGATGATGGCGAGGAACGAAGCGAAAACCAGGAGGGCGGTCAGTCGCAGCGCCTTCGGCAGGTCATACAGCTCATAGCCGTAACTGAACAGGAACACGCTGCCCGCGTAAACTGAGGCGAGCAGCAGCATGTAAACCAGACCCTCGCTGGCGGGCAGGCGGTGCTCCGCCCAGGTCAGGTAGGAGACCCAGATCATCATGGCCAGCGACACCAACGCCATCATCCCGCCCGGAACCAGCAGATGCAGCGGCTTGCCGGGCTGCTCCTGGTCGCGGTGGTAGGCGGCGACTTCTCCTGCCTTGGCTCGAAGCTTCAGGACGCCATACTCGGATCGCGGCAATTGGCGCAGTCTCCGTAAATAGTTTAGCCACGATGATACAACAAGGACGATACATCCGTTTACCTAGGTTGACGGAGAAAGAGTCCTTACACCGCGGCCGTCACCCCTAACGGCGCCAGACCCGCGCGCCTGGTAATGTCGCGCGTTTTTGATAATGTCCCCATGTGGCTCCATTAGAAATGTCCCCTAATCTGAAGACCTCCGAAGGAGGTTGGATTGGGGAGAACAGCGATGAGCGAGAAGGAGTTGAGGCGTGCGGCAGTGCTGGCGCAGGTGGCGGGCGGGGCCTGGACGCTGGTGAAAGCGGCCGAACGGATGGAGCTGAGTTACCGGCAGGGGAAGCGGGTGTGGGGCCGCATCCAGCGCTTCAACCTCGACGGCCGCTACCTCGGCGAGTGGACCCATCTGGGTAAGACCTTCTCGCTGAAAATCACGCCGGCCGGCGACCTCTGGATCGGCACCCAGCCGCATGACGTCGCCAACGGCGTAGAATCGTGGCTGGTCCGAGTCGAACGCCGCACCGGAAAAATCATCGGCTGCGTGGAGTCCGGAGGCCACCACTCCATCGAAGTGAACGCCGAAGGCGAACCCCTGACCGGCGCCCGTCCGGACAAGGTGCAGTGGTTCCGCTCCGTGCCCCGCACCGAGCCGCGACCGTAAGGGAGTTCCCTATGGCCCTGGCCTGGCGCACCAACGAGGGATGAAGATGTGGGGCGGTCTTCGGGCGCTTCGAAAGAACGGACTGCCCCCAGAGGTCCTCGTCCTGGCGCCGCCACACCCCAGGCGTGAATGCGCTACAGTGGCGGTTGATGCCTCCTTCCACACGCCGCCGTTTCCTCGGCTCGCTGGGGGCCGCCGCCCTGCTGCCGGCCTCCCAGACCGAACCTGGCTTCCTTCTCCATCACGGAAACATCTTGACCCTGGATCCGCAGAACCCCCGGGCTGAGGCGGTCGCCATTGCCGGAGACCGCTTCCTGGCCGTAGGCAGCAATGATGACGTGACGCGGCTGGCCACCGGCCGCACCCGCCAGGTCCACCTGGAAGGTAAGACGGTGGTGCCGGGCTTCATCGACGCCCACACGCACCTCTCCTATTCCGGTATCCGGCACCTGCGCCAGGTTGACTGCGACCTGCGCTCGATTGCCGACCTCCAGGCGGCGATCCGGGAGCGCGCGGCCCGAACGCCGCCGGGCCAGTGGGTGATCGGGTTCAAGTACGACGACACCAAGACTTCCGACGGCCGCCGGCTCACGCGAGAAGACCTGGATGTGGCCGCACCGGGCCACCCTGTTTATGTCGGCCATCGCGGCGGGCACACCGCCTACGTGAACTCCGCGGCCTTGCGGCTGGCCGGCGCCGGCGAAAAGACGCCCGACCCGCCCGGCGGCCACATCGACCGCGACCGGGCCACCGGCCGGCTCACCGGTGGTCTGCGCGAACGCGCCATCGATCCGTTCCAGAAGCTCTTTTTTTCCGCCTACACCCGCGACGAGTACCGCGAGGGCGTCAAGATCATCACCCGGATGATGGCCCGCTCCGGCGTTACCTCCGCCCACGATGCCCTCGGCAATCCCGACGACCTGCGGGCCTACCAGGACTCCTACGAGGCCGGCGAGCTGGCCCTGCGCGTTTACTGCCTCATCGACTTCAACTTCCTGGACCGCATGATGGCGGCCGGCCTGCGCACCGGCCTGGGCCACGAGTGGGTGCGGATTGGCGCCGTAAAAATGATCTCGGACGGATCGATCTCCGAGCGCACGGCGAGGATTTCCGAGCCCTACGTCGGCCGGCCCGACGACCACGGCATCCTGGTGATGGAGGAGGACGCCCTTTACGCCGTGGCCCGGAAGGCGCACGCCGCCGGATGGCAGATCGGCGTGCATGCCAATGGCGACGTGGCCATCGACCAGACCCTCCGGGTCTACGAACGTCTTCAGAAAGAGCATCCCCGCCCGGACCCCCGCTTCCGCCTGGAGCACTGCACCATCATCAACGATGGGCTGGTCCGGCGCATCCGCGCGCTCGGCGCCATCCCCAATCCCTTCTCCACCTACGTCTACTATCATGGCGAGAAGATGCGCGAATACGGGGCCGAGCGGCTCAACCATATGTTTGCCGTGCGCAGCTTCCTGGACGCCGGTATTCGTGTGACCCAGACCTCGGACTATCCGCCCGGACCCTTCGAGCCCATGATGGCGTTGCAGTCGCAGGTGACCCGGACCGACAGCAAGGGCCAGGTGTGGGGTCCGCGGCAGCGGGTAACGGTGGAGGAGGCGCTGCGCGTGGGCACTCTCCACGGGGCTTATGCCTCGTTTGAGGAGAAGCTGAAGGGGTCCATAGAACCCGGCAAGCTGGCGGATCTGGTGGTCCTGGGGCGCGATCCGCTGCGGGTTGACCCCTCGACTCTGATTCAGATACCGGTGGAGCGCACCATGGTCGGGGGACGGTGGAGGTTTGAGGCGTGAAGGCACGGAACCGCGACCGCTTTCTTACGGTCGCGGTTCCGTGCAGGCCATTCTAGAACTCCAACTTGAAGATGATCATCGTCTCCGTCCGCGCTCCCAAACCCGAGAACCCCCCTTGCTGGGACGTAATCTTGCCGAACGTCTGGGGATTGCGGAAGTTCACCGCCGTGTTCGGCGCCGAGAAGAAGGGATACTTGAACGGCGCGGTAAAATCGGCGCGCAGCGTTCCCTTGATGCGCTCGGTAACGGGAATGACCTTCATCAGGGCGAACTGGTGCCAGAACATGCCCGGCGAGTTGATGATGTTCCGTCCCGCTTGTCCCGGAGTATACGAAGGTGGAACAGCAAACGCGTTGATGTCGGCCCACGGCAAGGCGCAGGCGACAATATGCCGGCAGGGGCCCTTGCGGTCCCAGTCCAGCTTGATATCGTCGTAGGTCTTCCCAGGGGCCATATTCGGACGCGTCGCCCCCGGCAGATAAACGTTCGTTACGTTGCCCGGCAACTGGCCGTTCTGGGAAAAGGTCAGCGGGATCCCCGTTTCAGCGCTTTGGATCGCCGACAACTGCCAGTTACCGATGACCTTGCTCACCACGCCTCCGCTATTCATCCAGCGTTTCCCCTTGCCGACCGGCAGATCCCAAATCGCGTAGGTGACCCAGCGGTGCGCGACGTCGTAGTTGGACCGCCCCTTTTCGAGGCTCCGATTGTAGTAGGTTATGCCACTGGCGGTGCCATCGTCGCTGGCCTCGTCGATGGACTTGCCCCAGGTGTAGAACGAGGTGAAAGTAAATCCCGAGGACATCCGCTTCTCTGCCTTGATGGTGCCGGAATGGAAGCTGCTATGCCCGAAATTGCTGTACAGCATCACGCTCCCAAACTGCGGATACGGTTTGTAGTTCTGAGCTGCGTTCCGGATCGTATTCAACAGCACCGGATCGGTAGAGATATTCAAGGGGATGGCGTTGATATCCCAGCGGTTCAACAAGCCCACACCCGACGAGCCTTGGTAGTTGACTTCCAACAAATAGTCCCTTCCGAACTGCTTCTGGATGCCGCCGTTCCAGTTCATCACATACGGAGCGCGGATGTTGGGGTCGCGGTAGGACGCCGGGCGTCCGGCCACGTTCCCCACAAAAGGCACTGACCCATCGGGCCGGACATTGAAGTTGATCGGCGGCGGCCCCTGGGAGAGCTTGAACGCGATAGCGGGGTTCCCGGTCGGCTGCTGGATCACAGCAGTGGCCAAGTATTCATCGAAGTTCTCCCGCAAGCTGTTGGTCCACAGATCGAGCGTGTTGACGGCGAAACCGCCCCGGAACACCCAGTCCTTCCGGAAGTTGTAGGCCAGGCCCAGGCGCGGCTGGAAGTTATTGGCGTCTCGTTTGCCGAGCGCGCTGCTGGGGTGCACCAACGCCCCTACCCTGCCCGTCAGCGTATCGATGGCGGTGGGATCGAATTGGCTCTGCTGCCCATACTTGGTTTGGTACGGGCTTTCCATTTGCCAGCGGACGCCCAGGTTCAGGGTCAGCTTGTTGGTCGCCTTCCAGTCGTCCTGGAAGTACAGCGCGTTGCTCCACCAGCGCGGCAGCCAGGTGGCAAACGACTTGGTGAAGTCGGCCCGCACCACCGAACCCAACAGGAACGAAGCGAACGTGTTGCCGGTGCCGGGCGTGAAAGGAAACTCCGTCCCGCCTAACAGATACGTTCCCGACGGCCGCGCTTCCAAATGGGAATTGATTCGCGTCCGCAGCAGCTCGTAGCCGGTCTTGAAGGTGTGGCGGCCTCGGATCAAGGAGAGGTTGTCCTGGATGCTGAAGTTCTCGTGCACATCGACCGTCTCGCCTTCCGGGAAGCGGAAATAAAACTGGCCGCCCGTCGCCGTCTGGAAGATGGGCATGGTGTCCGGTGACGCATTGGGGATGCCGAATTTCGACGCCCAATTCTGTCCGAGACTCTCGGGGAGTCGCGTACTCTTCCGGCGGTTCCAACCGAGGCGCACCTCGTTGATCGTCGTCGGATTCAGCACGTAGGAATCGGAGACGGCAACCTGACGAAAGTCAACCGGGATCGGCGTGGCAATGTAGTCCAGATCGCGGTTAGCTAGCTGCATCTGCCAGGTGCCACTCATAGAGCGATGCCGGGCGTTGGAGTAGCGGCCGAAGATCTTGTGCTTGTCGCTAAAGGAATGATCGATCTTCTCGTCGAGGCCCGACCGGTAGGAATTCTTGTTGGTATCGACGGCCAAGTTTTGGCGTGGTCCGGTGCTGTCGAAAAACTGGCTGTTATAGCGGTTGCCCTCGGCACGGAACGGATTCAGAGCCAGGAACTTTACCGCCACCGGATCGAAGCGGCTCCGCGGGATCGAATTGTTTGCGAACTGCGTGCGGGAATACGATCCGTTCGGCAGTTGTACCAGGGAATCCGGGTCGTAGATCCGGTCGGCCACCACCGACGACCCAGGATTGCTGAAGTCGCCGTTCAACTGCGCCGGACTGGGCACATCGGCATTCTGGTTGTTGCCGGACCTCTCATGGTGACGCTGCCAGCCGCTCATGAAGAAGGTCCTGTTCTTCTTGATGGGTCCGCTGATGCTGCCCGACATCAGATGGAAGGCGAAGACGCCGCTGACCACGACGGGTTCTTCCCAGGCGCGATGAATCATGGGCTTGCTGACATAGCGCTCTTCGGCCAGGCCATGGAACTGGTTCGTGCCGCCCTTGAAGGCGATGTTCATGATCCCGCCGCCGGAATGTCCGTATTCGGCGGGCAAAGCGGTGGTCAGAATTTTGACCTCTTGCATGTCGTGCTCGACGGTCGTAAGCTGGCGCGCGGTAGCCACGACGCCTTCGCCCGGAACGTTGCCGGAGACGCCGTCGGTGTTGAACTGAAACGCCCGCGCGCGGCCCCCGGCAGTGTGACCCGTGCCGGACTGCGAGGTTACGCCGGAGACGTACCAGACCATGCTCTCAATCTTCATCTGCGGCGTCGGGAGCGTGGTCAATTCGACGCCGGACACCAGGTGACCGGTGGTCGCCGTCTCGGTTTCCAGCAACTGGGCGCCGGCCGATACCTGGACCGACTCGACGACGTTGCCGACGTCCAGGGTCACGTCCAAACCCAGTGTTTCCGACGAGCGGATGGGGATGTCCCGGCGCGTCAGCTTCTTGAACCCCGGCGCCTCATAGTTGACCTCATAGGTGCCGACATTGAGGTAAGGCACGCGGTAGATTCCTTCCGCGGTGGTGACGGCGTTGTAGACGAAACCGGTGTTTTGATTCTTAACCACCACCGTCGCATTGGCGACAACCGCGCCGCTGGTGTCGGTTACCGAACCCGTCAGGGTTCCCTGTCCGGTCTGGGCATAGGCCACGCCCACCAAGAGAACGATGCTGAGGCAAGCGCCTCGAAGTTGTCTAAACATTTGACCTCCTGCTCCCGCTTGTTCGAGTATATACCACTCGCTTCCCCCGCGGAGGTGAATTCTTTTATCGGATCGGCGCTACCGCGCCGCCCCTCGCCCCCGTCGGCAGGTACTGGCTCAGAGAGTCCCTCCTCCCCCGCACCCGCCCGCCGTCCACCTTCATCGGCCGCCCCAGCGCATCCACCGGATTCAAGAACGTCACCTCGCGCGGCCTCAGCGCCTCCACCAGCTCCGCAACGTCGTACCGGCGGACCACTCCGAGAATCGCTACCTCGTACAGCCCCCGATGCACCGGACGGTCTACGGCGCTGCGGTAGGAGACCAGGCAGTCCTGCAGGACCAGCCGGCCGAGGCGCTGGTCGAGCACCGCCGCATGGAGCAGGGCCATCGCCACCGCGCCCTGGCCGAACCCGGCGATCCGACTCCGATCGACCTCCGGCCGTGTCACCAGGTAGTCCACGGCCTGGAAGATGTCCTCGACGCGCATGCCCACCAGGTTCTTCCCCACTACCATGGCCCGGAGCGGCAACGAGGAATCTCCCAGGAACGATGAGCGCGCGGGTTGCGGCGTCTCCGACATGCCGCGCGGTTGGACCAGGAAAACGACGTAACCGGCGCGGGCCAGGTCTTCCAGATCTCCGCCGGGCGCGGCCAGAGCGTCCTTGGACCGGGAATCGACGGCCAGCACCGCGGCCCTGGGGCCCTTCCCGTCCGGAACCAGAACCAGCCCCGGCAGCCGGAGGCCCGGCTCCACGTCCAGGGACACTACCTCTAGGTTATATCCGGTGCGCCGGAACTGCCGGTGGGACGTCACGCGGGGCGCCGGCCCGCCCGGTTGCGCCTGGATCGCCGCCAGCTCAAGGATGTCGGCCGCCAGCCGCGCGCGGTCCAGCGGGCGTTTCGGGGGGATCAGATCCGCCGCGCGCTTCTTATTCAGTGTGAATACCGTCTCGCCGCCCAGCGAATCGGCCACCTGCCCGGTGGGCGTGACCAGCAGGTTGGCCGGGTCCTCGGGCGGAATCGCCGGCTCGGCGGCGACGCCTTCGCCGTTCTTCAGCCAGCGCAGAAACCAGCCGTAGATGGCCTCGCGCGACGGCTGCGGCGTCCCGTGGCCTCCCGGACCGACGTACCAGGCGAGGCGGTCTTCGGCCTTATAGAGGCCATAGACCCGCCGCGCTTCTTCGTAGGCCTGGCGCGCTCCCTCCAGTGGGAAGAAGTCCTCGATGGTGGAAGCGATCAGCCACGGTTTGGGCGCGAACAGCTCCACGTAGTCGGCGATGTTGAGGCCCTCGCTGAGGAAGTTGGGGAAAGACTGCTCGGCGTCCTGGGGGCCCGGCCCCTTGAGCAATTCCTCCCACGAATTGATATAGCACGACGGCGCCGCCGCCTTCACCCGGTCGTCCAGGGCGGAGATGTAGGTAGTCAGGGTCCCGCCGCCCGAGCAGCCGGTGCAGCCGATGCGGGCGCCGTCCACGTCCGGGCGGGTGAGCAGGTAGTCGATGCCGCGCATCCCGTCCCAGAGGCGGTAGCGGGCCACGTTGTCGCCGATCAGCAGAGTGTGCCCGTTGGCGTGGCTGTGCTCGGTGGTGGGCCCGCCGACCTTGGACTCACGCAGGTCCGGGTCGTAGTACTGCATGCGCTCCCCCTGGCCCAGGGGATCATAGGCCAGGGCGAGGAAGCCTTTCGTCGCGAGGCCCACGGCGATCTGCCGGCTCCCCGCCTTCCCGTCCACGCCGTGACCCACCGGCATGAGCACCGCCGGGAAGGGTCCCCGGCCCCGGGCCGGCACGTAGACGTTGGCCGGGACGTAGAATCCGGGCAGGCTCTCATAGACGATTTTCTCGATGCGGTAATCGCCGCGGTCCAGGGTTCCGTACTGCTTCACGTTCAGGGGACCACGATACTCGGGCAGCCCGCCGAGCAGCTTCAGAATCTTCTCGCGCACCACCTTCTTGCGCTTCTCGACCTCCTCGACGCTGGACAGCCGAGCCACCTCCGCGGCGCGGGCGGCGAGTTGCCGCTGTCCGATCGCGTTGAGGTACCGGACCAACTGCTCGCGCGGGGCCTCGGCGCGTTCGTGGAAGACCAGCAGGTCCTGAGCGCCCACGGTGGAGGCTAGCAGCAGACACAAAGCGAGTTTTGGCATAAGATTGACAGGGCGTGGACCACTGAGCCGCGACTGTAAAGGAGCGGTTGGTTCGGACATGCGCGGGAACCGCTCCCTTACGGTCGCGGCTCGGTGGTCTGCGCGAGTTCTATTGTATGCCTATCCTGCTGCTAGTGTCCTGTAATTGAATTAACCATCAATAATCCGAGCTAGCACCGCTTTGGCCCGCTCAATCTTTCGTAGGATATCCTCCCCCTTCGCGCGCCACACATAACGTTTTGGCTCTT
>JBGOUV010000019.1:0-32509 GCA_041477815.1 Terriglobia bacterium | reverse complement strand
GCGGTTTCGCCCGTGTAGAGAGGCTGGCCGGTGAGCAGCTCGGCCAGCACCACCCCGAAGGACCAAATGTCGGCGCGGCGATCCACGGGCTTGCCCTTGGCCTGTTCGGGCGACATGTAAGCGGCAGTACCCAGGATCACCCCCATGCGCGTGGCGGCCAGGCTGAGGGTGGGCGAATTTTGCAGGTTGCCGGAAGACGGGTCTTCGTCCAGGGCCTTGGCCAGGCCGAAGTCGAGAACCTTGACCTGGCCTTCCGGAGTGATTTTGATGTTGGCCGGCTTGAGGTCGCGGTGGATGATGCCGCGATCGTGGGCGTATTCCAGGGCCTCGGCGATCTGGCGGGCAATGGGGAGGGCGTCGTCGGGCGGCAGCGGACCTTTCAGGGCCTCGCCCGGGACGTACTCCATCACCAGGGCGCGCTCTTCCAGGCCATAGAGTTGGGCGATGTTGGGATGGTTCAACGACGCCAGTACCTGGGCCTCGCGCTCGAAGCGGGCCATGCGCTCGGGGTCGCGGGCGAAGGTGTCGGGCAGGACCTTGATGGCCACGTCGCGGTTGAGGCGGGTGTCCCGCCCGCGGTAGACCTCGCCCATGCCGCCGGCGCCGAGCGGCGCTAGGATCTCATAGGGTCCGAGGCGGGCTCCGGGAGTAAGTGGCATTGCTACCCAAGAATCTCTTCCACTGGGATCTGGACCCCGAACTCAGGCAGTTCTAATACCGTCACGGGGACCCGCCCGCCGTCGCGGTACACACAGATGCGGCGCTGGGCCGGATCGGCCAGCCAGACGTGGGGGACGCCCCACGCCCGGTACTCTTCCAGTTTTTTCATGAGCTCGGCGTATTTGTCGTCCGGCGAAACGATCTCGACGACCACCAGGGGAACCTGATCGGGCAACTCCTCGACCGGCTCCTCATAGGCATAGACTACCAGGTCGGCGATGCGGTATTTCCTGGGGGCGACCCGCAGGCGGAGTTCGGGGCGTACGTAGATCGGCAGCCGCTCTTCCAGCCTTCCGAACGCGCGGCCGAACTTATGCTGTGTCTTGCTATGCGATCTGTTTGGCCAAGCTCTCTCCACCAGCTCCCCGTCGACGTACTCGGGAGTTCGGTCGTCGAAGCTCATCGCGAGGTACTCTTCCTCGGTGAGCAGGGTCTTCGTCGCCATGGTCACAGTCTACCAGCTTCCTGCCGCCGGGTGGCCACGTAAAACACCGTCCCCGCCGCCCCCAGCGCCGCCGCGGACCAGAAGTTCACCTCCGGCCCCAGCTTCCACAGCGCCGCCCCCACGAAGGACCCGCCGGCCACTACGGTATCGCGGATGAGGTAGTAGGCCCCGATCACCCGCCCCCGCATCTCCGGCGCCGCGTACTGCACGATCAGCGCCTTCCGCGACGGATCTCCGAACTCCTTCAACCCCCGCACCACGAACGCCGCCACCAGCAGCGGAAAGCTCTTGGCCATCACCAGCGCCACCGGGAACAGGGTGAAGAAGACGAAGGTGACGATAACGAACGGCTCCTTTCCGTACCGGTCCGCCAGGTGCGACACCGGCACGTAGCAGGCTATCGCCGTGGCCATCTCCACGGCGATCAGCACCCCCACTTGGGTCGCGCTGACCCCTACGTCGTCCATCGCATAGATCACCACCCACGCGAAGGGGATGCGCTCGCAGAACCGGATCAGGATGTCGCTCCAGAGCAGATGCCGCAGGCGCGGATCCATCCCGCGCACCACGGCGCGGAAGCCCTCCTCGCGCGCTTTGGCCGGGCCAGCCGTCTCCTCCCGGATCTGCCGCTGCACCCCGATCGTGAACGCCCCCAGGACGATCGACACCGCCGCCCCGATCGCAACCCCCTGCCTGATACCGAAGCGGTCGATCAGCACGCCTCCTACCACCGGTCCGATGAGGATGGGCAAGCGCTTGAGAAGCGACTGCACCCCGATCCCCATGGTGAGCTTGTGGGCGGGCAGACTCGCCCCTACCAGTGAAAACGTGGCCGGCAGCGAGAAGGTGCTCCACGCCAGGAACAGGAAGGTCGCCCCCAGCACCGCTCCCCAATGCGGCACCGCTACCACCAGCGCATACCCGGCCATGGACACCGCGTTGAACGCCACCAGCGCCCGCCGGTGCCCCCAGCGGTCCACCAGCACGCCGCCGGGGTAGGCGTACACGGCCCCCAGCAGTGTCTTAATGGCATCGTACAGCCCGATGACCAGCGCTCCCGCCCCCAGCGACTCCAGGTACTTCGGCACGAAGCGCATCCAGGTCTCTTCGCCGGCCCCGATTACCACGATCGCCACCAGCAGCAGGACGATATTTCTGCGCAACCCGAGAAATTCAACGACGCTCATGGCGTGTGCGTGTGGGGCGGGCGCCCTCGCCCGGCCCCCCGGCCGGCCTTCTATCTCTTCTGAGTATCCAGCGCCGCCTTCAACCCCCGGGCCAGCCCTGCCGCCGTCCCCTTCCCCCAGTAATGCAGAAATACATACTGCGGCTGCTCCCCGGCCATGTGGTTGTGGATCGCGACGATGTTGATCCCCGCCCCCCGCAGCGCCTTCAGCACCGCTTGCAGTTCGGACGGGAGCATGGCGAAATCGCCGTCCACAAAGGCGTTGTCATCCGTCCCCGCCAGCGCCGCCCACGTATTCACCCCCATCTGGTTGTCGATCTCCCGCCCGTGCATGGAGGCCTTCCGCCCGATCGCCATCTTGTACATTCCGGCGTTGACCTGTCCCTTCACCCCCAGAATCCCATCCACCACCGCGGCCGTAATGGAGCTCTTCTCCGGAACCGGCGGTCCTCCGAACTGCGTGTCCGGCGCCGCCCGCGCCGCCCGCACCTGCTTCACCTGGTCCAGCGCCTTCCGCACCGCCGCCGCCAGCTTCTCCACCGAGCCATGTCCCCCGATATGCATGAACATCACCCGCGGCGAGTCGAAGAAGAAGTGGTTGTGCAGTGCCGTCACTTCCAGTCCGTTGTCCAGCGCCGCCGACATCACCGGGTTCACCTCGTCCTCAAACAGCACGAGGTCGCCCATCACCATGGCTCCGCCCGCCGCCGAGGTAAACGCCGCCCACGACGTGACCCCCATAAACGGAGGCATGGGCCACCGGTCCACCGTGACCTTCACATCGGTGCGGGGGAAGGACACTCGATGCACGTCCTCGGCCGGCGTGTACGCGCCCTTGGCCCCCGTGATCTGATCGATCTGCGCCTTCTGCTGGTCGGTAAGGGCCCCCGACAGCAGGGCCACCGCCAATACCATCAACGCCGCTATCTTTGTTGCCACCATGTATCTCGCTCCCGCGGCCGATAGGCCGGCTTCTTGAATACCCAGACCAGAACCACTCCTGCCAGGAACCCCCCGATGTGCGCCCACCACGCCACCCCGCCTCCCTGCGCCGATTGCACGTTGAGGCTGAACAGCCCGTAGAGGAAATTCTGCAAGAACCAGAATCCCAGGAAAAACAGCGCCGGCACTTGTATCAGTTGCGTGAAGAACCCCAGGGGCAGCAGCGTCACCACCCGCGCCTTGGGATACAGGAGAAGGTAGGCCCCCAACACCCCCGCAATCGCCCCGCTCGCCCCCAGGCTGGGCACCCGCGAGGCCGGACTCGACCAGATGTGCCCCGCCGAAGCCGCCACCCCGCACAGCAAATAGAACACCAGGTACCGGCCGTGCCCCATGCGGTCTTCCACGTTGTCCCCGAAAATCCAAAGGTACAGCATGTTCCCGCCCAGGTGCATAAAGCCTCCGTGCAGAAACATCGAAGTGAATAGCGGCACGGTCAGGTCCACCGGCGTCACTTCCCGCAGACCCCCGCCCGCCGTCACCATCGCGCTCTGATAATACAGCGCCGGAATTACCGCGAACTCCCGCAAGAACTGGTTTAGCTCCGGCCCCAGCATCAATTGGTAGAGGAACGCCAGCACGTTGAGCGCGATCAGCGTCACGTTGATCACGGGCGTGGTCTGCGAAGGTATGTCGTCCCGTAATGGAATCACTAGTTGGCGCCCCTTCCGAACAGCACCCGCGGGATGGACCGCAGCAGGATCTTCAGGTCGAGCAGCAGGCTCCAATTGTCGATGTAGGCCATATCCAGGCGCATCCAGGTTTCAAAGTCCAGGCGGTCGCGCCCCTCCAGCACCCACAGACAGGTCAACCCCGGCTTCATGCGCAGCCGCCGCCGCTGCCACGGCTGGTAGTGTACGACCTCGGCCGGCACCGCCGGGCGCGGTCCCACGAACGACATATCGCCCTTCAGGACATTCCACAACTGCGGCCACTCGTCGATCGAGTAACGCCGCAGATACCGTCCGATAGGGGTCAGGCGCGGATCGTTCGTCATCTTGAAGACCGGTCCGTCTTTCTCGTTGAGCGCCGCCAGCTCGGCCTGGCGCGCCTCCGCGTCCAGGCACATGGATCGCAGCTTGTAGAAGGTGAAGGTCCTCCCGTTCAGCCCGCACCGTACCTGCTTGAAGATGGCCGGTCCCCGCGACGTCAGCTTCACCAGCAACGCCACCAGCGCCAAGGGCAGCGCCGCCATGGCCATCGCCAGCACCGCCAGGGTCACATCGAATACCCGCTTGAACAGCAGCCGGATCTCGTCATGCGGCGTCGCCGAGAACGTCAGCAGCGGGAAGTGCGCGAACTGCTCCAGGTACACCTCGCTGTTCACGTGCGGGAAGAAGTTCACCACCACCCGCGTCCGTACGCCCTCCTCGTCGCACTGCAGGAAGAGGCCCTCCAGCTCCGGGAGCCGGTCCCGATCCACCGCGAAGATGATCTCATCGACCACGTGGTTTCGTAGCAGCCGGCTCAAGTCTCCCAGCGGCCACACCGGATACGACCGCCCCAGCCGGATCTCCCGCTCCGTTCCGGGCTCCCCGGCCTCCACAAACCCCAGCAGCCTCAGCCCGTACTGCTGATTCTGCTCGAGCGCCCGTCCGATCTGCTCCGCCGTCGGCCCCGTCCCCACCACCACGAAGTGAGCCTCCACGCCGAACTTTCGCCGGATCCAGCCTCGCAGCGACCGGGCGCTCACCCGGTAGGCGATCAGCGCCACCAGGTTGAAGAGTCCGAACAGGGCGACAAAAGCGCGGCTGATGTCGTCCTTTTGGACAAACAGAAACCCCACGAGCAGCAGCAAGCCCACCGCCACCTGCTTCAACGAATCGTTCAGAGCAGCCAGCGGATCGCCCGTCTCCAGCCGCTCGTACACTCGCAGCAACACCCCCAGCCCTACCCAGATAACCAGGGTCGCCACCAGCAGCAAGGCTCTCACCGGAGGCAGGATGAAGAATACGTTCTCCAGCGGCAGCACGTGCGCGCGCACCTGGTACGCCGCCTCGAAGCTCAGGGTGGTGACAATGACGTCCGCGAGGGCGAACAAAAGCGCGGCCTTGCGCTTGTGACGGCTAAACACGGTCGTCCCTCAGAATACCACCATGTTAGACTCTTGCAGTGTTATTGGGCCTCTTCTGGCTGCTGGCGATCCCGGCCCTCCTCGCCGGCCTCGCCTCCGTCCGAACCGGCCGCCGCCAGCTGGCCGCCGCGCCTTCCCCCCTCCCGGACTGGACCCCGCCGGTCACCCTGATAGTCCCGGTCAAAGGCCACGACCACGGCCACAGCGAGAACCTCCGCTCCCTGGCCGCGCAGGACTACCCCGACTACGAGCTACTCCTCGCCGCCCGCGACCCCTCCGACCCGGCGCTAGCCTCGGCGCCGCCCGCCGCCCGCATCGTGATCGCCGGTCCTGGCGACCCCGCCACCGGCGAGAAGATCAACAACCTGCTCGCCGCCCTCGCCCAAGCCCGTCCCTCCACCGAAGTGTTCGCCTTCGCCGACTCCGACGGCCGCGTCGAACCCACCTGGCTCCGCTCCCTGGTCGCTCCCCTCCAGAACCCCCGCACCGGCGCCTCCACTGGGTACCGCTGGTACTTCCCCGACCGCGGCGGCCTCTGGTCCCTGCTGCGCTCCTCCTGGAACGCCGTTATTGCCGGCAGCTTCGGCTCCGGCCGTCCCAACTTCCTGTGGGGCGGCGCCATGGCCCTCCGCCGCGAAACCTTCCACACCGCCCGCGTCGCCGAATTCTGGCGCGGCGCTGTCAGCGACGACTACCGCCTCACCGCGGCCCTCCGCGCCGCCGCCCTCGACATAGTTTTCGCCCCCGGCGCCACGGTAGCCGCCCCCGGCGACTGCTCCGCCCGGGAATTCCTCTCCTGGGCCACCCGCCAGATGATCATAACTAAGGTCTACGCTCCCCGCCTCTGGTGGCTGGGACTCGCCGCCCACGTCCTCTACTGCGGCGCCCACGCCCTGGGCCTGGCCCTTCTGGTCCAGGGCCGCCTCTGGACACTACCCATCTTCCTCCTGACCGTCCTCCCCGGTATGTACCGTGCCGAACTACGCCGCCGCGCCGCCCGCCTATGGTTCCCCGCCCGCGCGGAGTGGCTCGACCGCCACCGGCTGTCTTACTTCCTCCTAAGCCTCCCCACGACCTGGATCTGGCTCTACACTTTCCTGGCCTCCGCCTGCACCCGCACCATCGAATGGCGCGGGACCGTTTACGAGTTGCGGGGCCCGGGGGCCACCCGCCGGCGCTCCTCCGGGACCTGCTGACTGGGATCAGGGAAGGGGCAGGTGGGCGGCCAAGTCTACAGCGGTACCTCCTGATACTCGAGCGCCCACTCCCGCATGAAGCGCACCCGCTGGGGCACGACCCGATAGAGGATGAACTCCGGATTGTCGATGGTCCGGAGGTAGGCGCGCAACAAAGGATTGGCGTCCCAGATTTCCTGGCGCTCCGCCGCCTCGGTCACCAGCTCCGCCACCCCGGTAATCCGCACCTGGTCGTGCCCCTCGGTCAGGTAGCACAACTCTACCTGGCTGTTGCGCTCCAGCTCCGCCGTCTTGCCGTACCGCCGCAGCGAAGCCACCCACACCGTGAACCCGGCGGTCTTCACCGGCGACACCGGACGCACCCGCGGCTGGTCGCCATCGGCGCTGGCGAACATCGGGAATTTCGCCGCCAGCATCGTTTCCAGGGCGACTTCCCGCAGGCGCTCCGGGGGAACCGGTTCGGGTGGTTTCATCGCTTGCGCGTTGGACGGCCTATGGGTGTGGGATCCTCGTCCACGATGATTTCCGGGTCCTCGTGAAGCGGGATGCCGTCCGGCTGCACCACCACCGCCACAGAGTAACTGTACGTATTGTTTCCGCCGGCCACGTGCTTCTTGTCTACCGTCAACTTGCCCGTGTAGACGCCGGGCTCGGCGCTCGTGACGGTCTCTTTGAACGGGCTGAGCTTGAACAGGCAGGCCAGAGTGCCCTTGCGGTAAATCCACCGGACCTTGTCGTTGAAGCGGACGTGGGCCTTCTTGCCGTCGTTCGGGGACCCGCCGCCGTTTGTCAGCTCGTACACCAGCACTCCCTGCTCCACCTTCACTTCGATCGTATAATCTTGCGCCATGTCGCTCGTCTCCTCGCTATCGTCCCTTCATGATCTGCTCGTACCCGGGGTCGCGACGCAGTTGCGCCAATTCCGGCTCCCGGCGGATCTCCTCCACCGAGTAGCCGCTCGCCAGAACGCCGCCCAGCGCCGCCAGCGCCCGCGCCCGCTGACCGGCCAGCTCGTAAACCACCATCGCCTTGAACCCGACCGCGCCGTCCGACGGCGCCAGACGCCGGGCTTTTTCGATGGCGGCTAATCCTTTCTGGTTCTCCGCTAGCTTAGCCCAATACACGGCCACCGTGCTGAGAATCTTGGGGTCGTTGGGATTCACGCCCAGGCGCCGCTCGGCCGCCTGGATCGCCCGCCGGTAGGTTGGGGGCGCCTTGTCGGCCACCCCCGGCGTCCACCGGTACGCATCGGCCAGGTTCCCCAGCAGGAGGTAGTCGTTGCGGTTGTTCTGGTCGGCCAGCCCCAGGGCCTTTTCGCTCATGGCCACCGACTGCCCGTAGCGTCCCAGGGCGTAATAGATGACGCCCAGGTTGGAGTACGCCGAGGCCAGCGGCTGGATCGCCACCGAGCGCTCCAGCGCCTGCACCGCCTCGTCGTAGCGTCCCATCAGGTAGTACAGCCCGCCCAGGTTCCGGTGGGCCACCGCGTTGTCCGGGGTCAGCTCCACGGCGCGGCGGAAAGCCGGCTCGGCTTCGGCGTAGCGCGATTGCTTGAGGTAGAACAGCGCCAGCATGGTATGGCTCAGCCAGTCGCTGGGCCGCAACTGCAGGACCCGCCGGTAGGTGGCCTCGGCCTCTTGCGAACGACCGGCGGCCTGGTACACGTTGGCCAGCTCGCGCCAGGCGGGGGCGTGCACGGGATCGATCTCCAGGGCCCGCCGCAGCTCCTGAATCGCTGCATCGCGCTGGCCGGCGGCCGCGTAGGTGGCGGCGATATTCACATGGGCCTGGGCCAGGCGGTCGTCCAACTGGATGGCCCGCCGTCCCGCCGACCGCGCCTGCTCCAGGTACTTCGGCTCGGGCGTGCGGCTGTACTGCCGCAAATAGGCCTCCCCCAGCCCGGCGTAGGCCAGGGCATAGTTCGGATCCTGCTGCAGGGCCTGCCCGAACAGCTCGATGGCCTGGTCCAGGTTTCCTGCCCGGTCGTAGCGTTGCAGCGTTCCCCGCGCCCGCAGATACAAGTCGTAGGCGCTCCCTCGCGTGGTGTTTCCGGCGGCCAGCACTTGCCGGGCTTGCGGCTGCAACTCCAACTCCAGCAGGCGGGCGATCTGGCGGATCACTCCATCCTGGAGCGCCGCCAACTCCTCCAGCCGCGCGTCCACTGTGCGGGCGCCCAATTGCCGCAGGCTGCGCGCGTCCACCAGGTTCGCCGTGAGCCGCACCTGGCCGGCCAGCCGCTGGACGCTGCCCGTAATCACCAGGTTCACCCCGAACGCCTGTCGCGCCTGCTGCGCGCTGGTCACCCGCTCCCGCCGCACCTCGCTCGACGCCACCACCGACAACGATCCGTGAAACTGCTCCAACTGGGTCAGCTTGCTGGTCAGCATCTCGACCAACCCGTCGCAGAACGCCTGATTGGCCGCCTCGCCTCCGACGTTCTGGAACGGCAGGATGGCGATCTGTTTCTGGGCCGGCACGTGGCTGGTCCACGGCAGCCGGTCCGACAGGCGCCACCACGCCAGCACTGCCACCGCCAGACCCGCCACCGCTGCGACTCGCCGCCACGTGACCACCCGCTTCACCGCCGGCCGCCGCCACCGGTGGGTCGCCGTGGTGGGCGCGATGCGCTCCACCAGCTTCTGGTCCCACAACTCCTGCAACACGACCCTCAAATCCGCGGCCGACTGAAACCGCCGCGCCGGATCTTTGCGCAGGCATCGCGCCAGGATCTGATCCACCTCCGTCGGCACGCCCACCGCCAACTCTCCCGGACCCGGCTCGTCGCGCAGAATCGCCGCCAGGATCGAGAGCCGCGAGTCTCCCTGGAAGGCCCGCTGTCCGGTCAGCATCTCGTAGAACACCGACCCGAACGAGAAGAGGTCCGACCGCGCGTCCACCCGCTTCCCCTCCGCCTGCTCCGGCGACATGTACGCCACGGTCCCCACCACCGTGCCTTCCGACGTGCCGGGCACCCGCTCCACGGTTTGGGTCGGGGCGTTCGGGTCCGGCTCCGCGGGCTCGGTCAGCTTGGCCACGCCGAAGTCCAGCACCTTCACCAGGCCCTGCTCGGTGACCATCAGGTTGGCCGGCTTCAGGTCCCGATGCACGATCCCCACGGCGTGCGCCGCCCCCAGCGCATCGGCCACCTGGATGGCGTACTTCAGAACCTCCAGCAGCGGCAGCCCCCGCGGCCCGATCAGCTCGAACAGGGTCCGGCCCCGCACGTACTCCATGGCGATGAAATCCACCGGCTGGCCCCCCGCCTCGGCCGTGCCGATATCATAGATCGTAATAATGTTGGGATGGTTCAGCGCCGAGGCCGTCTTGGCCTCCTGAATAAACCGGCGCTTGCGTTCCGGATCCCGCATCGACTCCGGCGCCAGGACCTTGATGGCGACTTCCCGGTCCAGGCGGGTATCCACCGCCCGGTACACCACCCCCATGCCGCCTTCCCCGAGCCGCTCCAGAATCCGGTAGTGAGAGAGCGTCTGACCGATCACGCCGGTCCAATCATCTCATACCCTAGTCGTCCCATTGGGAATCAGAAAGATCCGCTGCCTCCCCGTCGCGTTGCGGCGCCGGCGTCTGGAAGTGGCCGGAGCGGATCTCCTGAATCTTCCTGGCTTCGCCGGCCGCCAGTTGGCGGGCGCGGGCGAGGACCTGGGCGGCGTCGCGGCGGGGGACGACCACCACGCCGTTGGAGTCGCCCACCACTATGTCGCCCGGCAGGATAGGGACGTTGCCGACCGCCACCGGCACGTTGACTTCGCCGGGGCCGTCCTTCAGGGCGCCGTTGGGCGTGGTGACCGGCGGGGCGAACACCGGAAAGCCGGCCTCGCAGATGCCCTGGCGGTCCCGCAGCGAGCCGTCGGTTACCATGCCGCCGAGCTGCCGGCCCTGCGCGATCATACTGGTGATATCGCCCCACTGCGCCACCGCGATCGAGCCGCGCGATTCGATCACGATCACGTCGCCGGGCTGGGCCACCTCGAAGGCCTGGAAGACCATGAGGTTGTCGCCGGGCGGGACCCGGACGGTGATGGCCGGGCCGGCCAGCCGCATCCCCGGGCAGGCCGGCTGGATGTTGCGGTCCAGGCCGCCGAAACGGTACATAGCATCGCTGAGGTAGACGGTTTCGAGCCGGCCCAGAGCCTCTACCACGTCGCCGGGCGGGCGGGGGATGCGGCGGAAGACGCGGAATCCAACGGGCATGATGGCACGTGGGGATATCAGTAGGGCGGCCGCAGCGGGGTGAATTCAAAGTTCTTCGGATCGAGGCCCCGGCGCTGGAGCACGGCGGCGCACTCGGCCACCCCGGCGCCGATGGCTTCGATGCGGCGTAGCGGGGTTGTCTCGGTGCTATAGAGTTCGAGGGCGATCCACTGGCCGGCCAGGGCGTGGCGCTGTTCCAGGGTAAGCTGATCGGGGTTGCGTCCCAGGGCGGCTGCGGCGGCCGGCATTTCTGTGGTGGGCATATCGACATTATATCCGGCCAAGCGCTTTAACACTACCGGATCCCGGAGAAGCTGGGCTCTTCTGCATGGCCCGGAGAGCGGCAGGCGCTCTTCGCCGCTATTTGCAGACACCACCGACCGTATCCGTAGAGCGGTTTCCCGAAAGCGGGGCTGACGCCCGCCCCGCCCGGCCTATAGCGGCACCGCGTTCTGCCGGACGTAGTCGGCCATCCTCCCCTGTCGCTGACCGATGTAGTGGAAGGGCTCGGCGTACCCGACGTTATGCCGGCGGCCCCACTCGGCGTCCTCGCCCAGGACCAGGTGTTTGATGTAGTTGCGGTTGGCGCTGGCGTCGTCGTTGCCCAGCAGCGGCAGGCGCTTGCCCTCGCCGCGAAGCTGGGCGCGGAGCGCGGCGCCGCTCTCTCCGGCCGGGCCCTGGGTGACATTGGCCAGGTTCGCCTCCACCTTCTGGTCGATCACCGCGCTGATGTCCACCACGCGGTTGACGAGCTGGGGGCCGCGGGCGAAGTAGTATTTCTCCTTGACCCCGTGGGGCGCCAGACCCGCCTCGGCGTGCTCCGGCAGGTCCCACCGCCCGCCCGACATCCAGCAGGCCGCCTCCACCGCCTGGGCCGTCACGTAGTGGTCCGGGTTCTCCTCGTAGTGACCCCAGGGGTCGTAGGAGATCACGGTGTCCACCTTCATCGCCCGAAACAGAAAGATGAGGCGATGGCGCAGCTCCGCCGGGTTGATGGAGTCCATCTCATGGTTGCGGTAGCCCAGGTCGAAGAGCTTCTTCAGCCCGAGCCGGCGGGCTACCTCGTAGGTGTCCTTCTCGTTGTTGAGGACCACCTCGCCCATCGTCCCGCCGCGGCCGGCCATCTCGTCGTTGGTGGTGCGGATCATGTATCCGGTGTAGCCCTCGCGGATCAGCTTCAGGATCAGGCCTCCGGCGAACAGGGGCAGGTCGTCGCAATGCGGCTGGATCGCCGCCAGGACCTTGCCTCTATGCGGCTGGTTGGGTTGGTCCCGCTCGAGGACCACCGGCTCGGGCTGCGCCCACTCCCGCAGAGCCACTTGGGGGGCGGCGGCCCGGCCGGCCGTCCACACCCCCGCGCCGAGAAAGCTTCTTCGTTCCATAGATTTGCCTCCTTTAGTAGTAGAGACCCAGTCTACCGCGTCAGTGCCGCCAGCTCGCTGGCCCGGCGGATGACCTCCCCGCGGTCCATGTCGCGGTACTTCTGGGGCAAGAGGCTCTTGCTGGTGCATTCCAGAACCGCCACCAGGTTTTGCATCTCGATCTCGGTGGGGTAGGACGGCGGGATGAAGTCCTCCAGGGCCGCCTTCAGGTCCTCTATATCCACGGCGGCGTCATTCTCCAGCGCGCTCTTCATGCGGGCGCGGATCAGCACGGCCTCGATGTCGGCGCCGGACAGCGCGCCGGCGCCGGGATGCTCCAGAAAGAACTTCTCGGCTTCGGGAGAACTGAGCCCGGTTCCGGTTTTCTTCTGCATGGCCCGAAGCAGCGCCAGGCGCTCGTCGTCGGTGTCGGGATAGAACAGGGCAATATGCTCTTCGGCGCGGCCCTGCCGTTTCAAGTCCACCGGGAGCAGGTCGGGACGGCAGGTGAGCAGGAACCAGATCACCTTGCCCCGCAGCTCGGTATTGCCCATGAACTGGGCGATCTGGGCGAAGACGCGGTTGCCCACGCCGCTGTCGCCGGAGCTGGAGCGGTTGCCCAGTTGGGCGTCGGCCTCATCCACGATCACGGCGATGGGGCTCATGGCCCGCAGCAGGTGGAGCACGCGTTCCAGATTCCCCTCGGTGACCCCCTGCCACATGCTGCGGAAGTTCTTCAGCACGACCGCGGGGATCCCCACCTCACCGGCAAAGCAGGTGGTGAGGAAAGTCTTACCGGTACCCACCGGCCCGCAGATCACGTATCCCATGGGCAGGACGTCGGTCTTGCCGGCGCGGATGGCGGCGGCGGCGTTCTGCAGCTTCTTCTTGGCCTGGTCGTTGCCGGCCACCATGGAAAGGTCGAACCGGGTATGCACGAATTCGAGCAGACCGCCGGCCTCCGCCTCGATCAGCTCCTTCTTCCGCTCGGTCATGAACTTCACCGTGAGCGGCTGCCGGTTCTGGACGGCGTGGGAGATGAGGCTCTGCAACTGCACCCGCTTGAGTCCCGCGCCGAGCTTGGCCAGGACCGCGTCGGTCAGGTCGGAACCGGGCGGCAGCGGCGTCGTGGCCAGGTGCGCCTGGATAAACTCGAGGCGCTCGGCGTCGTCGGGGAGGGGAATCGGGATTGCGGCGACCCCCGGGTTCTGGACGATGCCCTGGTGCAGCTCGATCTGGTTCTCGGCGATCAGGCAGATGGTGAGATCGGAGCGCAGGAAGGCCGGATTCTGAGCCCAGCGCTTGAGGATCACCAAGGCATTACGGTCCTCGGCCGGCATGGACGAAACGTCCCCGGCCGGGGCGATGGTCTCGGCGTAGTCGATGATCAGGGCGATCTTCTTCCCGTCCAGGAGGCGCAGGCGCAGGTAGTTGTCGAGCAGGTTCAACACGCCGTCCGGATTGCGCGGCAGACCTTGAGCGTAGGTAGTGCCGTGGAAGCTGTCGTAGCCGCTGAGAGCGGCCTGGAAATCGGCCTGCATGGCGGATTTGGCGAAGCTGATTCCGCCGCCGCGGTCGTAGGTGAGGATCAGGTCACGCTGTCCGAACAGGGTCTCGTTGAGGAAACGAGGCAGCGGCACAAAATCGGCGGCGCAAGGCACCAGATCGCGCACGTTGCCATGCAGGACAAACATGGCGAACGCGCCCGAGTAATACTTCTCGGAGAGCTGGCGCGCCCAGGGAGGGAGGGCTTCCGGTGTGGTTGACATGCCATGGCCAGCATACGACAGAGACGGGTTACATTGCTGGAGCGGGACGGGTACTATGCCTTGGTCCTAAGCCGCTGCGGCCGGCCACCGGAGCAGCACCAGTACCATCCGCCTTGACATTCGGACACTCGTGACCGATCCTGAGTAGGTGAAGGGAGGTGAGTTTGTCCGAAGGATCCGGAACCTCGGCCGCCGCCGAGGTATCGTCGTGGAGTGGGTCCCGGAGCGCGGCAAAGGCAGTCATGGACTCCTCTATTGGGGGGACCGCGTGACCACCGTTCGCAATCTGAAAGACGAACTGGATAAGGGCGCGTTTCACGGAATGCTGAAGCAGCTTGGGCTGGCGGCCAAGGATTTGGAATAGGGGCGCTCATCATGCAGAATTTCTGTTATCCAGTGACGCTGACGCCTGGGGACACGCCAGGCCGATTTACTGTGACGTTCCGCGATGTGCCGGAGGCGATTACCTGGGGCGATGGTTTGGACGACGCTCTTTGGCAGGCCGCGGACTGCCTGGAAGAAGCCGTTGCCGGCCGCATCCGCCGGGGGGACTCTATCCCTGTTCCCTCGCGGCCGAAAGCGGGACATCCCCTGGTGCCCGTTCCGGCGCCCACCGCTTTGAAGGCAGCGCTCTATCTGGCCATGCGTCAATCCCAAATCAGCAAAGTGGAACTGGCCAGACGCTTGGGCTGTGACGAAAAGGCCGTCCGGCGGCTCCTGGATCCCCGGCACCATTCGCAGATCCGAGCCATTCAGCAGGCGTTGCAGGTTTTGGGAAAGAGACTGGTAGTAGGTGTCCAGGCGGCCTGATCGCCGGGTACGAACTAATTCCGCACCCGCGTACGGGGCGCGGGCGTGGAGGTAGGAGAACTCGCCGGGAGCGGCGCCAGCATTTCCGACCCCTCCGGCGTGGCCAGCTCGAAGATCGCTTCCACTTGGCGGACGGTTTCCTCCGTCTGCTCCACGTCGCGCATCAGGTCTTCCAGCCGGTCGCTGACCTGCTGGGGATCACTCAGGGTCACCGACTGGTCTCGAATCAGCTCCAGCACGTCCTGGATGGCCTCGCATTGGGCGCCGATCACCTGGCGGTTCTCGCGGATTTTCTGGACCTTCTCCAGGCGCTTGTTCAGGATTTCAATGCGCTTGCGGTTGATCTCCTGAACCTTCGGCGCATTCGACTCCAGGGCGCGCTGCAGTTGGTCGAGCTCGGTCTGGATCCCTGTGACATTGGTAAGCTGTATGTGCTCGCGGTGGCGGTAGCCGGCATGACTCAGCCTGAGGTAGGATTGCAACAGCTCCTGCAGCCTCTCATCCATCTGCTGGACGAAAATCTGCGAAGTGGACGACAGGCGCTCGTAATTGGCTCGAATGGCGCCGCAGATCTTGTCCATGTCGGCGTAGCGGTTGCGGATCTCCGAGGGCAGTTCGTGGAACATGGCGCTGAGCTTCATCTCGTGGCGGCGCTTCTCTTCCGCGTATTTCCAGGACCTTACCAGGCGGCGGAAGCGGCTGCTCTGCGGCACCAGGCTGAGGTAGATGAGCTCCAGCCCGGCGGCCAGCACCAGCGGCAGGCCGGTGCCGGAGACGATGGCGAAAGCCGCGGCCCCGGCCAGACCGATCCAGTTGTACTGCCACTTCAGGGCTTCCTTGACGAAGTTGATCTGGTCCAGGCCCAGTTTGTCGGCGCCCTCTTCCACCGCGCCGCGCAGCGCGTTGCCGAAGCTCTGGGAATCTTTGTCGTCCGCCATCAGATGCTTACCCGTACCTCGCCACGCCCGGGAGCGCGCCGCAGGCAGGCCAGCACGTAACCCTGGAGCTCTTGGAACTGCGGCTTCTGCTTCATGCCAGGGTCGCGCGGCCGGCCGAACGGAACCGGGATGTCCTCCACTATAGTACCCGGCCGGGCGCTCACGATGTAGATGCGGTCGGCGAGGTAGATGGCTTCTTCCACGTCGTGGGTGACGAACAGGATGGTGCTGGCGGTTTCGTCCCAGATGCGCAGCAGCAGGGCCTGCATGTCCGACCGCGTCTGGGCGTCGAGCGCGCCGAAGGGCTCGTCCATCAGGATCACCTGGGGCCGCAGCGCCAGCGAGCGGGCGATGGCCACGCGCTGCTGCATGCCGCCGGACAGGGTGTCGGGATAAGCCTTCTCGAACCCGGCCAGACCGACCGACTCGATGAGGTGACCGACGATTTTCTGGCGCTCGGCGGGCGGCGTGCCGTCGATGGTCAGGCCGTAGGCGATGTTTTCGGCGACGGTGAGCCAGGGGAAGGAGGTGTATTTTTGGAAGACCATGCCGCGGTCGCGGCCGGGGCCGTGCACCGGCTTGCCGTTTACCAGGACCGAGCCGCTGGTGGGGCGGTCCAGGCCGGCGATCAGTCGTAGTATCGTGGACTTGCCGCAACCCGAGGGCCCCAGCAGAACGCGAAACTCCCCGATATCGCGCCCGTCCGACGCGAAGGCGTCTTCCACCTCCAGGTTCACGTTCCGCAAAGCCTCGACCTTTTCCCCTGGCGGGGTCTGGAAGGTGCGGGCTACGTCGCGCAGGCTGATTTTGATTTTATTTTCCATTCGCTGCGGCGCGGCGCCAGGGGAACAGGTGGCGCTCCAGGAAGGTCAGGAGCCACCGGAACAGAAACGCGGCGAAGCCGATGGCGATGATGCCGGCGTAGACCCGCTCGAAGTCCAGCACCTTGCGCGCCGCCTCCACCATGTAGCCCACGCCCTTGCGGGAGTTGACCATCTCGGCCAGGATCACGTAGGTCCAGCCAATATCATACAAAATTCGAAACGAGCCGAAGATGGCCGGGAACGACGCCCGGAACAGCAGCCACAGGACGTGGCGCTGTTTGGCGCCCAGGGTATAGGCGGTCTCGAGCAGGCTGTTGTCCACCTTGTTGACTTCGTCCACCACCACCGCCAGCAGGTAGAAGAACATGCCGAACCACAGGAAGGCCACCTTCATGGTCTCATCCATGCCGAAGAGGGCCATAAACGCCGGCAGGAAGGCAGTAATAGGCATGGCGCGCATGGGAGCGGCCACTGGATTCACCAGGTCGTGCAGCCAGCCGAAGCTGGCCATCAGCAGTCCCAGCGGGACGGCGACCACCGTGCACCAGAAGAACGCCTGGGCGATACGCCACCAGCTTTGGAAGACGTTGCCCAGCAGGTCGTACTCGGTCCACAGGCCGCCGAAGGACCGCACCACCCCCACCGGGTTGGGCAGGGAGAAGGGCGGGAGCAACTGCCAGTGGGTCAGGACGAACCAAATGGTTATTACTAGGGCCCAGCTTAGGAAGGCCAGGGCCAGGCGGGCATTACGGGAGACCTGGTGACGGATTAGGAAGAGGTCTTTCATTTCAGCCGGAGGGGTTCGGGTAAACCTTGATATCCGTCCGGCGATTCTTCTCGCGGCCCTCGGGCGTGGCGTTGGTCTCCACCGGGCGGTCGGGACCGTTGCCCGCGGTGCGCATCCGGGCGGCCGGGAAGTTATACTTTTCCACCAGGTAGCGTTTCACCGCCTCGGCGCGCTCTTTGGAAAGCTGCATGTTGTGTTCCCGCGCGCCGGTCGAGTCGGTATTGCCGTCGATGTCCACAATCGTGTTCTCGTAGGCGCGCATAAATTTGCCGATTTCGTCCACCACGGCGCGGGAATCCAGGCCCATGTTGGCCGAGTTCGGCTCGAAATAAATGGAGCGGCGCTGGGTAGCGATGGGGGCCGCGCCCTTGGGCGGCGCTTTGTATTCGATGGCCGGCTCGGTGGACGCGGCCGAGAACTTGCCGCTCAGGGACTCCACGTAGCGCCGGTCGACGGTGGTTTCGGGGTCGGAGACGCGCTTGATCATCCGCGCTTCGCGGTACATCTCCTGCGCCATTTTGAAGATGTTGGCGTAGTCGGAATCGGCGGCCTTGGCGCCCAGGAAAGCCTTGTTGTCGGCGTAGTCGGACAGCCTCACGCCCTCCAGCATGGTCTTGGCCAGGTCGGTGGGGATGTTGAAGTCCTTAATAGTACCGATGAGGGTGTGGGCGCGGGCGGGCTGCGCCTTGATGAACTCCACGCCCTCCAGCCAGCCCTCGGCGAGCTTGATCACCGTCTGCGGATAGCGGGCGGCGAAGCGATCGCTCACCACCAGGATATCGGCGATCAGCCGATTGGCCACGCGGGTGTCGTAGATCTTCTTGGAGCCGGCTCGCTTGGCCACGGCATCGCTCATATCCGGGTCCCAGGCCACGGCGGCGTCCACCTTCTGCTGGGCGAACAGGGTGGCCGGCTCGATGCCATCCTTGGTGTGCACCGCTTTGGAGAAAATTTCGTTGCGCTGCTCCGTGCTCAGGCCGGAGCTCTTCAGGCCGTTCCACAGCAGGAAGTGCGAGGGCGTGTAGGGAGCGAAGGCCACGGTCTTGCCGGCCAGATCCTCAATACTGCTGATGCCCTGACGGCCGATGACGCCGTCGGCGCCGCGCGACCAGTCCACCATGAAGAAGGCGTGGGAGCCGAAACCCTTGTCCTGAAACTGGGCCTGGTCCTTGGCCCACACATCCACCGTAGTCAGCATGACATCGACATTGTTGGTGGCCAGGGCGGTGGCGCCTTCGGTCCAGTCATCGATGATCTTGAAGGAAACCTTGAGACCCTTGTTGGCGTAAATGGAGCCGGGGGCGGTATCGAGGCCGCCATTGGCCACGAGGCCCCCGACGCAGCCGACCCAGATATTCACGCGCAGGCGAACGTCGCCCGCACCGGCGTCGGCCGACGAGGGCAGGGCCAACGGCTTGGACGGGTCCACGGCGGACTTGCCGCCGCTGGAGGGGGCCGAGCCGCCGCCGGTCCACTTGCTCAGGTCGAGCACGCCGTACCTGTTCAGGCTGTAGCCGACCAGGGCCAGCCCCACCAGGAAGATTGCAATCCAGCCACCCTTTTCAATTCTTACGGCCACAGGTCACCTCCCGGAGATCCGGTCACGACGTTTTCTGCGCTTCCTTGCCCCCGATGGTCTTGGCCGCGGTGGCCGACGGTTCCGGCGCCAGCAGCCCCATCTCCACTTTGAACTGCTTCACCAGCTCGCCGGCCCGAAGTTTTTCCGCCTCTTCCTCGATCTGGAACCTTTGCTGGTCCACGTTGCCCAGGGCCATGTCCATGCGGGCCTCGTTGACCGCGGTCATCTCCTCGATCTTGCGGACCATCTCGTCATGGGTCTGGCTGATGCCTGCCACCTCGAACTGCTCCATAGCGTCGGCCACTTTTCTCTGCCACTGGCCGCGGCGGTAGTCGCGGATGGCGCCCAAGGCCTCCTGCGTCTTGCGCTCCTTCTCGCGCAGGAAGGCGGTTTTGACGGTGAGGGCCTTGTCGAAGGCGGAACGCGCGGTGGCCAACTGGCCCTGGGTGCGGGCCAAGGCGCCGCGGAGCTGCTCCAGGTGAGTGGCGAAGCTGCCGGCCAGGTCGTCGCGTCCGGACTGAATGGCCGCCCGCACCTTGGCGGTCAGGTCGTTCACCTCGCTCTTATACTTGGCCTCCTCCTTCTCGAGCAGCGTGACGTTGGCCTTGACCATGGCGATGCTTTCATTCATGCGCGGCACCTGGTCGTTCATGTCGCGGATGTTCTGCTCCAGGATGATCTCCGGGTTCTCGGCCACCGAGATGAAGAAGCCGATGAACGAACGGAACATGCGGGACAGGCGGTTGAACATAGGGACTTCCTTTCTTATGCCTGCGCTTTCGGAGCGGCGCCGGCCGGGCCGCCGGTGGTGATGGGGTTTTCCGCCACAAAAGGAGAAACGGCGTCGGCGATCTTTTGTTCCTCTTGCTGCTTCTTCAGGCGCCAGCCGTAGAACTTCTCCCGCTCCTTGGCGACGGCATCGTGGTTGGCCTGAATGCGGGCCCGCTGCTGCTCGACAAATTTGTCCATCTCGGCCTGAAGCTGTTGATTTTCCTGGGTCTTACTGGCTTCCAGGTCGTCCAGGGACTTCTGCTGGAGGCGCTCGTAGGTGTCCAGCGCCCGGTCGCGGCGGACGGCATCCTCGATGATCTCCTGCAGCTTGACCCCGGCGGCGTCCAGCGCCAAAAGGACCGAGCTGCGCTTCACCTCCGACGGCAGGGTACGGATGTGCTCGCTCTGCAGCATACCGGCGACTTTGAGAATGGTGTAGCCGTGCGTGGGAGCGTGGATCTCGGCGGCCTGGTAGATCTCGTCGAAGGAGGTGGGATTGGCGACCGGAGCGGTGAACTTGGGCTCGGGCGCGAGGCCGGCGGCGATTGCAGCGACGGTTTGGGCGGCGCTGCGGGGAGTCTCGGGGGATGGCGGGGCGCCGCCGGACTCGGGAGGCTGGTCCACCGAGACGAAGAGGTTATACCACTTTTTGCTCATACGCTTCCATGGCCGATTGTAGTGGAGCGATGCCGGGTTTGCAAGTGATGCACACGGGCCGGCCAAAGTCCCCGGACAGCGGGTTGTTGTCAGGGGCCGCGCCGGTCCTACAAGTCTTGGGGCCGGAGACCGGTGTGTTTTGCGATGCGGCTCAAGATGCGACCTCCGAGCTCGTCACGATCGTGAAAGGCGAACTCGTAGTCGGGCCAGCCCTCCCGCACGAGTAGCTTGTGCGGCCCCGACTTGGCGCTTGACACGCCAGCCGATGCGTTCCAAGGCCGCCAACACCCGCTTGGCGTTAGTTGCCGGCCAGTTGCTCACGGAGCACCTGGAACGAGACGTTCAGCGCCGATGGCGGCAGTTCCCTGTGCTTGACACGATCGGCAATGACCTCGATGGCCAACTTCTCCGTATTGCTGATAGCTTCTTCGCGGGTTGCCCCGTAGGTCATTACACCGGGCAACTCCAGGGCCTCTGCGATCCACCGGCCGTCTTCTTCCCGTTCGATCTCAATCGAAAGCTTCACTCCGTCATTATAGCCGGAACGGTGCACTTGGACTTCGGCCGGTTTGCTCACGGCCTTTCAGGCGCTGATTGTAGTGAAGCGATGCCGGGTTTGCAAGCCGGCTCTACACCGCCGGCTTTTCCCACTGCCCGCTGCGCGCGGAGCGGAACACGGCCTCGATGGCCGCCATGTTATGAATCGCGTCCTCCAGGGGCGTGGGGACCGGCTGGTCGTCCAGGATGGCCCGTGAGAACAGATCGCCCTGTACCGTGTACTGGTCGCACACAGGCAGCTCCTCGATGCGAACGCCGGCGCCGAACAGGCTCGAGCCGTCGTCGACGAACAGACGCGTCGGTCGGTCCGGCGGGGCGTTGAAGGGGATCTCCACCTCGATCCGGCCGGAGGTCCCCAGCAGGTGCATCCGCTGGTAGGGCACGAGCTGCGTGCTGCAGTGGAAGAGGCATTGGCCGGAGGGATACTCCAGCATCACCGAAGTGCGCCGGTCGATGCGGGTCTCGGGATCGCGCTCGATCAGGGCCGCCACCCGCAGGGGCTCGGCGGCGAACAGCATGCGGGAGAGCGTGATGGGATAGCAGCCGATGTCCATGAGGGCGCCGCCGCCGATCTCCGCCTGGTTGCGGATGTTCTTCGGGTCGCGGTTGGTGTAGCTGAAGAAACCGGTTATCACGCGAAGCTCGCCGATGCGGCCGGACCGGACCAGGTCCTGCGCCCGGAGCCACTGGGGATGCGAGCGGGCCATAAACGCCTCCCCGATCTTGACCCCGGTGCGGTCGCGGACCTGAATCAGGTCCTGCGCCTCGGCGACGGTGAGCCCGATCGGCTTCTCGCAGAGCACGTGCTTGCCGGCCTCGGCGGCGAGGATCGACCAGGGCACGTGCATATGGTTGGGGAGCGGATTGTAGACGGCGTCGACCTCGGGGTCGGCCAGTAGCTCCTCATAGGACCCATAGGCCTTCGGAATTCCCATCTCGCCGGCCGTGGTTTTCGCCTTCCCGGCATCGCGCGAGGCGATGGCGACCACCTCCGAGTACGCCCCCTGCTGCATGGCGGGAATCACCTTCTGACGGGCGATCTTGGCCGCGCCCAACACGCCCCAGCGGATCTTCTGGCTCATAAGCTACCTGTTTTACCACGGTGCCGGGCGTATACTGGAAGCGATGAACGATACACCCGACGAATGGATGGAATGGTATCGGCTAAGCCCCGCTGAACGCTGGCAACAGAGCGCGGCCCTGTGGCCGACCTTCCTTCTGTTGGGAGGCTCCCTTGACCCCGAACCCGATAGCCAGAGCCCTTTCTTCGATCCAGCAGAGGCAAGTGCGGGCCCTGGTGATGGGCGGCCAAGCCTGCGTATTATACGGCGGAGCGGAGTTTAGCCGCGACCTGGATCTTGCCCTCAGCCTGTCGTCCGCCGACCTGAAGCAATTTCACCAACTGCTGTCGGATCTGGATGCCAAGACCATCGCCGTGCCCCCTTTTGAGAGCCGCTTTCTCGAAGCCGGCCATGCCGCTCACTTTCGCTGTTTCGCACCGCCGGTGGCCGGTCTCCGCATCGACGTCCTGACGGTCCTGGATGGATGCGGTAAATTGAGATCACCGATCCAGGGGCCGGCCGGCACATCTACAAGATGCGCGCCCCCACCAGCCGTTGCGGCTCACCAGGCAACGCGGAAGACCATGATGCCGTGCCAGCGCCCGGTGCCAATGTCGGAGAACGAGCCGCGGGTTCCGTTGAAGGTTCCGAAGTTGGACGGGTCGGTAGAGTTAAACGTCGAGTTGGGCGGATTGAAGCTGTGGTACTTGTAAGGGTTATTCACGTCAAACCGGAGACTGAACTTCAGCCGTTCGTAGATGGGCCACTCCTTGGCGAGCGACGTCTGGCCCCAAACGATCCCCGGCGCCTCCAGGGTATTGCGGCCGAGCGTTCCAGCCGCGAAGCTGTCGGGATAACGGAAACCGGCGATATCCAGGTAACGCTTTTGAGCGGAGAAGGGAAAGCGGTTGGGCCCCATATCGACGTGGGCCAGCTTCACCTGATCGTTGGTCGCGACCTGGATGGCCCGGTTGCCGCCGGGCAGATAGAGGTTGGTCGTTCCGGCGAAGCCGACGCTGAACGGAGGCCCGGTCTGGAACGTCTGGCCGTACATGAGTTCCCAGCCTCCGAAGATGGCGTTCTTGAGTCTGCCGTTGTTCATGTGCCTCTTGCCCTTGCCAAAAGGCAGTTCGTAGGTGATGGTGGACACCCAGCGGTGGTGGATGTCGTAGCTGGCGCGGCCCTTTTCGAGGCTGCGGTTGTACCAGGTGATGCCGCTGGCGCTGCCGTCGTCATCGACGTCGTTGAGGCTCTTCGACCAAGTCCAGAAAGAGTTCACGGTGAAGCCGGAAGAGTAGCGCTTGTCGACTCGCACGGTCATCCCGTGGTGGGAATTGTGGCCGTAGTTGGAATAGTGCTGGATGCTTCCGAACTGCGGATAGGGCTTGAAGTTCTGATAGGAATTGCGAATCGTGGTCAATTGAGCGCGATCGGTGGAGACATTCAGAGGCAGGACGTTGATGTCCCAGTTGTTGAGCAGGCCGACGCCCGACGAGCCCTGATAGAGAATTTCGGTGAGCCAGGCGTTCGAGATCTGGTATTGAAAGCCGCCCGACCAGTTCAGCGTGTAGGGCATCCGCATGTTGGGATCAAACCACGTCGCGCCGCGGCCGCTGTAGTTGGTTCCGACAAAGGGAACCGAGCCGTCGGAGTTCACGTTGAACTTGAAGGAGGGCGGCCCCTGGGAAAGGGCGAAGACGGTGCGGGGGTCTCCCGGGGGCGCCTGCAGGCTGGCCGTAGCGAGGTACTCTTCAAAGTTATTGTGGAGCGTGGAGGTTTGCAGGTCCGAGGTGATGAGGCCGAAGTTGCCACGGAAGACCCACTTCGATTTGAAGTTGTAGGCGACGCCGAGGCGCGGCTGGAAGTTGTTGAGGTCCTTCTTGGCGAGCGCGTCAGATGTGTGGACGATCGCGCCTTTCCGGCCGGTGAGAGGATCGGTGGCGTTGGGATCAAACTGTGACTGCTTGCCGGAGACGGTCTGGAACGGGGACTCATAAGACCAGCGCACACCGAGGTTTATCGTCAAGTTGCGTATCGGTTTGTAGTCGTCCTGGGCATAGAACGAGTGGGACCACCAGCGAGGCTCCCAATGGGCCTGGGCCTGGGTGAAGGTCGCCACGGACACCTGGCCGAGCAGGAAGTTGGCAAACTGATTGCCCGTGTTGTTGCGGAAGGGGAAGTCGGTGCCGCCGAGGTTATAGCGGCCCGAGGGAAACGTCTCGACGAGCGAATCGTAGTTGCTGCGGATGACCTCATAGCCGGCCTTCAAAGTGTGCTTGGAGATGATTTTCGTGAGGTTCTCCTGGAAGGAGAAGTCGGCTGCCCGGCGCTGGCTGAAGCCGCCCGGGCCGAGGTTGTAATAGCGGCCGCCGCCGCCGTTGAGGATGTCCGGGAACGATTCGGGGCTCACATTCGGGATGCCGAGCTGCTTGGCCCAATCGCCGCCGGTGGTGGGCGGGCTGTTGGTTTGATTCCGGCTGTTCCAGCCGAACCGGGCCTCGTTGATGGTCGTAGGGTTGAGGGTGTGGGTATCGGAGAGGACGAAATTGTGCAGATCTATTTCCGGCACGTAGACGGGGTCCACCAGGGACCACAGCAGCTCGTTGGAAATGCGTCCGAGCGCCCGCGAACGATTCTGCGAGTAGCGCCCAAAGAGCTTGTTGGCCGGGCTGAACTGGTGATCGACCTTTCCATCCCAGCGCGTGATGTAGTAACGGCCCTTGGTGGGCACGACCAGGTTGTTGGTGGGGCCGCTCGGAGTCAGCGTGCCCGGATCATTCTGCGCCTTCCACGGATTGCGGCCCAGGATACCCTTGGTCACGGGGTCGAAGCGGCTCGCCGGAATGAAGTTGTTGGGGAACTGATCGCGGGTCCACGCTCCGGTGGCGTCCTGTTTCGTCGACGCCGGATCGTAGATGGGGAAGCCGCGGCCGCCGAAATTGAAGTCCCCGCCATACATCTCGGCGCTGGGAACGTTGCCGATGAAGGTTTCGGTGACTTTTTCGTGGTGGCGCTGAAAACCGGCGAAGAAGAAGGTCTTGTCCTTGCCGTTATAGATCTTCGGAATCACGATCGGCCCGCCCATCGTCGCGCCCATTTCGTGGTAGGTGAAGGGATTGCAGGGAATGATCGTGTTCGAGAACACCGACGCCTGGCAGCGCTTCAGTTGCTCGAAGTATTGCCGGTGCACCAGGCGGCCGTTGAGGTAGCGGTCTTCCAGGCTGCCGTGCAACTGGTTGGTGCCGCTCTTCATGACGCCGGAAAGCTGTCCGCCGGAGCTGTGGCCGAACTCAGCGGGCAATCCGGTCGTGTACATCTTGAACTCCTGAATCATGTCGAGCGACGTGGTCATCACGGTATTGAAGTCGTTGGGATTACCGAGGACCGGCTCTTTGGCGTTCACGCCATCGATGGTGAAGCCGAGAGCGCGCTGGCGCTGTCCGACGGCGTGCTGGCCGTTGACCACGTTCATGCCGGGCATGTAGAGGTAGATGCGATAGAACGCCTTCTGGAGGACGGGCATCTTGGTGATGGTCTGGCCCTCCAGCACCTGGCCACTGGTGGCGGTCTCGGTCTCGAGCAGCGGCGGCGCGCCGGTGACCTGCACCGATTCGGTGACGTTGCCGACTTCGAGCCGGACGTCGATGCGCGGCTGCTCGGCGGTGCGCAGAATGATGCCGTTCTGGACGTAGGCTTTGAAGCCCTGCGCTTCGATTTTGAGCTGATAGACGCCGGGGTTGAGATTGGGGATGTACCAGGTGCCTTCGCCGGTGGTGACGCTGTTGAAGACGTAACCGGAGTCGGCATTGGTGACGGTGATCTTGGTCCCGGGTATGATGGCGCCCGAGGAATCCGTCACCGCGCCGGTCATGGTGGCGGTGCCGGTGGATTGAGCCAAAGCCAGCGCGGCAGCAAGCAAGCCGATGATAATGGTCCGCAACATACGACCTCCTGATATGTCAAAGACGATATCACAAAACCGGGCGGTTTGATCTTTAACTTATTTTAGGTTAGCCGGGATTTCCGTTTTGGGTTCCCGGTCGGTTGGGGCATGTCGTCGAGCGGGCTGCTCGCGCCGGAACGCTTCACCGCGCAGGAGGCCGATCCCAGGACCACGCGCCTCGCCTGGTCCACCGCCTACGCCGGGCGGTCGTCCCATCGACCGCTACGAGATCGACCGCCGCGAGGTCAAGATCGCCACCGTCCCCTACCGCCGCAGCTCAGCGAGGAGCCGTTCACCTGCGAGGACCGCCTTCCCGATCCGGGAACCTGGCCGGGCGGGAAATACTACAAAGTACGGGTAGTGGATGCGAGGGGAAACGTGGCGGACACCGCCACCGTAAAGGCGTAACCACCCCCCGCGCCCTTCAACGCGAAGGGACGCGAACAGAATTCTTATTCGCGTCCCTTCGCGCGCTGCTGTCGCCCCCGCTACGGAGCTGGCGGCGTGAATACAGCCGCCCCGGCGCAACCGGCCAGGGCCGTGGTCGCTCCCGTCGGGCAGGCAGCCTGCAGGGCCGCCGCCGATGGAGTATTGATGCACCCTGGGTGCCCAAAGCCGCTGGCGCTGACCGGATGGCCATTCACATCCGGAGTGATGTCGTGAATGATGTTGTCCGTGCCTCCCGGGGCGACCCCCACCGGCACATTGTCCAGGTTGAGAATGTGGCGGACCTTCCAGGCCACGGTATGGTCCGTGCAGGAAGTGTCGCCGCTCACCCCCAGCCCGCCGAGCAGCACGCCGGAAGCGTCATACAGTGCGAGGCCGCCGCCGAAGACGTTCACCCCGCCGATTCGCTTGCCGACCATGAAATCGATCGGCTGGCCATAATTCGCCGCGTTGCCCCCATAGGCCACGTCGGGATTCACCGGGTTGCTTTCCTGCAGTCCGAACAAGCTGCCGCCCGGCTGTACGGCCGAATACAGGTTGGCGGTCGAAAGAGCCAGCCCGGGGAAGATTCCCAGGCTGCCCGTGGGAAGGCTGAAGGCGTTGGCAGTGTTGGCCTTTTGCGCCGAAATCACCCGGCTGCCCGGCCACTGGTCTCCCCGGGAGTTACCCGAGAAGACGACCGCGCAAACCTCGCCATCCCGGTTCACCACGGTAGCCCACATGTTGTTATCCAACCCTCCGTTCGGCGTGCCGGGTTGGATCACCACCTTCTGCAAAGCGGACCGCAGCGCGGTAGGGCTGGGCAGGCCGTCGCATCCGCTCCCCTGTCCCAACAGCAGGCCGGGGCTTGCGGTCAACGCCACCAGGGCAATGCTTCGAATGGTTGTCGTCATGGAATGTGCTCTCCTTAGTTTGAATTGAAACCAGACTTCAGGGATGAAGATTATGATGCCCCACCCGCCGGTTGGGTTTCAACTCATTCCGCGATCCAGATGTTTCCGCTGACCTCGGAGAGTGGGACGGCGGTCGGGGTCGGCGACCTTCTCGGGCGGGAGCACCTTGATGGCTACAAAACGGTCGAGATGCGTGTCGCGGGCCTTGTACACCACGCCCATCCCGCCTTCGCCGAGTTTGTCAAGGATCTCGTAGTGGGCGAGAGTGCGTCCGATCATTTGGCGAGCTCCGTCATCCAGATGTTGCCGGTGCGCTCGGCGAGGCTGAAGACGATCTTATCGCGGGCGATGGACAGGCGGCACAGTTCGGTCGAGGCGAGTTGCATCATGGAGCGCCGCGCGCCGTGGAAATGCTGCACGTAGGACGTTTCGCCGAGCGGCTTCTTCGTGGCCGGGTCCAAACGCCGGTACGCGATACAGCGCCAGCCATCGCGCTCGGAGATCCAGTAGAGGACATTGCCGTCGGGGGACCAGGACGCCAGGCGGTCCAGGCCGTTGCCATCGGTGATGGGGATCCAGTCCGCCTCGGGGGCCGGCGCGCCGTCGCTGCGCACGGGCGCGACAAACATTTGCCTGGTGACGGGTCCCGGTTGGGTGTGAAACGCGATCCAGCGGCCGTCGGGCGAAAAGCGCGGATTGCCCAAGCCGTACTTGGGATGCTGCGCGAGGATGGTCGTCCGGCGCGACGCGACCGCCACCGACACAATGGCCCTGGTAGAAACTTTGTACAGCAGCACCATCGATCCATCCGCGGAAAGGTCCGTGAGGAAGCCGCATTGGTCGCACAGCTTTTCGGGGACCGTCGGACGCCCGCCCGCGCTGAGGTCTAGTAGGTAGATCGAAGTCTTTTGGTTCTCCGCGCGTGCGTAAACCACCCGCGAGGCCGCTAGGAAAGGCCGAGTATCCGCGGCTGCATCCGTCGTTAAGGGGCTCTCCCGACCGGTTTCGAGGTCTTTCAACCACATATCCCAATTCGCCCCGCGGTTGGTCCTATAGACCAGTTGCTTGCCGTCGGCCGAGATGGACGGCTCCAGGTCTGCCGCGCCGTCCTCGGTCAGTCGTTGCAACTCGCCGCGCGGGCGGGCTTGGTTCGGATCGATGGACAGGCTCCAGATATCGATGTTCTCGTTCAGGCCGGCGAAAGCGAGGCGGCCCGTGGCCGCGATCGAGGGCTGCTCCTCGCGGCCGGTTCCGAAGGTCAATCGCTCCGGCGGCTGCGAGATCTGCCAGGTTTTCGGGGAAATCGACACCTTCCATAGGGCGACACTGTCTCCTACGCCGGCGGAAAAGAGAATGTGGTCGTTCCACCACTCACCCACGCCAAATTGCTGGAGCCCGTGCTGTCGAAAGAGGTCGACCGCCCCGGTTTTGACCGTGTCGCCGGTTTCCACTGCTGCTACCTGCCAATCGACACCACCACCCGTATTCCTTGGCTGCGCCCAAAACAGGAGGCTTCTCCCATCGGGCGACCAGCGAGGAAAGCGGGCGACGTAAACGGGCGGGCGAGGCTCCATGACTCGAGAGGCTCCGCCGGCTGCCGGCGCCAGATGGACCACGGATTTTCCCGTCAATTCGCCGACCCAGCAGGCGATCCATTTTCCGTCCGGAGAGTACCTGGGGTCCCGGCCATCGTTGACCAGCAGCCGGGGGTCCCCGCCGCCCAGGCTGGAAAGGACGTAGACACCCGGGGGGTTGCGCTCGGAGCGAAAGGCGATCTGAGAGCCGTCGGGGGAGAATGTTGGGTTGTGGTCGTCGGCGGGATCGGTGGTGAGGCGGACGGGCTCGCCGCCGGAGACGTGGCGCACCCAAATGTCCAGGTTGCCCTGTCCGGCGCGGTCGGAAGCGTAGGCGAGCAGTTTGCCGTCGGGTGAGAGGGCGGGGTCGGTGGTGAGGCCGGAGTCCGAGGTGAGCCGGGTCAATTCCGGCTCGCGCGGCGGCGGGGGCGTACGCCTCGACCACCACCAGGCGGCGCCGGCGGCCACGGCGGCCGTGGCGAGCAACGCCGCCGCGATCGCAGGAAAGCGCCGGCGGGCGGCTGCGGCGGGTGGCGCCCCGGCCAGGAGTTTTCCCGAGTCGGACTCTTCCTTCAGTTCTTCCAGCAGGTTCTTGACGTCGTCCATATGCTGGAGGCGGCGGTCCGGGTCCTTGCGCAGGCAGCGGTTGATGATCTTCTCGAGCTCGCGAGGGACCGGCTCGCCGACCTGACTGACAGGCTTGGGATCATCGCGCAGGATGGCGGTGATCGTAGACATCTTCGAGTCGCCGGCGAAGGCCCGGTGTCCGGTGACCATCTCGTAGAGCAGGCTTCCAAAGGAGAAGATGTCGCTGCGCGGATCCACCTTCTTGCCCTCGGTCTGCTCGGGCGACATGTAGGAGACGGTGCCGAGTACGGCGCCCTGTTCGGTAAGCGGAGCCGGTTCGGGCCGGAGGGTCTGGGTGGCCTCGGCGGCGGGGTCGGCGACCTCGGTCAGCTTGGCCAGGCCGAAGTCGAGGACCTTGACCTGACCCTTCTCGGTCACCATCACGTTGCCCGGCTTCAAGTCCCGGTGGATGATGCCGGCCTCGTGGGCGGTGGCCAGGGCGTCGGCAATCTGGACGGCGTATTTGAGGGTCTCGGCGAGTTTGAGACCATGGCGGCCGATGACGGCGTCGAGGGCGCGCCCGGCGACCAGCTCCATGACGATGAAGTCGGCCCCGGCGTCGGCGGCGATGTCGTGGATGGTGATGATGTTGGGATGGTTCAGCGCGGAGGCGGCCTTGGCTTCCTGGACGAAGCGGCGTTTACGGTCCGGGTCGGCGACCTTCTCGGGCGGCAGCACCTTGATGGCGACGAAGCGGTCGAGGTGCGTGTCGCGCGCCTTGTACACCACGCCCATACCGCCTTCACCAAGTTTCTCGAGGATCTCGTAGTGCGCGAGAGTGCGGCCGCTCATCGGAAATTCTCCGCCAGCATCAGGTCGGACCCGGAGTGGTCCACCTGCGCCCAAGCGAGCCATTTCCCATCGCGGCTCACCGACAGCCCCGGCGAATTCCGCAATACTTCTTTCTGTATCACCGCCACTTGGCTGGTCTTCCCGGCCTCGAAACTGAAAAATCGAACCGGCTTCGGGGACGTCGGCGACGGCGCCTCCGTGAAATCGACGAAATAGATGCCCTTGTCCGCGACCGCCCAATAGCTGTGAGCGACGGCGGCCAACACCAGCTTCTCTTCCCCGCCCGCGAGCGGCATTTGCCAGAGCCCTCCGGGTCGGCTGCCCTTTTCATAGTCGCGCGCTTTGGTGTCGGCGACGCCTTCTTTGACGAAATACAGGACCTTGCCGTCGGGAGATTCCTGAGCTTCAAAGCCGCCATTCCGCGTGACTGGAACCGGTTCCCCTCCCTGGCTCGGCATCTTCCAGATTTCCTGTCTTCCCGAGCGGTTCGACCGGAAATAGATCCACTGCCCGTCGTTGGACCAACTCGGTCTGACCTCGTCCGACGCCCAGGTCGTCAGGCGGCGTGACGCACCACCCTCCGTGCGGACCACGTAAATGTCGGCCAGATTTCCCACTGGCACCCTGGCGTCGAAAGCGATTTGTAGCCCGTCCGGCGACCAGCGGGGCGCCCTGCCATCCAATAAGGAGGTCAATTGGACAACATTCGATCCGTCCTGGTTGCAGAGCCAGATCGCTTCGGCGCCCGATCGATCGGACCGAAATGCCAGCTTCGCGCCGTCGGGCGAAAGCTGGGGATTGGAGTCTGAGTAAGTGGACGGGGCCACCACTACCGCCGGCGCGCCGCCCCGAGGCTGGCCGAGTTCCTGGAGCCAAATGTTGACGTCTTGCTGTCTTCGCTCGAACGCCAGCCGCACGCCCTCCTGCCGCGTGGGACGGGAGGTCGCCGGATAGGACCCTGCGATACCCAATGACCGCGGGACCGCCCCCGGCGTGGCCCGCATTCTCCACAAGCCGCCTCCGCTTCGGGCCGAGGAGAACACGATTTCGTCGCCGCCTGGCAGCCAAGCGGCGCCGCGAATGACCCGGCGCTCGGCGGTCAGGCTGCGGGGCTCTCCCCCCTTCAAGGAGAGCACAAACAGATCATTGCCCGCCGGATTAGGCCAGCGGGAAAAGACAAGTTCCTGGCCGTCAGGGGAAAACGCCCCGGGGGCATCGCCGACCACTTCCGGAGGGGGCCGGCTCAACCGGCGCTTCTCCCCCGTATCCACCGCGACCAGGGCGATGGCGTAGGGTTCCCGGTCCGTGGTGCGATCCATGATCGCCAGCGACTTGCTGTCCGGGGTCCAGGCCAGGGCGTCACCCTTGGCATCGCAGAGGCGCCGCTCCGGCCCGCCCAGCGGGGAAATCAAGTAGACCGCCGCCGCCTCCCCCGGATTTCGCAGGAACGCAATCTGGCGGCCGTCGGGCGACCAAACCGGGACCATGTCCGCCGCCGGATTCGAGGTCAATCGAAGCGGCGGCGCGCCGCCGCCCACCAGCTTGACATAGATGTCGAAATTGTCTTCCTTCTCCCCGTTCCAGCTAAACGCGACCTGGTTGCCGTCCGGCGAAAAGCTCGGCCGTTCCTCGCTGCCCGGATAGCTCGTAAGCGGCGTCAGGGTGGGGACGGGCGCCGGACCTTGGTCTTTCCGCAGCCATACGGCCAAGAGAGCTACCAGACCCACCAATGCCACCGCGCCGATGGAGACCGCAACGCCGCGTCTGTCCTTCCGCGCCGGCGCCGGACCGGAGCCCGCCAAGGCTCCGGAATCCGATTCCTCCTTCAGCTCTTCGAGCGCCACCTTGACGTCGTCCATGTGCTGAAACCGGCGCGCTGGATCCTTGCGCAGGCAGCGGGCGATGATCTTCTCCAGGTCGTGGGGGAGCGCCTCGCCGGCCTCGCTCAGCGGCTTGGGCTCGTCGCGCAGGATGGCGGTGAGGGTCGACATGCGGGTGTCGCCGTGGAAGGCGCGGCGTCCGGTGACCATCTCGTAGAGCAGGCTGCCGAAGGAGAAAATGTCGCTGCGGGCGTCCACCTTTCTGGCCTCGGCCTGCTCCGGCGACATGTAGGCGACGGTGCCCAAAATGGCCCCCTGCTCGGTCAGGGGCTGCCGCTCGGGCTCCAGGGTGATGGTGGCGGCCTGGTCGGCAGCGGCGACTTCGGTGAGCTTGGCCAGGCCGAAGTCCAGCACCTTCACCACGCCCTTGTCCGTGATCATGATGTTGCCGGGCTTGAGGTCG
>JBGOUV010000005.1:0-45962 GCA_041477815.1 Terriglobia bacterium | reverse complement strand
GTGATGGTCCCGATGATGGTGGAGATCCTGATGGATCGGAAGACCGGAGAGTCGGAACAGGATCTGACGGCGCTGGTCGAGGAGTACGTGGGCCGGTTGACGGGCCGGCAGACCATGTACCAGATGATCGAGCTGGCCCGGCAGCTCGAGTTGCGCGGCGGCACGCCGCTCGATCCGCTGGAGTACAAGAAGATGTACTACCAGCGGCTGAACCTCCTGATCGCCGACCGAATCGAAGGACTGCGCAACGGGTCCATCGCGCCGGACCGGATGATGGTGCCGGGGTCGCGGCGGCTGCTGGAAGCCCTGCGGGAGCGGGGCCTGAAGATGTACCTGGCCAGCGGCACCGACCAGGCCTACATGCGGGCGGAGGCGCGGCTCTTGCAGGTGGAGCAGTACTTCGACGGCGGGGTGTTCGGGGCGCTGGACGACTACACGAGCTTCTCGAAGAAGATCCTCATCGAGAAGATCATCGCCTCGAGCGAGTTTCGCGGCGATCAGTTCCTGGGGTTCGGGGACGGGTACGTGGAGATCGAGAACATCAAGGACGTGGGCGGCGTGGCGGTGGGGGTAGCGACCGACGAGCCCCTGTGCGTCCAGGTGGACCCGGCCAAGCGCCACAGGCTGGCCGGGGTCGGCGCCGACTGGATCGTTCCGAACTACAATTGCTATGGTGAGCTGATGGGGGCTCTGTTTCCGGCATGAGTTCCCGGTATCCGATCTTCGACCGCTCCAAGCTGGTCATCCAGCCGCTGGCCGCGCGGAAGCACGACATGACGGTCGCGGACCTGCTACCTCTGGATGCGACCGAGCCGGCCTTTGCGCACCCGCAGCTCGGGACGGTGGCCACGCGGCTCGCCGAAGCGCGGCAGCGCGGGGCGGCGCGGATCCTGATGCTGGGAGCGCACGTGCTCAAGGTCGGGGTATCGCGACAGCTCGTGGACCTGATCGAGCGCGGCTGGCTGACGCACCTGGCGTTCAACGGGGCGGGAGTGATCCACGACTACGAGCTGGCGCGGATCGGCGCGTCTACCGAGAGTGTGGCCCGCTACATCCGCAGCGGCGAGTTCGGGCTGTGGCAGGAGACCGGGATCCTGAACGAGTGGATCGCGGAGGCGGCCGAGCGCGACCTGGGACTGGGCGAAAACATCGGCCGGCGCATCGCCGAGAGCGATTTCCCGCACAAAGACCTCAGCGTGTTTGCGGCGGCGTACCGGTGCGGGGTTCCGGCGACGGTGCACGTGGGGGTGGGGTACGACATCATCCACGAGCATCCCAACTGTGATGGGGCGGCGCTGGGGAAGGCCAGCTACCGCGACTTTCTGATCTTCACCAACACGGTGGAGCAGCTCGAAGGCGGGGTGATGTTGAGCTACGGGTCGGCCATCATGGGCCCGGAGGTGTACCTGAAGGCGCTGTCCATGGCTCGCAATGTGGCTCACCGCGAGGGGCGCGAGATCCGGCATTTTCTGACGGCGGTGTTTGACTTGGTGCCGATTCAGGGCGATTATCATAGGGAGCTGCCCAAGAGCGATCCGGGGTATTATTTCCGGCCACACAAGACGATCCTGGTGCGGACGGTGGCCGATGGCGGCGAGAGCATTTACTTCTGCGGCGATCATCGGGCGACCTTGCCGGCGCTGCGGCGGTTGATTCTGGAGGAGGCGGGGAAGTGAACCTGGGCGAGATACTGGCCCGGATTCCCAGCGTGCGGGCGCTGGTGGTGGGGGACATTTGTCTCGACCGGTGGTGCTATTACGACCCAACCGTGGCCGAGCCTTCGCGGGAAACCGGGATCCCCCGGGTGGGGGTGGTGTCGGCCGAGGCCACTCCGGGGGCCGGAGGCACCATCGCCAACAACCTGATCGCGCTGGGGGCCGGGCGGGTGGCCGTGTTGGGGGCCATCGGGCAGGACGGGTTCGGGTTCGAGCTGGAGCAGGCCCTGGCCCGCCGCCGGATTGAGTACAAGCTGTTGGTGGCGTCCCAGAGCATTCAGACGTTCACTTACACTAAGCTTCTCAACCAGGATACCGGCGTGGAGGACCTGCCGCGGTGCGACTTCATCAATACGACGCCGCTCCCGGGCGACGTGGAGAACCAGCTCATCGCCAACTTCAACGCTCACTTCCAGGAGTTCGACGTCATCCTGGTGGCGGACCAGGCGGAGACGGCGCGGGGCGGCGTGGTGACTGCCTACCTGCGCGACCTGGTCGCCGACGTGGCCGAGCGGTATCCGGAGAAACTGATCCTGGCCGATTCGCGCACGCGCATCGACCGCTTCCGCAACGTGATCGCCAAGCCCAACAACGAGGAGGCCACGGCGGCGTCGCTGCGCCTTTTCGGCGAGGTGGATTTCCAGCGCCTGCGGAGCGCCATCGGGCAGCATCCGCTGGTGGTGACCCAGGCGGACCGGGGAGTGCAGTTGATCGATGAGCGCGGCGAGCACTTGATCCCCTGCGAGCCGGTACCCCATCCGGTGGATATCTGCGGGGCCGGGGACAGTTTTGCGGCCGGGCTGGCGTTGGCGTTGCGGGTGACCGGGGACTATCCGACGGCGCTCCGGTTCGGGAACCTGGTGGCCGGCATCACCATCATGAAGAAGGGCACCGGAACGGCGATCCCGGAAGAGGTTCTGGCCAAGGCCGCCGTGGCCAGAAACTGAACGCATGGTCGTTCTGGCCCTCGACATCGGCGGAACCAAACATTCTCTGGCGTTGTTCGAGGACCGGCGCTTGATCCGGCAAGAAACCTTTCCCACCGCCGCCGCGGGCGGCCGCGCGTGGATGATGGAGCACCTGAAAGCGCTGCTGCCACGTTGGCTGGAGGGAGCGCGGCCGGCGGCGTGCGGGATCGGGTTTGGCGGGCCGGTGGACTACGCGGCGCAGCGGGTGGGCCGGTCGATGCACGCCGGCGGATGGCAGGATTTTCCACTGGCGGCGGTGATGGCCGAGCACCTCGCGATTCCGTGCCGGATGGACAATGACGGGAACCTGGGCGCGCTGGGGGAGTGGGCCGCAGGGGCCGGGCAAGGTGCGTCGTCGCTACTCTATGTGACGCTGTCGACCGGGATCGGGGCGGGGATTCTCATCGACGGCGAGATCTGGCACGGGGCGGATTCGCTGGCGGGGGAACTGGGGCACGTGCCGCTCCAGGCCGATGGTCCGGAATGCCCCTGCGGGCAGCGGGGGTGTTTTGAGGCGCTGTGCTCGGGTCGGGCGATTGAAGCGCGGACGGGACGGCGGGCGGCCGAGCTCCTGCAAGATGCTGCGTTTCGAGCCGAGTACGTTCCGAATCTGGCCCGAGGGCTGCGGGTGGCGCTGCTGCTGGTGAATCCCGAGCGCGTGGTGATCGGCGGAGGGTTGAGCAAGGCGGGGGAGGCGTTGTTTCGAGAGCTGCGGGGGGAACTGGAGCGGCAGATTCCGGCGTCGTTGCCGGTGCGTGTGGAGGTGTGGCCGGCGGCGCTGGGGGATGATTCGGTGTTGTGGGGGGCGGCGGTGTTGGCGGAAGCGTGACTAAAGAGTGCGGCGCCATTCCGTCAGGCCCTCGAGTATCACGTGCTCCAGCCAGGTAGAAAACCTTGTCTGCGCCTGGGCGAGATCTTCCTGATAGTTGATTTGGAAGGCACCGCCTTTTATGAGAGTGGGTTCCTGTCCTGGCACGGCCAGGTAAGCCACCACCCCGATGATCCCGCGAAATCGGGGTCCCAGGGCGTGAAACGAAAGCTCGAGTGCATCATCTCGACCCGCTTTGAGCGATAGCTGGGCGCGAGCGTTATATCCTGCGAATGTGGCGGCTTGGCCCGCCTTTTCAGCGATTCTCGCACGGATAGCGTTGTTCCACCCTTTGCCGCTGCCAGCAGAAAATGTGAACCCTCTGCCGCCGCTGCCAATCTCCTGGTTCAGTTGGTTGGCGATTTGGCTCAAGCGCTGTATTGCGAAATTAGCAAGCTCATTGGCAGTAGCCTTTGCCGCCAGCCACTCCTTCAGTGGCAGCCTGCCGCGTTGCAGCAATCGATCACGCGCCGCGGCGATGGCTTCATCGGTAGAAGTGATCGGCCTGACATCGTACGCGGCTTCGCTGGCCTGGATGAGAGCATTTCGCTGGGCCTCGACGAACATTCCAATGAGTGGTCGCAGATCCTCACGGTCTGCCTCTTCCAGCGCCTCGATGTATCGGTCCCGGTCCTCCCTTTTCACGATGAGCGGAAACCAGCCGGCCTTGATAAACACGAGACTCGCAACAGCGCGCGCCACCCGCCCGTTCCCATCGGCGAAGGGGTGGATTTGGCTAAAGCGGTGATGAAGCCAGGCAGCTTCCACCTCGGGAGGCAACCTTCGCGCCTGGTGCTCCGTATGCATCCGGATAAGTTGGTCCATCTCGGAGGCCACGTGCTCAGGGGGGCAGTACTCGTGCACGGATCCGTCTGGCCGTGTGGGACTGTTGGAAATAGTCTTGTACTGGCCCTTTTCCAGCGGTTTCTCGAACGCCCGGCCGAACTGATCAACCACCGTGTAGGTGTCCAGATTGCGTAGAAGGGCGGCGTGCAACTCCTTTACGTAGCCCGTCGAGAGCTGCCGTTGCCCTCCCACAAAATCAAACATCCCTTCCAAAGTAAAGTAGTGGTCCTGAATGATCTGCGCGACCAGCGTGCTGTCTTGATCGGTGGCGTCATGCGGAATCAAGGCCGCGTGGATGCCCTTCTCAATCAGCGTCCGCGTTACGCCGCGATCCAGCGTGTAGACCCTCTCGATGATGCCTGTCTCAATGGCCCACTCGCGCCGCAGCCGCTTATCAAACTCGTCCAACGCTTCGCGATCGATCTCCTTCTTTTGGTCGGCCCAGACTCGCCCGAGGGGGTCCAACTCTCCGTCCGTTAGCGCCCCTGGGTCAGTGCCTAAATCGGTGATCGGGTGCCATTTGTACACGAGCGGCGGCCTCCCATCCATTCTAGCTGGATGCTTGATAAGATCGACAGAGTATGAGCTTCGCGGAACAATACAAACTCAAACTGCTCGACACCATTCAAACGATCCCGCTGGACCGCGTGGAGGAAGCCATCCGGCTCCTGGCGCAGGCCCGCGCGGACGGCCGGACCATTTTCGTCTGCGGGAACGGGGGAAGCGCCTCCACGGCGTCCCATTTCGTCTGCGACATGGTGAAGGGGGCGAGCTATGGGCGGGCGGTGCGGTTCCGGATGCAGGCCCTGACCGACTCTTTGCCTACCATCACAGCCTACTCGAACGATGTCGGCTACGACCAGGTGTTCGTGGAGCAGTTGCGGAACTTTGCCCGGCCCGACGACGTCCTGATCGCCATCAGCGGGAGCGGGAATTCGCCGAACGTGCTGCGGGCGGTGGAATACGCCAACTCGATCGGATGCTACACGGTTGGGCTGTCGGGGCGGGACGGGGGACAGTTGGCGCCGCTGGTGCGGTTGAGCATCCAGGTGCCCGAGCCGCACATGGGGCGGATTGAGGACGCCCACATGCACGTCTGTCACATGATCGGGTACTACTTCATGGAAGAGAAACAGTAAGGCTGCTTCGCCGGTGAATGCGAACAAACTGTAAGACTTTGAGGCCCCTATGATCGGCAAGGCGATGGGTGTGGCATGGGCAGTGGTGTCGGCGGCGGCGCAAGACGGGTCGGAGATGGCGGCCTTGCGGGCGCAACTCGCCGCGCAGGGCGAGCAGATGCGGGCGATGCAGGCTCGGATCGAGGCGTTGGAGACGCGACTGGGGCGCCCCTCGGGTCAGAGCGGCGCGGCAGTCGCTCCGTCGCCGCCGTCGCCCCCTCCCCCCGTCTCCGGGCCGGCGGAGCCGCGTGCCCGGATGCACATCTCCGGCTACGCCGACGTCACCGGTATCTATCGTTCGACGTTCACCGGGGCGGGGATCTCGACGCCGTTCGGGTCGATCCCACTGGAGCGCGCGCCCGAGGCGCAACTGGGCGAGTTTCGCGGCTCGGGGGCGCACTCGCGGCTGAGCTTTCGCCTGGACACGCGGCTGGGGGGACGGGACCTGACCACCTACATCGAGACCGACTTTCTGGCGGCCGCCCAGCCCAACATATTCGCCGGGAGCAACGGACACCCTCTGCGGTTGCGGCTCTACTGGGCACAGTGGCGGGGCAAGCAGTGGGAGTTGCTGGGGGGGCAGTCCTGGAGCCTGCTGGCGCCCAACCGGCAAGGCATCTCGCCCGATCACTTCGCGATCATGCATACCCGGCTCATCGATCCGAACTATAGCGTGGGGCTGGCCTGGACCCGGCAGGCGACGGTGCGGGTGACGCGCCGCTGGGAGCGCTGGACAGGGGCTGTCGCGGTAGAGAATCCCGAGCAGAACATTCTGGATCCGCGCGAGGTTCCGGAGGACGTCCGGGGCCTGGCCAACCGCACTACCCCCGGGTCGAACATCCGGCCGGACCTGTTGGCCAAGCTGGCCTACGACACCGCCGGCGCCCATCTCGAAGTAGCGGGAGTAGGACGCAATTTCCAGGTGTATTCCACGCGCCTGGGCGTCAAGCATAACGCCATTGGTGCGGGGGTGAGCCTGGCGGGGGTGATTCATGCCGGTAAATGGGTGGACCTGGTCAGTCAGAATTACGTGTCCTCCGGGGGCGGGCGCTACACCCAGGGGCTGGCGCCCGACGTGGTGGTGCGACCGGATGGGCGCTTGGTGCGAGTCCTCTCGGCTTCCTTTCTGGAGGGGATCGAGCTGAACCTGCCGGCGGGGTGGCAGGTGTACGGCTATGGCGGGCTGGTCTACGGACGCCGAGCCGCTTACCGCACCGCCGGGGGGGAATGGGTGGGGTTCGGCGCGCCTACCGGATCGGCCGTCGACAACCGCACCGTGGCGGAAACCACCGTGGGGTTCCGCCACTTCTTCTGGAGCGAGGAGGGGAGAGGGGGGCTCTCCTATGCAGTGAACTACTCCTATCTAAACAGAAGACTTTGGGAGATGAACACCGCCGGGGCGCTCGGCCGGACCCACATGGTGTACACCAGTTTCCGCTACAATCTGCCGTAAGGGGACGCCGCGCTGGTTACAGGGTCAGGACGTACGCAATGACGTCGGTCTTTTCCTCATCGGTGAGGAGTTCCTTGTAAGCGGGCATGCCGCCGCCCCCGGCGTTGACGACCTCCAGGATTACCTCGCGGGTAGCGTCCTTGCCGCTGGGGAGCTTGCCGTCCTTAACGCCCTTCAGACCCGGGCCGATTTTCTTTTCGTTGCTGTCGGGGTTATGGCAGACGATACACTTGCCCTCGAACAGTTCCTTGCCCTTGGCCACATCGCCGGCTTTAGCAGTCTCTTTTTTGGCCTTCTTGGACCCCTTCTGCCCAAATGCCACCGAAACCGCCAGGGTGCAGGCCAAGGCCAGCGCCACCATCCTCAACATCTTCATGCAGTTAGTTCCTCCTGAATAGCGTGAACTTTCATTCTACCCTAAAGGCAGGTGAAGATACCGGCCATCGCGCTGTTTGCCCGGGCTCCGGTGGTGGGCCGCGTGAAGACGCGGCTGATCGGGCCGCTCACTGCCGCCGGGGCCTGCGAACTACATCAGGCTCTCGTGGTCGACGCCTGGGAGGTCCTCGGCGGGGAGTGCTTTCTCTATACGGACCAGGACCATGAGGCGTGGCGGAGGCTGGCGGGAGAGCGGCTGCGACTCCAGCGGGGGGCCGATCTAGGGGAACGGATGCTGCGGTGTTTCGAAGAGATGGCCGCGGCGGGGTTCGGGCCGCTATTGATCGTGGGGAGCGACACGGTGGGGCTTACCTGGGAGAGTCTGGGGTCGTGGAAGGACTGCGGGGCGGCCCTGGGACCGGCCGAAGATGGCGGGTATTGGGCGGTAGGGTGCCAGGCGCCGCACCCCGGGATGTTTGCCGGGGTGGAGTGGTCGTCAGGTGAGACCCTGGTCCAAACGGTCGCGGCGATGGAGCGCTGCGGGATGGTGGTTTCGTTTCTGGACACGTGTTACGACGCGGATACGCCGGAGGACCTGGCGCGGCTGGAAGCGGAGCCGCGGGTAGGGCCGCGGGTCAGGGCGTGGCTCGAGGGGCGAGGCCGGCTGTAGCCTGATGCCACATACTCTTGTGGGGCGGGTCCCACGCCCGCGGCCGCCCGGCCGGCCGGTAGGGAACTTGTTGATACCCCGCCAAGCCGGGCGAGGGCGCCCGGCGCGGCTCCGGTGTGCCGCCCCACCAAAGGCGCCTTACCGCGCGTTGGCCGGGCGGAGACCCTCCTCGGCGCCTACGCTGCGGGTGAGCCAGCCTTGGTACCAGCGAAACACATTGCCGGTCAGGCTCCCGACGAAGATCTCGCCTGACGCGCTCACATTGAGCCAGTGTCCGGGGCACTCCATCGCTCCCAGGATCTTGCCCGTGGCGATGTCGATGCGCATGATGCGGCCGGCCAGCGTGTCGTAGGTGATGTTCTCGATGTTGTCGCGGTGGGTGATGATCCACATCTCGTCCTTGGGCGTGATGAAGATGTTCTGGGTGGCGCCCAGGTGGTTCCATTGGCGCAAGTACTTGCCGTTGGCGTCGAAGATCTGGATACGGTTGTTCTCGCGATCGCTCACGTAGACCAGCCCCTTGGAGTCGACCTGGACCGAGTGCGGCGTGTTGAACTCGCCCGGTCCGGTCCCCCGCTTGCCCCAATCCTTGATGTACTTGCCGTCCTTGGAGAACTTGACGACGCGCGAGTTGCCGTAGCCGTCCGAGACGTAGAAGTCGCCGTTGGCGGCGAAGGCGATGTCGGTGGGACGGTTGAAGGTCTGGCTGTCGGTGGCGGCCTTGCCCTTGATGCCCAGGGTCAGCAGCCGCTCGCCCTTCCGGGTGTACTTGATCACCTGGTGGTTGCCGTTGTCGGTAACCCAGACATTGCCCTCGCGGTCGATGCGCAGGCCGTGCTCGTTGCCGAACTCGCCCTTGCCCCACGACCGCAGGTACTTGCCCTTGGCGTCGAAGACGATGAGGGAATCGGGAATCGGGCTGATCCGTTTGCCCAGGGCGGGGTTGTTGGGCCGGTGAAACACGTAAACCTCGCCGGCCGAGTCGGTGGCGACCGCCGATACGCGGCCGAACTTCCAGCCCGCCGGCATGGTTTCGGGCTCCTCGCCGAAGCGGATGTTGACCCGGTACTTCATCAAGCCGCCTTCATGGGGATACCAGCCTTGTTCGGCGGCCCAGACGGCCGTGGTGAGGGCCAGAGCGAATACGACGCGGTGCATAGGTTGCCTCCTTGGCGTTCTAAGAGCATACCGCAAGATTTCGGCGGGCGCGCGTACTTCCCCACAGGAGGTACAAATCGCCGTGAAGAACGTGTTCCTGATCGCTCTACTAGCGGCCGCGCCGCTGGCCGCCGCCGGCCGTATGCCCCGGGTTAGCCAGGGCTCCTTGATCCGCCTGGACCGCCAGGGTCAGGCGCAATCGTTCTGCCCGCTGCAACGCACCGACGTGCAGGCCGAGATCACCGGATTCATCGCCCGGGTCACGGTCACCCAGAACTTTGAGAACCCGTCCACCGAGAAGATCGAGGCGGTGTACACCTTTCCGCTGCCGCATGGCGCGGCGGTGGACGATATGACCCTGCTGGTGGGAGACCGGGTGGTGCGGGGAAAGATCCATCGCCGGGAGGAGGCCCAGGCCATCTATGAAGCCGCGCGCGACTCGGGACGCCTGGCGGGACTGCTCGATCAGGAGCGGCCGAATATCTTCACCCAGTCGGTGGCCAATATCGGACCGGGAGAGAAGGTCAAGGTGGCGATCCGGTACCTGGAGCCGCTGCCGTACGAGAACGGAACGTACGCGTTTGTGTTCCCGATGGTGGTGGGGCCGCGATACATTCCGCAGCGTGGCCTGGTTGACGCGGACCGCATCACGCCCCCTGTCACGCCGCCGGGGACGCGGGCGGGACACGACATCACCGTAGCCGTGAAGATCGATGCCGGGCTGCCACTCGACGCCGTGCAGTCCGCGACGCACGAGGTGGCGGTGGAGCGGCCCTCGCCGGCCCTGGCCATGGTGCGGCTGAAGGATCACGCCACCATCCCGAACAAGGATTTTGTGTTGCGCTACGACGTGGCGGGGCGGCAGATCCAGGACGCCGTCCTGGCGCATCGGGGCGAGCGGGGCGGGTTCTTCACCCTGATGCTGGCGCCGCCCGAGCGCGTCGGCGAGGCCGAGCTGACGCCCAAGGAGCTGGTGTTTGTCCTGGACACCTCGGGCTCGATGCACGGCTTCCCGATCGACAAGGCCAAGGAGACCATGAAGCTGGCCCTGGAGGAACTGAACCCCCGCGATACCTTCAACCTCATCACGTTTGCCGGCGACACGCACATCCTGTTCCCCCAGGCGGTGCCGGCCACTCCCGAGAATCTCCGAAGGGCGCAGGCGTTTCTGGCGTCGCGCCAGGGCAGCGGCGGAACCGAAATGATGAAGGCCATCCGGGCGGCGCTCGACGGGTCGGGGAGCCAGCAGCATGTCCGAGTGGTCTGCTTCATGACCGACGGCTACGTCGGCAACGAGGATGAAATCATCGCCGAGGTGCGGCGGCACCCCCAGGCGCGGGTGTTCTCGTTCGGCATCGGCAGCGCGGTGAACCGGCATCTGCTGGACCAACTGGCGAAGCACGGCCGGGGCGAGGTGGAATATGTATCTCTGAGCAATGACGGGTCGGCGGCGGCGCGGCGGTTTCACGAGCGGGTGCGGAATCCGCTCCTGACCGATATCACGGTGGATTGGGGCGGATTGCCGCTGGCGGACCTCTATCCGCAGCGCGTCCCGGACCTGTTCAGCGCCAAGCCAGTCGTGGTGTTCGGGCGGTACACTGGACCCGGGCGTGGCGTGATCCGGCTGCGGGGGAAGATGGCGGGAAGGCCGTTCCGGCGCGAGATCCCGGTGGACCTGCCCGCCACCGAGCCGCGCCACGAGACCCTGGCGCCGCTGTGGGCGGGGGCCCGCATCGACGAGCTGATGGGGCTGGGACAGGATAGCCAGCGCGAGACCATCACCCGGCTGGGACTGGACTACAAGCTGCTCACGCCCTTCACGTCGTTCGTGGCGGTCGAGGAAGTGACGGTGACCGAAGGCGGGAGACCGCGCCGGATCGACGTGCCCGTGGAGATGCCCGAGGGCGTCAGCTACGAGGGGATTTTCGGGAAGGAAGAACTACTAACGGCTACAGCTATGCCGGTCACTATGGCGCCGAAACTAAGGAGCGTGGCGGTCCGGTCGGTGGCGGCCATCGCGGCGCCGGAGATGGACGCCCGCGTGCGTCAGGTGTCCCCGACGCCGAAGTTGCATCCTCAGGTTGCCGCGCTGGTAGAACGGATCCAGCGGGGCGCCAAGCCCGGGCCCGAGGAGGCCCGGTTTGTGCGGGAGGGGAAGGCGTCGTTGCTGGTGTGGCTTACGGATTCTTCGCCGGCGCTGCTCGCGGAACTGAAGAAGCTGGGGTTTGAGATTCGGGTGCAGCCGAAGACGGCCCATCTGGTGATCGGGATGCTGCCGGTGGACAAGATCGCCGTGCTGGCGGGTTTGCAGGGTGTTCGCCACGTGGCGCCGAGTGCGCTGTAGGACAGGCCTCCGGCCTCACGAGCGCTGACTTGAGCGGGCGTATCAAACGGCCTGCGAATCTGCACTGGTCCGGCCTTCCTCGTGCCCCCTGTCTGGCCAGGGCAGTCACAAGTCCGGGATGCCGACTCCACGGCCACAGTGGAATCCTGATCGGCGACAGACATCTCGATTGCATTCATCGCACGCTAAGGAGCAACAGTGACGAGCACCGGCGATGAGAAGTGGGGCGGCAGGTACCCCGTTGCTTCGATGGTTAAAGGAACCGAGTCCAGCGGTGTTCCCGGCGGCAGCGAACTCGGAAGGCGAACATTGATTTGAATGACGCCCAGAACTAAGCCGGGCGCTGCCCCGGCCCACATGACGACGCCCGGCACGCCGGCAAACGATACGCGTGGGGGATATCGCAGCGGAAGGAAAAGCGGAGGAATCGGCACTATCTCACCGTCACTGATGTTCGCCGTGTCCTCCAGCCAGAGACCGGTGCTGAAGACAACGATGGTCGACCCGAGCTTCGCCGGATTTGACCGGGAATTGACTTTGCCATCCTGATTGAGGATTGCGGCAGCCCTGCCGGAAAGAGCAAATACGCCCGGGTTCGCCGTAGTTAGCGGCACGTCCAGGGGCGGTGCGCTTTGGCCGTTGTACTGAACTTCAACCGTTGCCTTGGCTGCCGCCAGATACCCAGGACCAATGGGCACAATGGCGTTAACTTGTCCAGTCTGCGCATACAGAAGTGGCGCGGGTTTTCCGTCAAACAATACCTGAACACCGCCAAGCGACAATGGAAAACGACCGTTCGGATCAGGTTGCGCGGATGCGCCGACGTCCGGCCCCAGCCCATAGCCGAATAGGCTCACGATCTCGCCCGGGACGACGCCGTCGCCCAGAGAAAAAGATGCGCCGTTGAGGGGACATCCGAAGTTGCGAGCGGGAGTCGTGCCGAGATCCAGCGTCGAGATCTCAACGCCTCTGGATCGCGAGTTCAGAACCAGACGCCCCGGCCCGCTTAGGACCGGTAGAATCTGGTACTGGTCGCCCCACACGATGGCGCGGCGCGCGTACGAAGCGTAGAGAACCCTGCCGGCTGGATTGAACTGGATCAGAAAATCCGCACCCAAGCCTGAGCAAGGCGATGCGAGCCCTGCATTTGACGTGGGAATGAAGTTCACCGGCCACTCGGCGCGCGCAAGGCTTCGCTCCAACGAGATGTTGCCCATGGCGTACGCGTTGTCTTGGCCGTCGAGAGTGACAAAGGGAATAGAGATTTGGGCGCGCACTCCGGTGGCGAACCTGGCGGTTGTCTCGACTGCACTTCCGTTAGGCGCGAGTTTGACGAGAGCGCTGCCGCCGACCCACGCTGCTCCCCGTGAATCCACCGCTATAGAACGGCCCCCACCATCCAGATAAGTGGAATAAATCAGGCCCTTGCCCGACGGATCAACCTTGCTGACGTAGGCGCTTTGCGCGCCGGTGAACTGCGACTGAAACGCGCCTGGAGTGGTCGTTAGGGAACTGTCGGCCAAGCCCGTGAGGTACGCCGCGCCGGAGGAGTCGATAGCATACGCGAGGATATAGGCGTCAAAATGCGTCCCATAGATGAGCGTGGACCCCGTCGGGTTGAGTTTGGCGACGAACCCCAGGCCGATTCTGGTCCTGAACGCGCCGGGCGTCAGCGGGAAGTCTCTTGACCAAGATGACCCGGCGACGTATACGTTTCCGGCGCTGTCCGCCCGGATCGCCCGCGGCCAGTCGGCATCCGAGCCGCCCAAGAAGGTCGAGTAGATCAGCGTCCCATCCGCATTCAGCTTGGTTAGGAAGACATCTCCCGCCGGCGATGTCATGCCGGGCTGGATGCCGACGCTCCCCCCACCGTACTTGGTCTGAAAAGCCCCTGCGGACACTGGAAAGTCCAGGGAGGTGGTGTAGCCCGCGATGTAGGCACTGCCCGACTGATCGACGGCGATGGCCAACGCTCCGTCATCGCTCCGCCCGCCCAAGTACGTCGCATAAAGTACCTTCGTGCCACTGGGGTCCAGCTTCATTACGAAAGCGTCATTGCAGGAAACCGGAGCATAGGGACCAAACATAGAAACTTTGTAGGTGCCACAGACAGAGCTGATCATCTGGCGTTGAATCGCATCCGAAGTCACCGGCACTGTTCCCGAATGGTCCCGGCCGGTCAGCCAGATGTTTCCGGCGGGATCGACCGCCATCGCCGCCACCCGGTAGTCGCCGACTAGGGGTGTTGCAGGTAAGCTGGTGGGTGAGCAAATCAAGACGAGGAACACTGCGCGTAGAGACACGAGGGACATCGACCTCAGCTAGTGCTCTGGCACTTTGTTAACCAAACCCTTCACCGCCCAATTCATTGGGTTGCGGCCTAAAGAATCCGGAAAGCTGGGTCAGGCCGACACGGGAGCGCGTCCTGGAAGGCTGATCAGTAGCGCCACAGTACACCAACGCACCACAGCGTTAGAGCTAGGTGTGGGCCCCCAGCCCGTCCCCGGGAGTCTCGACATTTTGGCCCACCGACAGCACGGGTCAGTGCTGGACAAGGGGGAGCCCCGTCCGACAGCTACCCTTCGTAGGGGAACTTGTGCACAGCCTGGACGCACTCCGACAGGGCCTTGAGCAGGGTGCTGCCCCACCCGGTCGGAGTAAAGGGCGCGGTCTTCTGGTTGGTCTGCTTGTCGGCCTGGGCGAAGAAGGCCATGGACTCGTCCTTCGACGGCACGTACTCCTTGACTGTAATGATGAACTCGACGTCGCCGCCGGGCTCCTTCTTGGTCACCGAGAAAAAGTGCAGTTGGGCCAGCCGTTCCGAGGGGTCGCGCTGCGCGTAGATCCATTCCTTCATGAACCGCAGAATATCACGAGTCGGCCTGCCGGCACCCTCATTCTTGCAGGGAGCCCGCCAGTTCGTACTCGTCGGTAGCAATCATCTCGACGCCCGCCTCCCGCGCCGCCCGCCAGCGATCGAGCAGCCCCGGGCGTCCCCCGAAGGTCGCTTCGTTCAGCGTCCAGGTCCGCAGCCAGTACCCCTTCTGGTGTGCCGTCTCGGCCAACGCCCGCAGGCGCGCCCGCGCCGCTGCGGGCAGGGGACCCGACCGCCGCGCCTCGCGGTCGGGCTCGACGTGCACCCACTCGAAGTTGAACACCCGGTAGAACGGCGTCGCCTCGCCGTCGAAGTAGGCGGCCACGTTGTCCCGATATTGCCGCTCGGCAGGCTCGCGGTTACCCATCGCCAGGTACGACCCGTTTCCCCGGTTCCGCTTCTCGAAGGCCGCAATGGCCGCGTTGTCGCCGGTCAGCATCACCGTCAGAGGACCATAGTCCACCTGGTCCCCAAACCGCGTCAGCAGCCGCCGGCGCCCCTCCAGATCCCGATACACCTCCTCGATTACCGCCGGATGGTCGATCTTGAAGTCGATCATCAGGAGCCACCCCGGCCGGCCCCGCGGCAGCCGCCGCAACTCGGGCTCCACCGGCTTCCAGAAGTATTCTTCCAGCGTCGGCTCGCCGCCCGTCGGCGTCTTCTGATGGCTGATGACGGTCCGCCGCCGCTCGTCGGACCACGTGACGTCGATCTCCACCGCCCGCAGCCCGGCCCGCCGGGCCCGCTCCAGCCGGTCGGCGTACTGACCATTCTCCGGATAGCAGTTGTGGGCGTTGTACAGCCACAACCCGGGAAACGCCAGCAACAGTAGCGGGCTCATCGGAGGACCTGAATCTCCACGCCTATGCTCACGCGCGTCCAGCTTCGATCGGTGGTCAACGCCGCGGCTCCCAATGACTGGGCAGTGGCCAGACAGGCGCGGTCCCCTAAGGAAAGGCCCGCCTCTTTGGTGGATGCTCGCAAGGCAGCAACCCGGCAGGAAAGGACGCTGTCGAAGTCGATTACCCCGACCTTCAAAGCGCTGACCAAGCGCCGAATGTGGCTAAGGGAGGCTCCCCGCTCGGCGAGTTTGGTGGCGACTTCCGCGAGGTTGACGGCGCTGATAACCGCCCGGTCCAGCGCTTCCGCGACCACCTCAGCCCCCGGTTCCCGATGCAGGAAAGCCAGAAGGGCGGAGGCATCCAAGACTAATTTATTCACGGGCAGCTTCCTCCCGGCGCTCGCGAATTAGCTCGTCGGCCAGCGAAACCCCCGGGGGAACCAGCCGGCAAACCACGTCCTGGGCCCACTTCCGTGCTGCTTCCGTGGTCATTAGCTTCAGGGCCCCATCTTCCATCTCCACCCATACTTCGTCCCCCGTCTTGATTCCCAACGCCTTCCGAAACTCCGCCGGGATCACTACCCGCCCCCCAGCCGACACTTTTGTGACATGCCGCATAGAATATGACCTCTTATAGCCTATTATGCCATACGCCTCCAGAGATGTCACTTGACTCCGCCTCCATCCTGTGTAATTATTCAAAGTGGTGAATATTCATTCAACCAGTGCCGTCTCTCCGTCTGTCGCCAAGGCTCCGCCCCGGCACCTCCGGACCGACCTGGACCTGACTACCGGCGAATTGACCTCCCTGCTCGACCAGACCGCTCAGGTGAAGCGGACTCCGCGCCGGTTCGCTCACAAGCTGGCCGGACGCTACCTGGCGCTGCTGTTCGAGAAGCCCTCGCTCCGGACCCGGATGACTTTCGAGCTGGCGATCAAGCAGTTGGGCGGGGACAGTGTGTTCACCGAGTACAACGGCCAGCGGATCGGCGACCGCGAGCCGATCCAGGACGTGGCGCGCAACCTGGAGCGCTGGGTCCATGGGATCGTCGCCCGCGTCCACCAGCAGACCACGATTGAGGAGCTGGCCCGCTGGTCGGCGGTTCCGGTCATCAACGCCCTTAGCGACTGCTACCACCCCTGCCAGGCGTTGGCCGATTTCTTCACCTTGCGGGAGCGCTTTGGAGCCCTCCAGGGGCTCAAGCTGGCCTTTGTCGGCGACGGCAACAACGTATCCCACTCGCTGCTGCTGTGCGCGGCGCGGCTGGGTGTCGATATGACGGTCTGCACGCCGGCCGATTACCAGCCGGACGCCTCCATCGTGTCTACGGCGCGAGAACTGGCGGCTGCGACCGGCGCCTCGATCGGTCTCTACTCCGACCCCGTCGAAGCGGTCGAAGGCGCTCATGCTGTCTACACCGACGTCTGGGCCAGCATGGGACAGGAGCATGAGGCCGGGCAGCGCCGCCAGGTGTTCGCCCCCTATCAGGTCACCGAGCAGATCCTGGGGGCAGCCCGCCCCGACGCGGTCTTCATGCACTGCCTGCCCGCCCATCGTGGCGAAGAGGTTACCGACGCGGTGATGGAGTCGCCGGCCTCGATCGTTTTTGATCAGGCCGAGAATCGGCTGCATGCGCAAAAGGCCCTGCTCCTGATGATGCTCCTGTAGCACCAGTCCCTGGTGCTATCCTGGGAGTTTCATGACGAAACCCAAAAAAGTGGCCCTCGCCTACTCCGGCGGGCTCGACACCTCCATCATCATCCCCTGGCTCCGCGAAAACTACGGCTGCGAGGTCGTCGCGGTCTGCGGGGACATTGGTCAGGGCGCCGACGAGCTGGAAGGCATCGTCGAAAAGGCCAAGAACAGCGGCGCCTCCGAGGTCTACGTGGAGGACATGCGGGAGGAGTTCGTCACCGAGTATCTCTGGCGCATGGTCCGGGCCGGGGCCGTCTACGAGCACAAGTACCTGCTCGGCACCTCCATCGCCCGCCCCTTGTTGGCCAAGCGTCAGGCCGAGGTGGCTCTGCGCACCGGCTGCGACGCCCTCTCGCACGGCTGCACCGGCAAGGGCAACGACCAGGTGCGGTTCGAGCTGACCTACAAGGCCCTGGCCCCGCAGCTTGCCGTCATCGCCCCCTGGCGGGAATGGGACATCCTCTCGCGCGAGGCGGCTATCGAGTACGCCGCCAAACACCAGATCCCCGTCCAGGCGAGCGCCGCCAAGATTTACAGCCGCGACCGCAACATCTGGCACATCTCCCACGAAGGCGGCGCTCTCGAAGACCCCGCCAACTCCGCGCCCGACGACGTCTGGGTCCTCACCCGCCATCCCTGGCAGGCCCCCGACACGCCGGCCCAGGTTACCATCGGCTTCGAGCGCGGGACCCCCGTCTCGGTCGACGGACGCCGTCTTTCCGGCGTCGAGATTGTGGAGAGCCTCAACAAACTGGGCGCCGAGCACGGCATCGGCCGTATCGACCTGGTGGAGAACCGCTTCGTCGGGATGAAGTCGCGCGGGTGCTACGAGACCCCGGGCGGCGCCCAGATCCTGTTCGCCCACCGCGAACTGGAGGCCCTCACCCTCGATCGCAACACCCTCCACTACAAGCAGCGCCTCGCTCTCGACTACGCCGAGATCGTCTACAACGGTTTCTGGTTCACCCCCCTGCGCGAGGCCCTCGACGCCTTCGTCGACAAGACCCAGGAGACCGTGACCGGCGAGGTGACGCTGCGGCTGTGGAAGGGGACGGTCGAGGTTTTGTCCCGTAAGTCGCCCTACTCCCTTTACTCGCTCGACATCGCCAGCTTCACCATGGGGGCGAGCTACGACCAGAAGGACGCTTTCGGCTTCATCAACCTCATCGGCCTGCCTATCAAGGTTCGGGCAGCGGTGATGCAGGGGCGGAAATGAAACTCTGGGGCGGACGCTTCGAGAAGCCGCCCTCCGAGGTCTTTGAGCGCTTCTCCGGCTCCCTGCATTACGACTACCGCCTGTTCGACGCGGATATCCGCGGCTCCCAAGCCTACGCGCGCGAGTTGCAGCGCATCGGCGTCCTCACCGCCGGCGAGCGGGAGCAACTCGTGGTGGCGCTCGACCAGATCGCCGCCGAGGGCGCCGACCCCCAGGCCCCGGATGAGGACGTCCACACTCAGGTCATCCGGCGCCTGAAGGAAAAGGTCGGCACTCCCGCCGACAAGATCCACACCGGCCGCAGCCGCAACGACCAGGTGTCGCTGGACTTCCGCCTGTGGATTCGCGCCGAGATCGTCCAGATCCGCAGTCGTCTGGGCGGCCTTCTGGAGGCCCTCATTGAGCAGGCGTCACGGGACACCGCCGCCGTTCTGCCCGGCTACACCCATCTGCGCCGCGCCCAGCCGGTGCTGTGGGGCCACTACCTGCTCGCCTGGTTCGAAATGTTCTCGCGCGACCTCGACCGCTTCGACCACGCCTACCGCGCCGCCGACCTGCTCCCGCTCGGCTCCGGAGCTCTGGCCGGCAGCGGTTTCCCCATCGACCGCCGCCGCCTCGCCCAGGAACTCGGGTTCTCCGGCGTCACGACAAATTCCATGGACACCGCCGGGGACCGCGACTTCGCCCTGGATTTCCTCTACGCCGCCAGCGTGGCCATGCTGCACCTCAGCCGTCTGGCCGAAGACTGGATCCTCTACTCCTCGGAGGAATTCGGCTTCCTCGAGCTGGCCGACGAGGTCACGTCCGGCTCGAGCATCATGCCGCAGAAGAAGAACCCCGACTCGCTCGAGCTGATCCGGGGCAAGACGGGCCGCGTGGTGGGAGGCCTGCACGCCCTGATGATGACCGTCAAAGGACTGCCCCTCACCTATAACCGAGACTTACAGGAGGACAAGGAGGCGGTGTTCGAGGCCGCCGACCAGCTCGAAGGCTCGCTGGAGATGGCCGCGGCCGTGGTCGCGGGCGCCCGTCTCAACGCCGCCCGCGCCGAAGCCGCCGCCGAGGAAAGCTGGGCCTCCGCCACCGAGCTGGCCGACGCGCTGGCCCGCCGAGGCGTCCCCTTCCACCAGGCCCACCAGATCGTGGGACGCCTGGTGCTCGAAAGCACCCGCACCGGCCGCCGGCCCGCCGACTGGACCGGCGCCGAGTTGGCCGCCTTCGCCCCCGAGCTCGAGGCGTCCATGGCGGCGTTGCTCCCGGCCCGTCGCGCCGTTGAAAACCATACCGTCGAGGGCGGCACCGCTCCCGCCCGCGTCGAGGAAGCCCTCGCCGCCGCCCGCCGCCGCCTCGACGAACTCCGCTCCCGTGCCGTATGAACAAGGCGTTTCGCCAGGGCCAGATCCGCAACATCATCCGCGCCCGTCCTGTCCATACCCAGGAGGAGCTGGCCGAAGCGCTGCAACAGCTCGGCATCCCGGCCACCCAGGTGACCCTGTCCCGCGACATCCGCGAGCTGGGCATTGTTAAGACTGGTGACGGCTACCGCGAGATCGAGGTGCTGGAAGAGCGCCCGGCGACCGACGAGGAGCCCGCCCGCCGCGCCGTGGAGGATTTTCTCCGCGACGTCCGCCGGGCTCAGAATCTCCTCGTTTTGAAGACCGACCCGGGCAACGCCAACACCCTGGCCGTAGCCCTCGACCGCGCTCCTTGGCCCGAGGTGGTGGGCACCATAGCCGGCGACGACACCGTGCTGGTGGTGACGCCCGATCCCCCCGCCGCCCAAGTCCTGCAGGTGCGCCTGAACGGCATCATAAGGTGACCTTCCGCGAGCCATCTCATGTGGGGCCGCCCCCCTGGGCCGCAGCCGGCCCCCTGGCCGGCTTTCCCTTTTTCTGTCGGCCGGGCCCGGGGGCCCAGCGCCGGCCAGGGGCCTGCCCCACTCTTGGCCTCCTCCTCCTCCTCACCCTCCCCGCCGCCGCCGAAGTCGTCGTCCGAGGCCGCGTAGTCGACGAGAACGGCGTCGCCGTCCCCGCCGCCCGCGTAACCGCCGGCGCCCTTCCCCCCCTCTTCTCCAACCGTACCGGCCGCTTCGTCCTCCGTCTCCCCGAGCCCGGCGACTACCGCTTCTCCGCCGACCACGAAGGCTTCTTCGCCCTCCGCAACCAGTCCGCCCACCTGACCGCGGGCGACAATGACGTCACCCTTGTCCTGAACCACCTGCGCGAGTTCGTCGAGCAGGTCGACGTGGTCTATTCACCCCCCGCCATCGACCCGGAGCAGCCCGCCGCCCAGCAGGCCCTCACCGGCATCGAGGTCCTGGAGGTTCCGTTTCCCGCCGCCCACGACCTTCGCAACGCTCTCCCCATGTTCCAGGGCGTGGTCCAGGACGAGCGCGGCGACCTCCACATTCACGGCGGCGGCGCCGATCAGAATTACTGGTCCCTGGACGGCTTCAACATCACCGACCCCGTCACCGGCCGCCTGGATGCCCGCCTCTCCATCGACGCCGTCCGCTCGCTCGATCTCCAGAGCGGCCGCTACTCCGCCGACACCGGCAAAGGCTCAGCCGGCTCCATCGACCTCCAGACCGGCATGGGCGACGACCGTTACCGCTTCTCCGCCACCAACTTCGTCCCCGGCGTCGATACTTCCAAGGGACTGTTCCTCTCGAAGTGGACGCCGCGCGCCACCGTTTCAGGTCCGATTCGCCGCGGCCGGGCGTGGTTCTACAACGGCTTCGATACCTTTTACGACGTCAACGTCATCCAGGAGCTGCCCCGCGGACAGGACCGCACCTCGAGCTGGCGCGTGGGCGACGTGATCCGGGCGCAGGTGAACCTCAGTCCCCGCCACATCTTGACCGGCAGCTTCCTGCTGAACTACTACAACGCCCCGCGCAATGGCCTCGACTTCTACAATCCCTTCGAGACCACCGTCGATCGCCGCCACCGCCTCTATCTCTACGCTGCCAAGCATCAGTACTTCTTCGGCTCGGGCGGCCTGGTGGACTTGGGTTTCGCCATGAGCCGGGGCTTCCGGCGCGAGATCCCGCAGGGCCAGGAGACGTTTATCTTTTCTCCCGAGGGCCACAGCGGCAATTTCTTCGTCGACTCCCGGGTGCAGCACCGCCGCGAGCAGTGGCTGGCCAACCTCTATCTGCCGGCCTTCGAGCGGGCCGGGCGCCACCAGGTACGCGGCGGCGCCGACCTCACCCACTCCGGCTTCACCCAGTTCATCGAGCGCCATGAGTATCAGATTCGCCGTGAAGATAAGACCCTAGCCCGCGCCGTGTCCTTCAGCGGTCCCAGCCGCCTGGACCGCAGGAACCTCGAGTCTTCCTTATACTTACAAGACAACTGGACCCCCCGCGCCGGCCTGGTGGTGGAGGCCGGTCTGCGCGCCGACTGGGATCAGTTGGTGCGCGAACCTCTGGTCTCGCCGCGCCTGGCTGTGGCCTGGGCCCCCGCCTGGGCCCGCGGCGCCAAGCTCTCCGCCGGTGTCGGCATTTTCCACGACGCCCTCAACCTGAGCACCCTCAGCCAGCACCTCGACCAGCGGGCCGTGTCGTTGTTTTTCGGCCGCGATGGCCGCCTCACCGCCGGACCGCTGGAGACCTACTTCGTTATCGACGAATCCCGCCTCCGCGCCCCCCGGTACCGGAATTTCAGCCTGAGCCTGGAGCGCTCCCTCGGCGCCGGCTTCTATGGCCGCGTCAACTACCTCAACCGCCGCGGCCGCAAGGGCTTCACCTATATGCCGCTGGAGACAATCCGCCGCGAGAACGCCTACGGGTTGTTCAACGCGCGCAACGACCACTACGACGCCGTCGACCTGACCGTCCGCCGCACCTTCCGCAGCCGCTACGAGTGGATGGCCGGCTACACCCGCTCCTCGGCCCGCTCCGACGCCGTCCTCGACTTCAGCCTGGAGGATCCCATCTTCGCCCCGCAAGGCGGCGGCCCCGTGCGTTGGGACACTCCGCACCGCTTCCAGACCTGGGGCTGGGCGCCGCTTCCCTTTCCCCGCCGCCTCGAGCTCCTCCAGAAGCTCACCCTCGCCTACTGGCTCGACACCCGCAGCGGCTTCCCTTTCCGCGTGGTCAACGAGGAGGCCCGGCTGGTCGGCCTCCCCAACTCCCGCCGCTTCCCCGCCTACTTCAGCCTCAACCTGCACCTGGAGCGCCGCTTCACCTTTTTTCACCACGAGTGGGCCTGGCGCGCGGGCTTCAACAACATTACCGATCACGCCAACGCTAATGTGGTAAACAATAACATTGACTCGCCCGGATTTCTGACGTTCACGGGCGGCCAGCACCGCGCCCTCACCGTGCGCCTGCGCTTCTTGGGAAAAACATGAGACTACTCCTGTATACTGTTCTGATGACTATGGCGCTGCCGGCGGCCGACCACCCCAAGGCCATCCGCCGCGTCCTCGACGCCGCCCAGGCCTTCGACGAAGTAATGGGCATCAAGGACCGGACGATTCCCCAGGAGCTGCTCGACCGCGCCGAGTGCGTCGGCATCGTCCCCTCCATGAAAAAAGGCGCCTTGATCTTCGGGGCCAAGTACGGCAAGGGCGTGATTACCTGCCGGCCTGCCAGCGGCGAGGGCTGGTCCGGACCTTCTACAATTCGCGTGGAGGGCGGCAGCGTCGGTTTCCAGGCCGGCGGCTCTTCGATCGACCTGGTCTTCCTGGTCACCAACCAGCGCGGCGCCGACAAGCTGCTGCTGCAGAGCCGCTTCACCCTCGGCGCCGACGCCACCGCCGCCGCCGGCCCGGTCGGCCGCTCCGCCGAAGCTCAAACCGACGTCCAGATGTACGCCGAGATTCTGTCCTGGTCCCGTTCCCGCGGCCTGTTCGCCGGCGTCTCGCTGGCCGGCGCCACCCTGCGCCAGGACTCCGACGACAACCACGTCATCTACGGCAGGGCGGTCACCCCGAAGCAGATCCTCCGGGAGAATGAGCCGACGCCGGAGGTGGTGAAGAAGCTGGCGGCGACCCTGTCCAAATACTCGTCGCGGCGGAAGCCGTAATGGATTACCAAGCCAGCCGCTGAACGCCTTTCACCAAATCGAAGTGCTGGTCCCGGCTGAGAATCGGCAAGCGGTGCTGCCGGCATAGCGCCGCGATCCAGGTGTCGTTCACCGGTAAGGGCGTCCCCGCCTGCTTCAGTTCTAGCCGAACCTCCGCGTATTTGGCCGCCGTCTCCGCGGTCACGTCCAGCACCCGGTAGGCCGGCAAATTCGCCTCCAGCCATCGCTCATACTCGGTCTGCAACCGCGATCGTGCAATGCCGTATCGATACTCGCCCAAGACGATCACTGGAATCGACACCATGGGTGCGCGGTCCATTTGGTCCAATACCCCAGTCTGTCCGTCGACGAATGCCGACAAGGCGTTCGTGTCGAGGATCACTCCTCAGTCTCCGGCTCGATCTTCTCGAATTCCTCTTCGATTAACTTGTTGATGCGCGCGGTCTCCTTCCGCAGATGCCGCAAACCGCCAAACCCTTTCATCCACGGCTTGCTTCGCATCGCCACATCGGCCTGGAGCTTGTCCGCCACCGCCTCGGTCACGAACTGCCGCAGCGGAATTCCTCGCTCCGCCGCCCGAACCTTGGCCTGCCGGAATACCGCATCCGGAATCTCCAAAGTGGTCTTCATACCGCTAGGTTCCCATATTTACGGGATGCGGTCAAGCGGCGTTAGAAATCAAACAGGTAGTTGAACTTCAGGAACAGGGCCCGGCTCATGGTCCGCCGCTCGTGCTCGTGCGGGTCGAAGTAGTCCACCGTCGCCACGCGCGTGTTGTAGACCAGGAAGAACCCCGTGCTCGACGTCGACAGGATCGCCAGCCGCACATTGGTCCCCACCTGCCCGGTCAGGCTGTTGTACTGCGTGAACGCCTGTACGAAGCTTTTCGGCGTGAACGACCAGTTGAACCGGAAGGCTACCAGGTCCGTGGTAAACACTCCCTCCGGCACGTGGATGAAGTTGCGGATGTAGCCTCCCGACCAGGTCAGGTTCTGGCCCCGCCGGTAGCCGCCGTTGAAGTTGATGGTGCGGATCGTGCCTCGGTAGAAGTTCCCCACCGACGCATTGCCCAGGGCAAAGAAGCGCGCGGTCGGATCGGTGCCGTAGTTCACCACCATCTCGCTATACCCATATCGTCCCGGCCGGATGCTCACTCCCGGGAACACCTCGAACGGCTTGTCCAGCCGCTCGAAGTTGCGGTTCCAGGCGACCCCCAGGCTGGAGCCGTTCTGCCACCGCGTATCGAGATGGTAGTGTTGAAATCCGGACTCCTTGTCGGTGCTCTCGATGGTGTACCAACTGTTCCATTGGAAGTGGGGGAAGATGCTCCGCAGCCAGCGGCCCTCCGGGTAGTGCGTGTAGCGGTAGCCGAAAGTGGGCTTGCGGTATCCCACCCGCCGCACGAACCCGACTTCGGGGTTGAAATTCCGCCCCACCTCGGTGTAAGACAAATCGATCCGATGGTGCAGGTCGTCATACTCGAAATCCGACGCCCCCGCCTGGTCGCCGCCGTTTAACCCGGGCGACTGGCTCTTGGCGAAGTAGCTAAACCAGTTGCCGTACTTGCCGATCCCCAGGTTCAGGTCCGCTCCGAACGTCCGGTTCCACGGCCGCTCGCCGTCGAAATGGCTGGTTGACTGGCGGCTCACCCCGATCACCCCCACGCTCCCGCGGTTGGCGAACTCCCGGCTGACGCGCACCACGCTGAAGTTGTTGGACGGCGTAACCTCGCTCACCTTCCGGGTGTGCATGTTCAGGACGCCGACGTCGAACTTGCCCACCTTCCCGCTCAGCCGCACCCCGGCGTCGATTGGCACTTGCTCCCCGGACTCGTCAATCCCAATCTTCCGCGAAAAGAAAATTTCCACCTCGCGCGCCGTGCCGAACTCGAAGGTGCCGGAGTTCTCCAGAAAGAACGGCCTCTTCTCGGGGAAAAACAGATCGAACCGGGTGAGGTTGATCTGCTCTTCGTCCACCTCCACCTGGGCGAAGTCGGTGTTGAACGTGGCGTCGAGGGTCACCGAGGGCGAGAGGCTGTATTTCAGGTCGAGACCCACGTCGTGCACCGGCTTGGACTGGTCCTGGGCGCGCGTGTAGTCCTGCTTGAACCCTCCCACGGCGAAGGGCAGCAGCTTCAGGTTGCGGTGCGTCTTCAAGTCCAGCCCCACCAGGTCCCCGGCCATCTCCACCTGGTTGATGGTGTAGGGCCGCGGAACCGGGGTCCAGAAGGACTGCTCGTTGCGCCGCCGCAGGTTCCGCGTGATGTTGAATCCCCATACGCGCTCCGGCCCGGGCATGTAGCGCAGCGTCTTGAACGGGATGACCATTTCGGCTTCCCAACCCCGCGGGGTGATCTGCGACCGCACCTTCCACACCCCATCCCAGTTCAGATTGAATGCCGAAGCGCCGCCGCGTTGCGACCCGCCGCCGGTCCCGCCCTGCCCTCCCGCCCGAGCCGGACTCCCCACCCCGCCCCGTCCCTGGCCCGCCTTCGATACCTGTCCGTCGTACTCGATCCCGGTCGGGCTGGTCCCAAACAGAAACGCGTTCTGATCGTCGTTAAACGTGTCCAGCAGGACGACGATCGAGTCGGTATCAGTGAGAGTAGCGTCGCGCCGGTTCTGGGTCACCACGATGTTGCCGGGCTGCGAGTCGAGGCAGATGATTCCCAGGTACAGGTTGTTGTCGTCGAACGCCACCCGCACCTCGGTCTGCTCGGTCGCCGGGATCCCCGAGTCCGGCTCCTGCTGGATGAACCCGGTGGCCGGCTCGATCTGGTTCCAGAAGGGCTCCGTGACCAGCCCGTCCAGCACCGGCGGCGTGTCGATGCGAACAGCCTGCACCCGCTGCTGGGCCGCCAGCGGCGCCGCCAACGTTAGCAATAAGAAAATGAGGGATTGACGAAACCGAGACAATTTCCTAGATACCACACCGGCACCGCGCGCGTGTAAAGAAACTGTGAAAGGCGGTGTCAGTACCGACAGGAGGCTGCGGCCCAAAGACCCGACCAAGCCCATCAACTTGGTCCGAGTCGAAGCGAGCCTCATCCTCTAAAGTCATTCATATCGCAAACAAACAATCGGATCCAGGTTGGCCGCCCGCCGCGCCGGATAGTACCCGAAGAACAACCCCACCCCCGCCGCCATCAGGATCCCCATGGCTACCCAGAACGGCGACACGTAGGTCGGGAGCGCCGGGACCAGCGTCCGCACCACCCAGCTAATTCCGGCGCCGACCAGAATCCCGATCACGCCCCCGGCGCTGGTCAGCGTCACCGCCTCGATCAGGAACTGCGCCCGGATATCGCTCTTCTTCGCCCCCACCGCCTTGCGGATCCCGATCTCCGCCGTGCGCTCGGTCACCGACACCAGCATGATGTTCATCACCCCGATCCCCCCCACCAGCAGCGCAATCGAGCTGATCACGCCCGTGAGTATCACCATCGCCCCGGTCAACTGGTTCCACAGATTCGACAGAAAATCGGGCAGGGTCACTTCGAAGTCATTCTCCGCCGAGTGCGCCACCCGCCGCTGCCGCCGCAGCGCGGTGACCACCTCGTCCTCTGCCTTATTGAGATCTCGCGGATCCCGCACGGCGATGGCGATGAAGTGCTCTTTCAGCTCCGGGTACAGCTTGTGGAACGTCGAGTACGGGATGCAGACGAACATGTCCACGCCCGGCCCGCCGAACATGCCCGAGTCTTTCTCGAATACACCCAGGACCTCGAACGGCAGACCGTTCAGCCGCACCGTCCGGCCCACCGGATCCGAGTTCGGGAACAGTGTATTGGCGATGCCCTGTCCGATCACCGCCACGTACCGCGTGTGCTCCATGTCGTACCCCGAGATAAACCGCCCCTGGCTCACCTCAAAGATGGGAATGGCCGCGGCGTAGTTTTGGTCCACGCCGCGCAGGATGGTGTTATCGACCTTCTCACTGCCGTACCGGATGTCGTTGGGATCTCCGAAAAACAGCGCCCGGGTGGCGAACGCCGTGGCGTACTCCACGGTCGGACACGACTCCCGCACCACCCGGGCGTCGTCGAAGGTGAAGTGTTTGCGCAGGCGGATATGCTCCGGCATCCGCCCGAAACGCGCCAAGGGGATCCGCGTGATGAAGAACGTCTTCGACCCCAGGGCCTGCACCCGCTGCATGATATTCCGGTTCAACCCCTCGATGATGGCCGCCACCGCGATCACCGACGTGACCCCGATCACCACCCCGGTCACGGTGAGAAACGACCGCATCTTCCGGCCCCGTATCCCGTCCAGAGCGATCCAAAGACTCTCCACCAACTCCGCCCGCGTCATTCCGCTCTCAACGCCACCACCGGATCCAGTTGCGCCGCCTTCACCGCCGGATAGATTCCGAAGAACAGTCCGATCACCGACGACAGCACCACTCCTACCGCCGCCACCCACAGTTTCACGTCGGCCGGGAAATCGGCCAGGGTCCGCACCGCCAGCGCGGCCAGGAATCCCAGCAACACGCCGGTGAACCCGCCGGCCAGGCACAGCAGGATGCTCTCGGTCAGGAACTGGCGCAGGATGTCCGCCTGCCGCGCCCCGCAGGCCCGCCGGATCCCGATCTCCTTGGTCCGCTCCGTCACGCTTACCAGCATAATATTCATGATAACAATCCCGCCCACCACCGCCGAGATCGACGACAGCATCAGGAAGACGGCGAAAAACGACGAGCTGATCTGCTGCCACAGGTTCAGGTAGCTTTCGGCCGTGCCGATGAAGAAGTCCTCCGGCTTGCTTCCGGTGATGTGGCGGCGCGCGCGCATCTCCAGCCGCACTTGGTCCTGCGCGCGCTGGAAGACCTGCTCGCCGCCGGAGGCCTTGGCGGACAGGGTCAGGCTGCGCCGCGCTCCCAGTTCCCGCAGAAACAGCGCCAGCGGGATCACCACGAAGTTGTCCTGCTCCTGTCCCAGCACCGACCCGATGCGCTGGAAGGCCCCGATCACGGTCATCTCCTCTTTACCCACCCGCAGCGCCCGCCCCAGCGGGTTGGTTCCCCCAAACACCTTCGTACGCACCGCCTCGCCGATCAGGCATACCCGCGCGCCGTGCTGCTCCTCGAGCTCCGAGAAGTACCGCCCCAGCTCCACGGTTCGGGTCCCGATGAAGCTCATGTTGGCGGTGTGGCCGATCAGGCTCTGATCGCGCAGCTCCGTGTCGCGATAGCGGACGCGGGTCACCGTGCCGGCGTCGGCCCCCACCGCCTCGCACAGCGTGCAGGCCTCCCGCACCGCCGCCAGGTCTTCCAAAGTGAGATCCCGGTTCCGCCGCGCCTTGATCAACTGGTCGAAGCTGGTGGTGGCGAACGGGATCTTCGACACCTGGAATACGTTGGTCCCCAGGTTGGCGATCTTCTGCTCCACGTAGGTATTGGCTCCCTGAACCATGGTAATGACGGCCATCAGCGTGGCCACCCCCATGGTGATCCCCAGCACGGTGAGGAACGCCCGCAGCCGCTGCGCCCGGATCGCCCGGGAGGCCATTATGACGTTGGTGCGGACATCAGGCACGTCTGGATTGAGCCAGCTTCCGATCCAGCAAGAACCGGGGCAGCCGCACCGCAAATTCCCGCAAGAGATCCTCGTACGTCGAGTAAGGCAGGCAGAGCATTCCTCCCAGATCACTCGGCGCCTGAATCCTTTCCTTACGTCTGCCGATCCTGACAGTTCGCTTCGGTGCGAATTGAAAATAGAAGTAAGGTCGCTCTAAAGCAACGGCGGCGCCCAATTCTATTAGGACATTCGGCCGCACTTCTGTCTCCCTGTCATCAAAGATGCAAAAGCTGGCTTCTTTGATGCGCCTCAGAATCACCCCAAAGACCGATCCATTCGGGACATCCGTATCCGAATACAAGAGCGAGATGCCGCACAGTTTAAGAACTAGCTGGAGGTTGTGACGCAGGTTACGTGTAACTCTCTCCGTGAAGCGGTGGCCTAGGAAAGCGGTCAGCCCGTCTTTTGGCTTCAAGGTTCGATCGACCACGATAACCCCCCGGACGTCTGTTCCCACCAGGGACCGAAACGTCACCATAGAGAATTCGTGGCCGCCCACTCGTGGGCGCTTCCTCCGAAGGATGTTCTTCGCGAATGCGGTCTGAAAACGCCGCTCCTCCATCTGCCGCCTGGACCGCGCTGGAAGGAGGTTGTACTGGCAAAGGAAGTCGAGATAGAAACGGAACTCGCGGCCTATTGCATGAAGAGGCAAAGACATTCACTGCGCCGCGGCAAGTTCGACCAATTCTCGTGCTCTAGTCGGACTGTAGCCCTCGGCAATCAGACTCCGCTCCAGGTCGGCCTTCCAGCCTGTGAGCCGCCGAACCCGACGATCGTGCTTCGGCTTGCCGCTTCCCGTGTCAAGCCGGAAAACTTTCGTTGCTTTCTTTGCGCTACCAGACCGGCCCAATGGTCTTGTATGTCTTGTTTGCGACATTCAAAGCCACCTCAACTCGTTTATAGCAAGCTCGGGGCGTTAAAAGCAACCCCGGTGCCCCGGTACCTCGCAGGCCCCGCAGGCAGCTCCGCCTCGCTACCACTTCAACCGGCGCCAGTTCTTCCCCACCTGGATCAGCAGCTCGCCGCTCTCCCCCGGCAGCGGCAGCCGCGGCTCCTTGTGCCGCGCCCCGTCGACGTACACCGCCCCCGCTTCGCGCTTCCGCCGCGCGTCCGACACCGACTCCGCGAGGCCCGTCTGCGCCAGCAGCTTCTCCAGATGCACCACCGGCCCGGTCACTTCCACCGTGGGGATCTGGGCCGGCGCCTCGCCCTGCTGCACGACACGTGCAAACTCCTCCTCCGCGCTCCCGGCGGCCTCGGCGGAGTGAAAATCGGCGACGATGCGCCGGGCCAGCTCCTTCTTCGACTCCATCGGACGGTTCTGCTTCGCTTTCTCGCCGATTTCGGTCGGGCTCAGGCCGGTTAACAACTCGTAATACCGCCACATCAGCTCGTCCGACACCGACATCACCTTGCGGTACATCACCGCCGGCGGCTCCGTGATCCCGATGTAGTTCCCGAGGGACTTGGACATCTTCTGCACGCCGTCCAGCCCCTCCAGCACCGGCATGGTGGCGACGATCTGCGGCGGCTGGCCGAAGTCCTTCTGGATCTCCCGGCCCACCAGCAGGTTGAACTTCTGGTCCGTCCCTCCCATCTCCACGTCGCACCGCAGCGCCACCGAGTCGTAGGCCTGGGCCAGCGGGTAGAGCAGCTCGTGCACCGAGAGCGGCTCCCCGGCCTTGTAGCGCTTCGAGAAATCGTCGCGCTCGAGCAGGCGCGCCACCGTGTACTTCGAGCACAGCCGCACCACGTCGTCGAACTTCATGGCGTCGAGCCACTCGCCGTTGAACCGGACCTCGGTCTTATCCGGATCGAGAATCTTGAATACCTGGGCCTTGTAGGTCTCGGCGTTGCGGCCGATGTCTTCCGGGCTCATCGGCGGGCGCGTCACGTTGCGCCCGGTCGGATCGCCGATCCGGCCCGTAAAACTCCCGATGAGGAAGATCACCGTGTGACCCAGCTCCTGAAAGTGCTTCAGCTTGCGGATCACCACGGTGTGGCCGAGGTGGAGATCGGGGGCCGTCGGGTCGAAGCCGACCTTCACCCGCAAGGGCCGTCCGGCGGCAAGCCGCTCCTTCAGCTCCTCCTCGCGGATCAGCTCCGCCATGCCCTTCTTCAGATACGCGAGTTGCTGGTCCAGGGTCACGTCCGAAGCACTCGCCTTCCTTCGATCCGAAAGCGCCCGCTCAGCACCAACGTGATGGCCTCGCTGTAGATTCGATGTTCCTCCCGCAGAATCCGCGCCGCCAGGGTCTCCTCGGTGTCGTCGTCCTCCACCGGGACGGCGGCCTGAATCACGATCGGCCCATGATCCAGAAACTCGTCCACGAAGTGCACCGTGCAACCCGAGATCTTGGCCCCGTGCTCCAGCGCTTGCCGCTGCGCCTCCAATCCCGGAAACGCCGGCAGCAGGCTGGGATGAATGTTCAAAATCCGGCTCGGAAACTGGCGCACGAAGTAGGCGCTCAGCAGCCGCATGAATCCGGCCAGGCATACCAGGTCCACCTGCCGCGCCGCGAGCTCGGCCACCACCAGGCGGTCGTAGTCCTCGCGCTCCAAGCCCTTGGAGGGAATGCACACGGTCTCCAGGCCCCGCGCACGGGCCTTTTCGAGACCCGCGGCCTTAGGATTATTACTGATGACTACAGCGATCTCGGCCGGAATTTTTCCCGCGGCCGCGTGGGCGGCGATGGCCTCGAAATTCGAGCCGCGACCCGAGAGCAGGATGCCCAGCCGCTTCACGCCCACAACACTTTCCTTTTCCCGCGTACCACCTCTCCGATCACGTACGCCTGCTCCCCGCTCGCCTCCAACTCCGCGAGCGCCCGCTTCACCGCCCGCTTCGGCACGGCCAGGATCATCCCGATCCCCATGTTGAAGGTACGGAGCATGTCGTCCTGCGGCACTTTCCCCAGCCGCCGCAGCAGGTCGAACAGCGGCGGCTGCGGCCAGGACCCCCGCATTACCCGCGCCGCCAAGCCCGCCGGCAGCATGCGCGGCGTATTGTCGGCGATCCCGCCGCCGGTGATGTGCGCGGCGCCGCGCAGCAGCCCCTTCTGCAGCAGCCTCTGGATCGGCTTCAGATAGCTGCGGTGCACCCGCAGCAACGCGTCGCCCACCTTGGCTTGGATCTCCGGCACATAGGTTTCCGGCCCGTACCCGGCCACTTCGAACAGCAGTTTCCGCGCCAGAGAGAAGCCGTTGGTGTGCAGCCCGGTCGAAGCAAGACCTACCAGGGCGTCCCCCTCCCGAATCTTGCGCCCGTCGAGGAGCTTGGCCCGATCCGCCACCCCCACGATGAACCCCGCCAGGTCGTACTCCCCCGCCGGATAAAACCCCGGCATCTCCGCCGTCTCGCCGCCGATCAGCGCGCAGCCATTCGCGCGGCAGGCCTCAGCCAGCCCCCGTACAATCTCCGCCGCCACCCTCGCGTTCAGTTTGCCGACGGCCAGGTAGTCCATGAAGAACAGCGGCGTGGCCCCCTGGACGGCGATGTCGTTGACGCAGTGGTTGACCAGGTCCTGCCCCACGGTGTGATGGATGCCGGTGACGAAGGCCACCTTCAGCTTGGTCCCCACCCCGTCGGCCGAGCTGACCAGCACCGGACGCCGCGCCGGCAGCTTGTCCAGCGCGTACATGGCCCCGAACGTTCCGATGTCGGTAATGACGTTGCGGTTGAACGTGCGCCGCGCGAGTTTCTTAATCCGCGCCACCGCCCGGTCCGCTTCATCGATGTTCACCCCCGCGTCCGCATACCGCATGCAACTTCTCATTATAATGTAGGACAGTTCCACCGAGCCGCGACCAGGAGGCAGCGGATTCTTCGTACGCCGCAGCGCCGGATCGATTCCGCAACTACTCCCACTCAATCGTGGACGGAGGCTTATTCGAGATGTCGTAGAGCACCGCGTCGATCCCCGGGACCGCGGCCAGCTCGGCGGTGAGGCGGGAGAGCTGGGAGACCGGGATATGGACCACCTCGGCGGTCATGCCGTCGACCGAGGAGATGGGACGGAGGACCACGGTCTCGCCACCGGTTCGGGAGAGCGGCAGGAGGACGACCGGACACTGCCAGATCAGGTCATAGAGATATTCATCGTGAAGGAAGCGGGTGACGATCGCGTCCGCCTTCCGCAGGAGGCGGATGCGGGCCGGCGTCAGGGTGGCGCGGCGGAGGCGCCAGCCGGCGGGATTCAGGGTGGCGGGGGACAGGGCTACGACGACGCGGTTGGTGTGGCGGAAGGTGTTGGTGATCTGGGTGGTGAGCTGTTCGAGGACCTCGTGGTGGATCGGCGCGTCGTGCAGGACGGTGAGCTTGGCGTACGTGCGCAGGTCGCCTTGGACGCCGACGCTGTGGACGGGAAGCAGGAAGGACTGGTAGCCGGCGGCGGCGGCGAGCAGGGCGACACTTGGGTCGGATTCGGGGGTATAGGCAGCGTCGGAGCAGAGACAGCGGATGGCGAGGCCGGGGCCGGGGAAGGGGTGGCGGCGGAGGACCGCGGCGGGCAGTTCGAGGGCGCGGCCGAGGAGGCGCACTTCATCCTTATAGAACTGGGAGAGGGGCTCCAGAACGCGCTTTTCGGTGATCAGTTGCTGGATGCGGTCCACGCGGTTGTGGTGGGTCTTGATCAGAGCGGCGTGCGGGGTGCCGCCGGACTCGATGGTGTCGGGGTAGATGGTGCCCTGACCTAGCATCCAGTCCTTGGAACGGTAGCGGCGGCCGGTCAGGATGTGGTCCTGGACGTCGACGAAGAGGCGGCCGATGATGCGGCGCTTGGTCTCGGGGTCGGTGACGCCGCGGAGGGCTTCGAAGAACCGCTTCCGGGCATCGAAGACTTCGAGCGTTCCGAGGTGGTGCCGGCGGAAGACGGCGGAGATTTCGCGGGTCTCCCCGGCGCGCATGAAACCGGTGTCGACGAAAATGGCGTGGACGCGATCGACGCCGAGGGCGCGCTCGGTCACGGTGTAAGCGACGGTGGAGTCGACGCCGCCCGAGAGGAAGAAGAGCACGCGGCGGTCGCCCACCTTGCGCCGTACCGCGGCTTCCAGGTCGCGCACGCGATCGCCGGGGAGCCAGTCGCCCTGGCAGCCGCAGACGCCGAACAGGAAGTTCTTGAGGATCTCCAGGCCGTGCTCGGTGTGGGTGACCTCGGGGTGGAACTGGATCCCGTAGAGCCGGCGCTTCTCATCACCCATGGCGGCGATAGCGCAGTCGCGGGTGGTTCCGAGAAGGCGGAACCCGGGCGGGAGCCTGGTGACCTGGTCGCCGTGGCTCATCCAGACTTGCTGGTGCTCCTTAAGGCCGGCGAACAGCGAGCGCTGCGACGGCAGGGTAACGACGGCGTGGCCGAATTCGCGCGTGGAGCCCGGTTGGACCCGGCCGCCGAGATGCTGGGCGAGGAGCTGGTGGCCATAGCAGATACCTAGAATCGGGAGGCCGGCCTGAAAAAGCGACGCGTGCGGCTGGGGGCTGGCCGGCTCGAAGACGCTGGCAGGGCCTCCGGAGATGATGGCGCCGCGGTAGGCGCGCAGGCGGGAGGCCGGGGTTTTGATGGGCCGGATCTCGGCGTAGACACCGAGTTCGCGAACTTTCCGAGCAATCAAGTGGCAATACTGACCGCCGGAATCGAGGACGACAACTTTCTCCATGGGAGGGACTTTCAGTATATCATCGGGGTGGCGAGTACATGCTGCGCGCGGACGTATTGAGCAAGCTGAAGAAGATCGTAGGGGATCGGGCGGTGCTGCACACGCCGCAGGACCTGATGCTCTATGAGTATGACGGGAGCGTGGACAAAGCCGCGCCGGATTGCGTGGTATTGCCTACCAACACGCGACAGGTGGTCTCGATCGTCAAGCTGGCGAAGGAGCACGACCTGCGCATCGTGGGACGCGGGGCGGGGACGGGGTTGAGCGGCGGGGCGATCGCGCGCGAGGGCGGGATCATGATCGGGTTCGCGCGGATGAACCGGATCCTCGAGCTGGATCTCGAAAACGAGCGGGCGGTGGTGGAGCCGGGCGTGGTGAATCTGGACTTGACCCTGGCGGTGCAGGGTCAAGGGTATTTCTACGCCCCGGATCCCTCCAGCCAGCGGGCGTGCACCATCGGGGGGAACGTCTCGGAGAACGCGGGGGGACCGCACACGCTCGCCTACGGCGTGACCACCAACCACGTCCTGGGTCTGGAGGCAGTGCTGCCGGATGGGACGCTGATCGAGACCGGCGGCAGAGAGCTCGACCACGGCGGGCTAGACCTGACGGGGCTGCTCACGGGGTCGGAGGGGACCATGGCCCTCATCACCAAGGTCGTGGTGCGGCTGATGCGGAAGCCGGAGCTGGTGAAGACGATCCTGGCGGTTTACGAGGAGCCGGAGGACGCGGCGTCCACGGTGGCCGATATCACGGCGCGGCAGATTACTCCCGTGGCGGTTGAGATGCTGGACGGGGTGATGCTGCGGATGGTCGAGGAAGCCACGCACGCCGGCTATCCAATGGACGCCAACGCCGTGCTGCTGATCGAGCTGGAGGGACTGCGGGAGGCGGTGGAAGCGCAGGTGCTGGAGATCGAAGAGGTTTGCAAACGGAATGGAGCCCGCGAGGTCCGGGTGGCGCGGACCGAGCAGGAGCGGGACCTGTTGTGGAAGGGAAGGAAGAACGCCTTCGGGGCGGTGGGGCGGGTGAGCCCGTCCTACTACGTGCAGGACGGGGTGGTGCCGCGGACCCGGATCGCCGACACGCTGCGGTTCATTTACCGGGTGTCGGAGAAGCACCGCTTAACCATCAGCAATATCTTCCACGCCGGGGACGGAAACATGCATCCCATTATCCTGTTCAACCATCACCGGCCGGAGGAGTACGAGAGGACCAAGCGGGCGGGGGCGGATATTCTGGAGTATTGCATCTCGGTGGGCGGATCGATTACCGGGGAGCACGGCGTGGGGATGGAAAAGAACGAAATGATGCCGCTCCTCTTCCCGGCGGCAAGCCTGGAGATGATCGGCCGGTTGAAGAGCGTCTTCAATCCGGACAACCGGCTGAATCCGGGAAAGCTGTTGCCTACCGGTAAGGGATGCCTGGAGGTGCGGCCCAGCGTCCTGACCCGAAGGACGGACTGGTAGAGATGGGGTTCTGGCGCGAAGTGGCCGGCTGGGCCCTGGACGACCAGACCCGCCGCGAAATCGAAGAGCAGCGCCGGTGGGCCGAGGCGGAGCCCGGGAATCCGCGGCCTTACTACCACCTGGCCCAGTTCTATCGGACGCAGGGACGGCGGGAGGAGGCGCTGGGGCTGCTGCTGGAGGCGGTGCGCCTGGATGCGGCGTTCGCCGCGGCGCAAGTGGCGCTGGCCGAGATGTACGTGGTGGACGGGGACATGGCGGCGGCGCGGCGTCATGCGGAGCAGGCGGCGGCCAGCGGGGACAGCCGGGCCCAGGAGATGCTGGTGCGGCACGGATGGAAAGCTGCTGGGTTACAATAGAGGGTTATGGCACAAGCGAAGACGCCGGAGGCCGGGGCGGAGCGGGACGCGCGTCCTCCCGTGCAGGCGTGGCTGGGACCGGTGGCGCTGGGTTGGCTGGTACCGGGCGCCGGTCACATCTACCTGAAGCGGTGGAACCGCGGCGCCTTGCTGCTGGTGGCGATCATCGGGATGTTCGTGTTCGGGTTGCTCATGCGGGGGAAGATGTTCGAGCCTACCGACGGCGACCTGTTCACTATGGCCCTGAACTACGGCGGGTTTATCGGCAACCTGGCCAGCGGGGCTCCTTATTTTCTGGCTACCTGGCTGGGCTACAGCCAGCCGGAGCTGCCCGGGGCGGTGGCGGACTACGGGACGAAGTTTCTGGTCTGCGCCGGACTGCTCAATGTGCTGGCCCTGATCGACGCCTACGAAATCGCCGTAGGCAAGAAGGACTGATGTATTGGAATCTGAGCCATTTCGAAGCTTCGTTCGTCTTCGCCCTGTTCACCTCCATCGTGTTCGGGGTGGTATCGCGCAAGACCGATCAGGAGCGCCTGTACTACGGGCTGTACGTCTTCGGCTGCTTCCTGGCGGCGACGTTTGGGCTGGCGTGGCTGATGTACCTGGGCCACGGGTGACGCCTTACTGGAACAGCTTGACGCGGTAAGCGCCCACGGTGTTGGAGCCGCCTCGGTGGCTGGGCACCAGCACCGGACCGATGTACTCGCCGCAACAGGTGGAGGAGTTCCCCTGGCCGTTCCCGCCGCCCGCCCCGGCGGAACTGTCCCCCCCATTCGCACAAATATCCTCGTGGACGAAGAAGCCGGCAAAACCTAGCACAACATTGGTGTCGCCATTGCGCACCGGGACGGTGACCACGCGGCGCCCGTTGCCCCGCGCGCCGGTGTAGTTGGGATCGTTGATCTTGTTGATGTAGGCGGAGTAGGTCCAGGAGGTGGTATCGGCGTCCTGGCCCCAGCGCTCGCGCAGGGCGTCGGACTCGGTGCCGCGGTTGCCGCCGCGGTCGACCACGGTGTCGCCGATGCTCAAGGACCGGGTTTGGGCGTTGTTGATGATGGCGTCGCGGATGTCGGAGGAGCCTTGGCCGGCGATGTCGATGAAGCCGCGGTCATTCGAGGCGCCCGGGGTGATGAATCCGGCCGCCTGATCCCCATCGCACCATTGATTCTTCTTGTCGCGCTGGCCCAGGGGAGGCCAGCGCAGGGTGTACATGCTGCCCTGGGTATAGCCGAAGTTCGCGGCGTCGGCCACATTGAGGGCGTCGGGGGAGTAGGGGAGCAGGCCGTTTGCGAAGCTGGTGACCAGAAGCTGTCCCGAGATGGCCTGGACGCGGAGGGTCTGGGTGCGGCCGATGGTAAGGAGCATCACGCCCAGCGCGACGCCGCCCTTCTCCACCGGGGCGGCTGCGGCGAGCGTGGAGTAGCCGGGCAGGAAGTACAACGTCACGGGGCCTTGGGCGGCGACCTGCACAAATTTCAGGCCGGCCGCCGAGGCCGGATTCTCCAGGTAGGGTCCGGCGGCCTGCTCGGAGAAGGCGACGGTGACGCCCTGCGGCGCGGTGCTGTAGAAGTTCCACTTGCCGGGATAGTTCCGGGCCGCCGTTTTAGCGTGCTCCAGGCCGGCGGAGGTGCCATCGAGCTGAGTGGCGCCGGTGATGGAGGCGGCATCCGCAAACGCCTGGAGCTCGTTCTTGACGATGTACATGCGGGCGAGATCGACGGCCAGGCCCAGCATGCCGATCAGCACGACGATGGTAAGGGCGGCGGCTATCAGTACAAAGCCTCGCCTGCCGGTTTTTGGGATTCTCATCGCTACGCTCCTCGGGTACCAGGACCCGCTAGTACCCTTATAGGGCCTTTCGAGGCGCAGGCGCAAGCTATCTTTCGGCCACGCTGGTAGGGTCAAGTACCGACCAGCCGCTCGACGGATTCCGGCGGCGCGGCGGAAGCACGCCGCGGGCCTAGGCATCGCCCTGCAGCGCGGTCTAAGAGATTCTTCCGAGGGGTCAGGTGGTGGCGCCCTGGCCCTCTACGGGAATGCTGAGCCGGATACGGTTATTGGTGCTGTAGAGGCCCTTGACCAGGGGGGTGAAGAAGCGGAAAGGGTAGTTGACGATGCGGATTTCGATGCGGGCTTCCGGCGTGCCGGCGCTGAGGAGGCTTACCTCCACCATGGAAGTGGTGAGGCCGAGAAGGGACTTGGAACCGGCGGTAGGACTGTTGTAGAGGACTACGTTCTTGATGTTGGTCTCGTCGAACGTGTTGACCACGGCGTAGCGGGCGCCGGCCCGGACGCGCTCCACCAGCGCCTGCTGGGTGAGCAGGATCTGGCCGAAGTCGATAATGCCAATGAGGGTGAACAATACAATGGTCAGGACCAGGGCGCCTTCCACAAAAGCAGCGCCGCGCCGAGCTCGGTCCGGAGAAGGGGAAAAGAAGCGAGTCATGGCATCCATCCTCAGATCGGTATGATGTAGCGGCCCATGTAGTCGAACGTGCAGCGGGGCTTGCCGCTGAGCATATACTTCTTGAAAAAGGTTTCGATCTCGTAGTTGACGACGTCGACCTGAATCCGGGCGGGCACGCTGCCGTTGAAGGTGATGGTGACCCGGGCATTGGCGATGGCCAGACCGGGAACGATGGGTTTGTCGTTGGAGCTGGGATCCGGCTTGCCGTAGACCACCATGTTCTTGACCTTGCTGTTGAAGGTGGCGCCGTTCCAGGAGCCGCCATCGTAGTTGACCAGCGAGGCGTAACGGGCGGCGTTGCGGACGCCGGTCTCGAGCAGGTTATAGACGTAGAAGGCGTAGCCGAACTGCCACACGCCGGTAAAGATGGACAGGAGCAGGCCGAAGGCGACGGCGAATTCCACGATGGCGTTGCCGCGCCGGCGAGGACGCAGAGTCTGCCGGGGTAGTCTCATTTGAACAACCTCACTTTGTACGCCCCCAGGTCGCCGCCGCCGCCTCGGCGGCCCCCGACCAGGGCCGGTCCCACGTACTCGCCGCAGCAGGTGGACGAGTTCTGGCCGCCGCTGCCGCCGCCGCTGCCCAGGAGGCCGTCGCCCCCCTGCATGCAAACGTCGCCGTGGAGGAAGAACCCGCCGAAGGTGACGACTTGATTGGTGTTGCCGTTGCGGACGGGAACGATCACAAAGCGGCGGCCGTTGCCCTTGGGTCCGGTGTAGGTCACATCTTCGATTCTGTTCAGATACTCCTGATAGGTTTGGGCGGTGGTGTCGGAATCCTGGTTGTACCTTTCGCGGAGGGCGTCCGACTCGGTGCCGCGGTTGCCGCCGTCGTCGACCACCGTGTCGCCGATGGCCACCGGGCGGGTCTGGTGGTTGTTGATGATAGCGTCCCGGATGTCGGAGGAGCCGTTCCCGGCGATGTCAATGAAACCTCGGTCGTTGGATCCCCCCGGAGTGATGTAGTTGTCGACCTCGTCCCCATCACACCACTGGTTCTTCTTGTCGCGCTGCCCGTTGGGCGGCCAGCGGAGCGTGTACATGCGCCCGGGCGTTAAACCCGCGTTCTTCTTGTCGGCGGGGTTGTGAGCATCGGGGGAGTAGGGCAGCAGACCGTTGGTGAAGTCGCTGACCAGGAGCTGTCCCGAGGTGGCGATGGCCCGCACGGTCTGGTCCCGGCCGATGAGGAATAGGTAGGTGGCGGTAGGAGCGGGAGCGAGGGTGGAGAAGCCGGGCAGGAAAAACAGCCGCACGGCGGCATCGGCGTTGACCTGCACGTACTTGATGCCCGCCGGGGAGGCAGGATTCTCCACGTAGGGTCCGCCCGCATCGGCCGCGAACCCTACCGTAATGTTCTGCGGGCGGGTACTCTGAAAGTTCCACATGCCCGGGTAGTTCTGGGCCTTGTTTCTGGCGTGATCGATGCCGACGGTGGCGCCGTTCAACTCGAAAGCCGCGGCGATGGAGGCCGCGTCCACGTAAGCCTGGAGCTCGTTCTTGGCGGTGTACATGCGAGCCAAATCGAAGGCCAGGCCCAGCATACCGACCAGGAAGATAATGGTCAGGGCCGCCGCGATCAACACCATGCCCTGGGAACCGGTGCGAAATCGGATCATCATTTCGTGCCGCATCGAAACTCCTTGTGCGACTGGAGTACCAGTACTGGACAACCATTATGTTTACAGCCGACGCCCCTAAGAACCTATAAGCTTGATCCCCAGGAGAGCCGGCTTTTTTCCCCTACCACAGAGGACATACGCCCGGAACCGCTCCCCTGTTAGATGTGGGGCGGGCCCCCGGGGCCGCGCCGGGCCCCCCCGCCCGGCCTGCCGAGTTCCGGATAGGTGCACGCACCACGTCCGACTCATACCGCTCGGCCGCGAGTGCAGATTGGCCACCGGCCGCACCACCACGGCCCCCAGCACCGCCATTGGAATCAAAACGCCCAGACGTCCTCTCGCCCGTAATTATACAATCGAAGGGAATGCGCTTCTGGAACCGCTGGAAACTCCTCGCCGCCTATCTGGCCGGCCGCGAGCGCCCCAGCGCCCTCCCGGTCGAGTACATCGTCGAGACCACGGCCAAGTGTAATCTCTACTGTCCCATGTGCGTCCGCGAGACCTACCGGCAGCCCAAGGCCGACATGTCCGACGAAATCTTCGAGCGCCTGGTCCGCGAGTCCGGCTCCACCGCCGAGCACATGATGCTCATCGGACTCGGCGAGCCCTTCATGGACGCCAAGATCTTCGACCGCATCGAGTACTGCCATCGCCACCACATCTCCACCCTGCTCTCCACCAACGGCACCTTCCTCGACGAGCCCACCGCCCGCCGCCTCCTCTCCACCCGCCTCGACCACCTCACCCTCTCCTTCGACGGCTCTACCAAGGAGTCCTTCGAGTACTACCGCAGGGGCGCCAAGTTCGAAAAGGTGCGCGACAACTTCATCCGCTTCGCCCGCCTCAAACACCAGCTCCGCGCCCGCACCCAGGTGGTCGTGCAGATGGTCCGGATGGAGCGCAACCGCAACGAGGTCGCCGACTTCACCCGCTTCTGGTCCGCTGTCCCCGGCGTCGACCAGGTCCGGATCAAAGAAGACGAAACCAACCTGATGCGCCCCGCCGGCCACCCCCGCTCGGACTGGGCCCACCCCTGCCACTACCTCTGGCGAGGACCCATGTACGTCAAGCAGGACGGCGCCGTCTACCCCTGCTGCCAATCTTACATGCTAGGCGGCCAGCCCGTCGGACACCTCGCTTCCGAATCCCTCCCCGAAATCTGGAACTCCGAGGAGATGCGCCGTATGCGCCGCCTCCACACCGCCCGCCGCGCCGGCGAAATCGACATCTGCTCCCGCTGCTGCACCACCATCCCCCATCCCCTGCTGGTCGCCGCCAGCCTCGTCTTCCACGGCCGCACCGTCCGCCGCCTGCTTCCCCTGGTGGAGCGACTGGCGTATTTCCCCCGCCTCGGCCGGGGTTGGCTCCGGCCGTCCCAGCCGGACCCGCCGGCGCCGGAGTTGGTGCAGATCGATTCCAATCCCATTCAGCAGGCGGAAAAACGGTCATAACAGCAGGCCCAGTCGTCCCAAGAGGGCGGCGTGCGGGTTCGTGTCCGCGTTCGGCTCTTTCAGGAGAGCGAAGTTGTGATCTTTGGGTCTGCCAGACCACCTAGGCATGCTACCATCATGGTATGTCCCAACCGCCCCCCCCAGCGCTATTCACTCTGACCAAATCGACTAAATCGAAGCAGGGCGGCTAGGCCAAGTTGCCAATCTCCTTCCATGATTATGCTCGCTCGTACCGTAATGCGGCAAGAGAGCTCGTCGAATCTTCGACTATAGGCACACTACGGGCTTTCCCGGCAGTGTTCCTCTACCGGCATGCCATCGAAGTCTATATCAAGGCCATCTTGATAAATTTTGGCGATGGCGTCGTAACGAAGGCTGCAGTCATTGATCGGGGGCATGGACTGGAGGCGCAACTTCCGGACCTAAAGAAAGTTTGCGCAGCCGCTGGGCTGAGCGTAAGCAGCCAAATGACCTCTGTGGTCAACGACTGGACGAAACAAGATCCGGATGGGGTATCCCTTCGTTACCCAGAGAGCAAGGTCAAGCGACAAGGAGCAAGTGAACATCCGAAACCAAAGGAGAAAGGCCCCGGTTTCCAGCGAGCGATCTTCTTAAATGGTGCACATTTCGACATGACGAGCTTCGTGGATAATGTCGAATCGGTCCTCGATGAGCTGGACGAGTTATTCTCCGATCTGAGCGCCGCGCGGTATTGCGATTTCCTTAGATCTGAGGGAATTTTACTCGAAGGAGATGATGAGCGAGGTTAAGGTCTAGTTGTCGGCGCGTCCTGTCAAACAGCTCGTGCCCGCGGATGAGAGACATGGGGCTGAACTGCCGAAGGGCCACCTCAGGCTGCTCGTTCATAGAGGACCTTCCCCTCGCGGATGGCTGGCCACACGATCGTGCCAATGACGTCGCGGTAGCGGTCGAAGTACTCCGGCGTCACAACCACCACGTCCTTAGGCGTCCGGATGTCCACTAGGGCCCGGCGAATTTCCACAACTTGCTCCCGCGTGGACCGAGCGCAATCCATCACCACCAGAAGGTCCACGTCGCTGTCCGGACCGGCAACACCCCTAGCGTGGGAGCCAAAGAGGATGATCCTCTGCGGAGAGAAACGGGCCACAATCCGCCGGACCATCTCCTGGACGGAATCCCGCGCCGTAGACTCTACTGCATGCTGTCCTTCCACGGTCGTATTATAGCGTTCCTCCCCGGCCCCCCGGCCCACAAACGTTTGCCCCTTGACCACCTCCCCCGCCTGTGTTACGGTGTGACAGTTCTTAACGATCTAACTTGGGGTGAGTGTAGGATGGCTGAGCTGGAGCTTTCCAGTCTTACGGTGTTTTTCCCGGCGTACAACGACGCCCCGTCGCTACCCGGTTTAGTCGGCCGCACGTTTGCAGTAGCCGGCCGCCTGACTGAGGATTTCGAGGTCGTCGTTGTCAATGACGGGAGCTTTGACCAGACCGATCAGGTCCTGACCGATCTGCAGGCCCGCTGGGGCCCGCAGCTGCGTGTGGTGCGCCACACCGTTAACCAGGGCTACGGCGGAGCTGTCCGCAGCGGCTTCCGCGCCGCCACCAAGGACTGGGTCTTCTATACCGACGGCGACGGCCAGTACGACGTCGCCGAACTGGTCCATCTGGTCGCCGCTCTTGGTCCCGGCATCGGCTTGGTCAACGGCTTCAAGACTTCGCGCAGCGACGTCTTCTATCGCCGCTGGATTGGAGGCGTGTACGAGTCCTCGGTCCGCCGCCTCTTCCATATTCGGATCCGGGATGTCGACTGCGACTTTCGCTTGGTCCGGCGTGACGTCATGGATGGCGTTACCCTCGAATGCACCAACGGCCCGGTCTGCGTGGAGCTGGTGCGCAAAATCCAGGACACCGGTTGCGGCATTGTCGAGATCCCCGTGCGCCACCTCCCCCGCCTCCACGGCCGCTCCCAGTTCTTCCGCCCGGCGAACCTGGTGAAGTCTCTGTGGCAACTGGCCGCCCTCTACGTCCGCCTCCTCTCCTACAAACCGAAGAAGGTGGAGACCCCCGAGATGGTTTGTCCCATGGAGTAACACCACAGCCGCGTTCAAGCCGTCCCTCTCACCGGCGCCTTGTGGCGCTTTGCCGTTTGGTTTCATGCCGAACATTCCGCTTGCCAACCTGAAACCCGCCCTGGACGCCTGCCGCGCGGAATGGCAAAGCGCCCTCCTTCAGACCATCGACCGCGCCTGGTTCATTCTCGGCGACGAAGTCGCCTCCTTCGAGCGTGAATTCGCCGCTTACTGCCACGCCCCCCACGCTGTCGGCGTAGCCAACGGCACCCAGGCCCTGGAAATCGCCCTCCGCCTCAGCAACATCACCCGCCCCGAACAGGAAGTCATCACCTCCGCCCTGACTGCCCCCTTCACCGCCCAAGCCATCCTCGCCGCCGGCGCCACCCCGGTCTTCGCCGACATCGATCCCGAAACGCTGCTCCTCGATCCCGGCTCCGCCGCATCCCGCCTGTCCCCGCGTACGGCAGCGATTATCCCGGTGCACCTCTACGGCCAGGTATGCGACGTGGAGGCCATTGCCGCGCTGACCGCCCGCGCCGGCGCCGTTTTTATCCACGACGCCTGCCAGGCCCACGGAATGGCTTACGACCGTCGCGGCCCCGCGGCCTTCAGCTTCTACCCCACCAAGAACCTCGGCGCGCTCGGTGACGGCGGCGCCCTGGTTCTCAGCGACCCCGACCACGACCGTCTGGCCCGCCTCCTCCGCGACGGCTCCCGCGCCCCGGGCCACGTCAGCACCCAGCAGGCCCTCAACTCCCGGCTGGACGAAATCCAGGCCTGCGTCCTCCGTGTCTTCCTCCGCCACCTCCCCGACTGGACCGCCCAGCGCCAGCGTCTGGCCGCCCTTTACGACCAGGAGCTATCCGGCCTACCCCCCGAATGGCTCCGTCCCGTAGCCCGACGCCCCCGCTCCACCCACGTGCGCCATCTCTACGTAATCCGCGCCCGCCGCCGCGACGAGCTGATCCAGCACCTCCACGCCAACGGCATTGGCACGGGCATTCATTATCCGGTCCCCCTCCACCGCCAGCCCGCTTTCCCCAACAACAACCCCTGCCCCAGCGCCGACCAAGCCTGCCAGGAGATCCTCAGCCTCCCGCTGTGGCCCTATCTCCCCGAAGACGACGTCCGCTTCGTCTGCCGCCAGATCTGGAAGTTTTACCTGGGGACCCGGGAACAAACTTAGAAACCAAATCAAAAGGCAAAAGGCAAAAATCAAAAATGGCGGAGCGGCGGGACTTCACCAAGGCCGTGGGCGAAAGGCACACCGCCGCAAGCTGCGAATTTTTGATTTTTGATTTTTGCCTTTTGATTTGGTTTCTAAATTAAATCTAAAGGCACCGCAGGGTAAGCCCCCCATCCACCGCCAATACCTGCCCCGTGACATAGTTGTCCGGCTCCAAAAAGAACCGCACCGCCCGGGCCACGTCCTCCGCCCGCCCCCACCGCGGAATCGCGCCGTTCTCCAGGAAGCGGTCATATTTCCCCGACCGCACACTCGCCTCCGCCATGCCCGCCGTCGTCACGCCCGGCGCCACCACGTTCACCCGTATGTTCGCCTTCCCCCCGCACTCCTTCGCCAGCACCCGCGCCGCATGGATCAACGCCGCCTTCGGCGCCGCGTACGCCGTCGAGTTCTCGAACACCTGCACCGCCTGCATCGACGCCAGCAGTACGATCGCCCCCTCTGTCCCCGCCGCCTTCAGGCGCTCCGCCGCCTCGCGCGCCAGCAGCACCGGCCCGAGGTAGTTGATCTCCATCGACCGCCGCAGCGTCTCCTCGTCCGACCCGCGCCCGGGATCCCCTACGAAGACCACCAGTCCATACAACGACGGCGCTGCGTCCAGCAGCGTCTTTCTCCCCTCCGCCGTGCGGATATCGGCCCGGCACACCGGCAGCCCCAACGCCACGGCGCGTTCCTCCGCCCGGCTGTAGCCCACCACCACCCGGGCCCCCTCCGCCGCCAGCAGTCGCGCCGTGGCGGCCCCCAGTCCCCCCCTCCCCCCCCCCCCCGCCACAAACCCATACCCCCCCACACCCCACCCCCCCCAAACCAGTGTATACCCAACACACAAACCG
>JBGOUV010000058.1:0-22446 GCA_041477815.1 Terriglobia bacterium | reverse complement strand
TCAGCCGCGCGGCCCTCAGGGCTGCGTCGGTTGCGCCGTCCTGGAAGCAATCCGGAAGACGGGGTATTGCGCCGCGATCCTTTCGAATTCCGCGAGCGCCGCATCCTTGTCCACGGGCACGTGCGGTCGCGCTCCCGGCGCTCGTCGCAGGTACGCCTTCAAGATGGGTGCGCGCTGGCCGGCGGGAACCTCTTCGAGCTGGACCTCCTCACGACGGCCGGCCCGGAGAACCACTCTTCCACCGGCGGCACGCACGTTTTGGACCCAGTGCACGTTCTCTCCGAGCATCGACACCAGGTACCGCTGTCCCTCGACGACGGCCAGGACCACCGGCAGCGAGATTGTCCGCCCCGACTTTCGTCCGGCCACTTCCATTGTCACGAGGTAGTTGGAGGCGACACCCGACGAGGCTACCGCAGCCCACGCCCTATTCAGGATCCTCGCGATCCAGTGGGGTCGCTGCCCACGGTACAACCACCGTTTGAAGTCGCTTGGAGTCATCTAAGCCTCAAAATGAGCGGTGGCTCGCGACCCTCCATGCTGAAGAAGAAGCGGTCTGTGACGATTCCCAAACTTTATTCGAGCCTCTTCCCTGAATCTCCAGCATATCAATATCGGACCGCTTGTAGAGCAGACGGCGCGGGGCTCGACTGGGGCGTCGAGTTGGTGTCGCAGCGACGGGACACCAGAACTTCCGAGCAGCGCCATCGTGACACTCCCCGGGCCGGAAGATCCGGCATCCCTTCATTCCAAGCTCGTGCCGGGGTCATTGTTTCTCCAGTTTCATCCGCACCAGATCGTAGATCTGTAAACGGGGGACGCGGAACGAAACAAAGTTCTCCCGGAAGCTCGTGCTCAGGACCTGGCGCGATTCGAAATCCGGCGATTCGACGAAGGCTTCGCGCACCTTCATCCCGGCGGGCACGCGGACGCGGACGGCGATGTCGCGTACCGGGCGCGTGAAATCGAAATTCACCAGATGCAGAAGCCAGGTGTTCGAACTCTTCTGCTCGTGCAGTTCGACGGTGACGGAGAGAGGCGCCTGGATTTCGGCTGCGAGCTGATTGTTGGACGCCCACTCCACCGCGCTGACCAGCTCCTTGTAATTCTTCGGCAGGCTCCAGTATGGATTGCCAAAGTTATAATCGAGCTTCGGCGGCGGCGGGACTACCGACGGCTCGATGCGGGGCACGTAAACGGAACGGCCGCTGCCGAAGGCACGCTGCAAGGGCCGGTTGGGCTCCGCCGTCCTCGGGGCCGCTTCGAGTTTCGGATCCGTGAAACCTGCGAGCCGCGCCGTATTGGGCGCGCCCGGTTTCGGAGGCAGCTCGAGGCCGAAGACGTCAGCCAGTCCAAACTGGGGCCGGCGCAGCCGCCAGTCGGTGAGCAGCGAAGAGTCTTCCGTCGCCACCAGCCCGCCGCCGTTCTGAACAAAGGCGCGGATGAGGCGGACCTGCTCGTCGCTCAGCGCGTCCTGATTGGCCAGCACGAGCGCCTGGTACCGGCCGAGGTCCTGGAGTTGGTCGACGAAAATGATGTCGAAGGGAATCTTCGACTGGATCAGGGTCTGCTCGAAAAGCACCGTGCTCACGTTGCTGCGCGCGGGATTGAACTGCACAGAAGGGAACGAGCGCAGCACCGCCACATTGGCCACGCTGCGGGTCTGGGCGAGGTCTTTCACGTGCTGGTGAAAAAACTGTACGTAGCGGCGAGCCGCGCCGGTGAGTTCCGTGCCGCCGGCGGAAAGGTCGCCCACCATTCCGAGGTTCACGCCATTGTAGGCTATGGTCTCAGCAATACGAAGTTCCGGCGGGCTTTCCGGCGCCTGGGCGCCGTAGCGCCCGCCGGTGTATACGAACAGGGAGCGGCCCATGGTCTGCGCCACCTTGAAGGATCGTATTTTGGAGATCAGCCGGCCATCGGAGGTCCAGGCCGCGTGGTTCGGCTCTTCGCTCCAGAAGATATCCGCATGCCGCATCAACTGCGAATAATCCACCCCGCGACTGAATCCTTGGTTCAAGCCCAGGTTGACGTTGGGGTTCCCCTCGACGGCCACTTCCGGTCTCATGCCGCGGATGTAGTCGTCGTATTCGGCGAACCGGCGGGCGAGATTGGCGGCGCGGAAGTACGCCCAATCCTGCATCAGCGGATTGTGCAGATCGGCGGGCGGGGGCGAAGCGCGCAGCGCGCTGAACGGCGGCGGCGCCAGGTGGTCCAGCTGGGTGAAGCCGAATCGCGCCTTCCGCTGCGCCTCGCTGTAGCGCGTTCTCAGGAACTCGCGAAATTCCGCCTGGCAAAACTTGCAGCGGCAGGAGAGGGGCTCCGCCCACCAGGACATCTGGTCGAAGTGGATCAAGTCGAGTTTCAGGTCTTGGACACCCAGCCGGAGCACCTTTTCCACAAAAGCGCGGTAGCCGGGGTTGTTCCGGCAGGCCACATAGCGAAAAGTCTGGTCGCTATTGTAGTAAAAGGGACGGCCCCACTCGTCGACCTGGATCCAGTTGCGCGCGTCGGGCTCCTCGGCGAAGAAGGGCTCGTACATCATCGTGGCGCCCACGTACCCGCCGACCTTCAGACCATATTGATGGGCGAGGCGGGTGAAATTCCGGTTCGTCTCGATCTCCTCCGCCTCGGCCTGGAGGCCCATTCCCTTGTGCAGACTGGTGAGCACCAGGGTGACACCCAGTTCTTTGAGCCTGCGCACGCTCTGCTCGGTGCGTTCCCGCTTCCATCGCTCGGTGGCATCGATCTCTTGACCGCCACGGCGAATCTGGAAGCTGGGTGGTTCCCAGCTTCCAACCATGACGATGCCTTCCTGCAGCCAGGCAGGGCGCTCGGCCGGGGCCCGGGCCGCCGGGCGCCCGGAGGCGTCGCCCGCCGGCCGGGAGCAACCAACCAGAATGACCACTGGGAGGATGCCGGCAAACAGAAGAGAGCGGCTTCTCAAGTGATGAGTCATAGCAGAACGCCTCCTGTCGATAGAGAATCAAGTATCATCCGGCTACTACCACCCGTCAACCTCAACGTGCGCTCGGAGGCCCGGAGCGAAATAAGATGGTGTGCGAGATTTTAGTTCGCATGCTGGGTGTATACTGACCGAAGCGGGAAGCCGGCCCACAGCCAAACTGCGGGGGGAGAAATGGAAATCCCGCTTAGGGGGGTCTATGCAACGTTGGTTAACGCTACTGGCTTTGACGCTGGCGGCTGTGGCGCCCGCGTCCGCTCAAGTTCTGTATGGATCCTTGACCGGTTCGGTGCAGGATAGCGGGGGCGCCCTGGTACCCGGCGCGACCGTCACGGTGCGCAACACCGGCACGGCGCAGGAACTCACGGCGAAGACGAACGACGTGGGCAGTTACACGTTCTCGAATCTGATCGCCGGCACCTATGACCTGACGATCACCGCGAGCGGGTTCCGGCCGGTGACCAAGCGGGGTCTGCCGATCACGGTGAATACGGTCCGCCGCGAGGATGTGGCGCTCGAAATCGGCCAGGTGACCGAGACGGTGATGGTCCAGGCCGGACTGGTCGCGCTGCAGACCGACAAGACAGACCTGCACTCGGAGTTGAGCTCCAAAGAGCTGGTCAACCTGCCGCTGCCGCACTACCGGAATTACCAGAGCGTGATCAACCTGGTGCCGGGGGCGACGCCGGGGCGCTTCCAGAACTCGATTCAGGCCGCGCCGGGGCGGGCCCTCGAAACCAACGTGAACGGCGTCAACCGGAACAACAACGCCACCCGCATCGACGGAGCGCTCAGCGTATTTTTGTGGCTTCCTCACCATTCCGCGTATGTGCCGCCGGTCGAGACGATTGAGACGGTAAACGTGTCCACCAACGCCTTTGACGCCGAGCAGGGCATGGCCGGCGGCGCGGCGATCACGGTGATCACCAAGTCCGGCACCAATGATTTGCATGGCTCGGCGTGGGAGTTCAACGACAATGCCAGCCTGCAAGCCAAGAACTTCTTCAACACCGTCGCCAAGCCTAAGAACATTAACAATATCTATGGCGTGACCGTCGGCGGTCCGGTGGTGAAGAACAGGTTCTTCTACTTCTTTGGCTGGGAAGGCGAGCACGAACGCCTGGGGGCTACCCAGCTTCTGACCGTACCGACGGCCGATCAGAAGGCCGGCGATTTCTCGGCGTACAGCGCGGTGATCTATGACCCGTCCACCGGCGCCGCCGACGGCTCGGGGCGCACGCGGTTTACCGGCAACCTCGTTCCGGTCAACCGGCAGAGCGCCATTGTACGGAAGGTTCAGAACCTGATTCCCTTGCCGAATGTGCCGGGAACGGGATCGAACTTCCTGGCCAATGGATCGCAGCGGCTGGATAAGAACCATTTCGACACCAAAGTGAATTGGAATCGCAACACCAACTTCAACGCCTGGGGCAAGTACTCGATCGTGAACCCGGTGGTCAGTTGCGCTCCGGCGTTCGGGGACGGCGGCGGCGCGCCGCTGTGCCCTTCGGGCTCGAACATCGGCGATGGCAAGCTGCGGACGCAGGTGGCGACCGTCGGCGCCACGTATGTCTTCTCGCCCACCTTTCTGTATGACGGCATCTTCGGCTGGACCCGGCAGGGACAGGCGGTGACCGGGCTCGGCTACGGGACCGATCTCGGACGGGAGGTTTACGGGATTCCGGGCACCAATGGCAAGGATATTCGCGAAAGCGGCGCGCCGGTGCTGAGCATCGCGGGCTACACGAATCACTTGAGCGATACCGATACCCGGCCGTTCTTCATGCACGACATGTCCTTCACCACCAGCCACAACTTTTCGCTCACCCGGCCGAAACACGACGTCCGGTTCGGCTTTGAAGCCGTGCGCCACGTGCTGAACCACTATTCGCCCGATGGAGGCGGAAACGGCGGCCCGCAGGGCGCTTTGCTGTTCACGCAGGGCATCACTTCCACGCCGGGCGCGACGCTGACGTCGTTCAACTCGTACGCGGCTTACCTGCTGGGGTTACCCCAGATCATGCGGCGGTCCTACCAGTCCGAGATCATGACCGCCTACAACAACCAGGCGGCGTGGTACGTGCGCGACCGGTGGCAGGTCACCCAGAAGTTCACGATTTCCGCGGGACTCCGGTATGAGCTGTATCCGCTCCAGACGCGGTCGGGCCGCGGCGGAATCGAGGGATACGATCCCTCGACGAATATCGTGACGCTGGGCGGAGTCGGTGGAATTCCGAAGGGGGTCGGCGTTTCGACCGGCCGCAAGATGTTTGCGCCGCGCGTCGGTTTTGCCTACCGGCTCGATGCGAAGACGGTCATCCGCAGCGGGTATGGGCTGGCCTACAATCCGATGCCGATGGCGCGGCCGCTGCGCGGGTTCTTCCCGCTGATCTTCGCCGCCAACTTCAATTCACCGAACTCGTTCCAGCCGGTGCGCACCATCGAGCAGGGAATTCCGGCCATCGTCCTGCCGGATCTGAGCTCCGGGCGCGCGGCGCTTCCGGCCACGGCGCAGATACGGTTCATTCCGACTTCGGAGCTGCACCGGGGCTACGTCCAATCGTGGAATTTCGTGATCGAACGGCAGTTGCCGGGGCAGATCGTCACGTCGGTCGGCTACGTGGGCACCCGGACCGTGCATAGCTTTGGCGACCTGGAAATCAACGCCGCCGCTCCCGGCGCGGGCACGGCCGGCCGGCCGCTGAACGCCAAGTTCGGGCACAGCGTGGATACGTGGGCGTGGGATGGATACCTGAACGCGAACTACCACGCCTTGCAGGTGGCGGTAAACCGGCGGGCCGCCGATGGGCTGACGCTCAAGGGGGCCTTTACCTACTCCAAAGCGATCAACCAGACCGATGACGATGGCTGGACCGGTACGATCAACTGGAACTGGGCGCCGGTGTTCAACCGCAACCGCGCGCAGGCCGGTTACAACATTCCGAAGATGCTGCATATGGGGTTTGTGTATGAACTGCCCGCGGGCAAGGGTAAGAAACACGCCAATTCCGGCGCCTCGAAGTGGGTGTTGGGCGGCTGGCAGTTGAACGGAGTGTTTTCGTCCTTCGTCGGACGGCCGTTCACGGTGGGTGCGGCGGCAGGGGCGCTGAACGCGCCGGGAAACGCGCAGACGGCGGACCAGGTGAAGCCGGTAGTGGAGAAGATCGGCGCCATCGGCAACGGCCAGCAGTTCTTCGATGCGACAGCCTTCGCGTCACCGGTCGGCGTCCGCTTCGGCACGTCGGGCCGGAACCTTCTGCGCGGTCCCGGCGTGGTGAACCTCGACCTGGCCGTCTTCCGGAAATTCCCGATTCATGAGAGGGTGAGTCTGGAGTTCCGAGCGGAGGCCGCGAATGCGACCAACACGCCGCATTTCAGCAATCCGAGCGCCAACATCAACAGCACGAACTTCCTGCAGGTGACGAGTGCGCTGCCGGATCAGCGGCAGATCCGGCTGGGGCTGCGCCTGGCCTGGTAGGAGATCGTGGTCCTGGATCTGCGGGGGAAGGTTCCAGCGTCGTAGCGGAGGCGGCGAGCGACACCTTCTCGCTCGGAGGCGTGCTCTACGAGATGGTTTCGGGGCAGCGGTCCGCGCCACTCGTCAAAACCGGGTTACAATGATGGGCATCCTGGAGGAGACTTAATGAATCGACGTAACGCAGTTACCGCTCTGGCCGCCGGCGCCCTGGCCGCGCGGCCCGGGAAGGCCGCCGGCCCGACGGTGGAGATTTACCTCAAACGGTGGAGGACGGCCAAGAAGTTCACCCTCATGGTCGCTGAAGCCATGCCGGCCGAACACTACGGGTTCAAGGCGACTCCCGAGATGAGGAGCTTTGGGGACTTGATGGCCCACATGGCCGGGGCCAATGCGCGGTACTACGCCCGTATCAAGGGGACGGCGGCGCCGTTCAAGGACCCGGAGAACCCGGATAAGGCTGCGGCGCTGAAGTACATTGGGGACACGTTTGACTGGACCATCAAGATTCTGGAGGGCCTGAGCGAGGAGGACCTGGCTAAGTCTTATGCGGGGGCGGCGAACCAGCCGGCGTTGACCGGTCGGGACCTGGTTCTGAACGGGTTTATTCACACGGCGCATCATCGGGGGTACTCGGAACCCTACCTGCGGCTGAAGGGGATTACGCCGCCGCGGTACGAAGTGTTCTGATGCTGCGGGTTCGCTTTGCGCCTTCGCCCACGGGCTTCCTCCACATTGGGGGCGCGCGCACGTACATCTTTAACTGGCTGTTCGCCCGGCAGAAGCAGGGCACGATGGTGTTGCGCATCGATGATACCGACGTGGAGCGCAATACGGAGGCCTCGCGGCAGTCTATCTTCGAGGGGCTGCGGTGGCTGGAGCTGCCCTGGGACGAGTTGTACTCGCAGTCCGAGCGCAGCGCGCTGCACCGGGAGGCCGCTGGAGCGATTCTGGCGAAGGGACTCGCTTACCGCGACTTTACGCCCTTGGGCGGGCAGGCTGAAGAAGGCGAGAAGGACCGTAGCGGGGCGCCCTGGTTGTGCAATCCGGGGCAGCGGGAGATCTCGCGGGAGGAGAGCGATCGGCGGGCGGCGGCGGGGGAGCCGTTTGTGGTGCGGTTCCGGGTTCCGCGCGAGACGGTGGCGGAGGTCCGCTTTGGGGATGCGGTGTACGGCGGCCAGGGACGATCCACCGGCGACATCGAAGACTTCGCCCTGGCGCGCAGCGACGGGGCTCCCACCTACCACCTGGCTTCCTGCGCCGATGACGCCGATCTTCGGATCAGCCACATCATCCGGGGCCAGGACCACCTTACCAATACCTTCAAGCATGTTCTGATCTTCGAGGCCCTGGGGGTGAAGCCGCCGGAGTTCGCCCACCTGCCGCTGTTGCTGGCTCCGGATGGCGCCAAGCTGTCCAAGCGGCGGCATGGGCAGGTGGTGAGCGTTACGGCCTACCGGGAGGCCGGCTTCCTGCCCCACGCCTTCATCAACTTTCTGAGTTTGCTGGGGTGGTCTCCTAAGGACAACCGCGAGATCCTCACGCGGCAGGAGCTGATCGAGTTGTTTAGCCTGGACAACATCAACCGGTCGAATGCCGTGGTCAGCTTCCAGGAGGGCGTCGCGGATTGGCCCGATCCCAAGGCGATGCACTTGAACGGCCAGCATCTGCGGGCACTGGCCATCGATGACCTGCTGCCCTACGTGGAGGCGGAGTTGCGCGCGGCGGATCTTTGGACCGGCCCCGACCCGGCTTGGTTTCGTGCTACGGTCGACCTGATCCGGTCCCGCTACACGACGCTGAAAGACTTCAGCCGCCGGGGCGTGGCTTATTTTTCCGACCGCTTCGAGATGGAGCCCACGGCGCTCGAACGGCTCAACGCGTTGGGCGCGCGGCAGCTCGTGGCGGAGTTGGGGGAGCGGCTGGCGGCGACCGAGGAGTTCACCGAGCAGAGCGTGGAGGCGCAACTGCGCGCGTTGGCTGCCGAACGCGGCGTGAAGGCGGGGGTGATTATCAACGCGGCCCGGGCGGCGCTGACCGGACAGAGCGTGGGGCCCAGCGCGTTTGCCGTGTTTCGGGCGGTGGGACGCGAGCGGGCCATCGCGCGGCTGCAGGCGGCTGGATGCTGATTGTAGGTATGGGAGGGCTCCTGCGCGACGCGGCGGCGGCGGTGTTGCGCGACGGCAAGCTGGTGGCGGCGGTGGAGCAGGACAAGCTGCGGCATCGGCGTCCGGGGGCGCTGCCGCTGGAAGCGGTGCGGGCCTGTCTGGATATGGCCGGGGCGACGGCCGAGGAGGTCGATTGCATCGTCCTGGCCCGCCCGCTGGGCGTTGGACACCTGCACCTGGAAGTCAAAGCGCTGTTTCCCAAGGGCCGCCTCCGGGTGCTGGACCACCACCTGGCGCACGCGGCCAGCGCTTATTTCTTTTCCGACTTCGACCAGGCCACGGTCCTCACGCTGGACCGCACCGGCGATCTGCGCTGCGGGGCGCGGTGGCACGCCGAAGGCAACGACCTGCGCCTGGAAGAGGAACTGTACACGCCGGACTCTCCCGCCGAGTTCTACGGGCGCATCACCGAGCTGCTGGGGTTCCGCGCGCGGTCGGAGGAACACAAGGTGCAGTGGCTCTCCGCCGCCGGCGAGCCGGTTTACGCCGCTTTCTTTCGGGAGGTGATGGGCGGGAAGGGCTGGCCTAACTTTGACCGCAGCTTCTTCGACGCCAACCGTAACACGGCCGGAGGCTTCAGCGAAAAGTTTTATGGCGGGCTGGGAGTGGACGGCCCGGCGGCCCTCACCGGCGAGAAGCGCCTGAACGTGGCTGCCAGCGTGCAGCGCGCCGTGGAGCAGATCGTACTCGAGATGGCGGGGAAAGGCGATAACCTGTGCGTGGCCGGCGGCATTGGGCTGAATGCGCTGGTAGTGGCGGCGTTGGAGGGATCCGGGCAGTACCGCCGGGTGTTCGTGCAGCCGGCGGCGGGCAACGCCGGCACCGCGCTGGGGGCCGTGCTGTGGGGGTGGCATCGGGTGGCCGGGTGCGACCAGCGGGTGGCGCTCGGCAACCTCTGCTACGGTCCGGCCTACGACCGCGAGGAGATCAAGAAGGTCGTGGAGAACTGTAAGCTGCGCTTTCGGTATCTGCTGACTACGGGCGAGCTGATCGAGACCGCCGTGGCCAAGCTCGCCGAGGGCCAGATCGTGGCCTGGTTCCAGGGCCGCATGGAGTTTGGGCCGCGGGCGCTGGGCAACCGCAGCATCCTGGCCTCGCCGATGAATCCTTATTCGACCGAGAACCTCAACGTCTATATCAAGCACCGGGAGCCGTTCCGGAAATTTGCGGCGTCGGTTCCGGCCGAGGCGGCCGGGGAGTTTTTCGAGTGCGGCGAGAACGCGCGCTTCCTGGCCACGGTGAGCCGGGTGCGGCCGGCCTACCGGGAGCGGTTCGAGGCGGCGCTGCTGGGCGGCGACTGGGTGCGGGTCCACGTGGTCCACCGGGAAGACAACCCGCTGTACTGGGAGCTATTGCAGGCGGCGGGGCGGCAGAACGGTCTTCCGGTGCTCTACAACACGTCGTTCAACCTGTTCGGCGAGCCGCTGGTGTGCGATCCTCGGGACGCCGTTCGCAGTTTCTTTTCCTCGGGCATCGATGCGATGTTCGTGGGCAACTTCTTTATGGAGAAATGACGATGCGCAAAGCAGGGATGCTGGTAATGCTGTTCGCGGTGGGGACTTGCCTGGCGGAGCAGAAGACGCTCACTGGGTATTTGGTGGATAAAGCTTGTTCGGCGGACTACGTCAAGAAGGGCTATGCCGCCGCCAAGGGTCACGACGTGGGGTGCGCCCAGATGGACGACTGCGCCAAGACTGGGTACGGGGTGCTGACCGCGGACAACGAATTTGTCGCCTTCGATGCGGGCGGCAACAAGCGGGCGGCGGCGGCGTTGAAGGGGACAGCGAAGAAGACGGACTTGCAGGTTACGGTTAGCGGGGAGGTTAGTGGGGACAGCATGAAGGTCGCTGCGTTGAAGATGAACTGAATTGCCCACGTCGGCAACCGTTCCCCTGTAAGTGTGGGGCGGCCCCCGGGCGGCCCCCCTGGGCCCCCCCGGCCCGGCCTGCCGAGTTCCGGATGGGGGCCGGCTGCGGCCCGGGGGGGCCACCCCACACTTGCATCCATCGTAGTGGCCCTGCCGGCGCCAAGTGGAAATCCCTCACGGTCACGGCGTGGTGGTGACGGTCGTGGTGTCGGTGTTTAGGTAGCGGCCCCAAATGTCGTAGATGAAACGGACCAGGGGATCGCAGTCGAGATTGTAGAGGAACGCCTGGAGCTGATCGGGAGTCTGCTTCATGACCGCGGCCACGCCGGCGATCAGAGCGTCGATGTTGACGTTCTGGTAGAAGGGGCTGAGCGGGGCAGTACCGGCGGCGGCGTAGGCGGGTTTCTTCTCGGCCAGGCGGGCCAGGGCGACCAGCTCGATCACGCCGTTGATGCCGCGCTGGCGGAGCTCCTTGACGGTATCGCCGATATAGAGGTAGAGGATGGCCTTGTCGACCATATCCACCACGGTGCGCAGCGGGAAGGTGGTCTGGAGGAAGAGCTGGAGCGGATCGGAAGTGGCGAGACCTTGCACGGTGGAAATACCGATGTCGAGCAGCTTCTGGCGGTTCGGCTTATCCTCCAGACCCTGGATATTGGCCAGCTCGAGGCCGGTCTGAGGCTCGGGTTGGGCCGCTCCGAGCCACTGCGCCGTCTTGTCGGTGATGAACCGCCAGGTATTCTCAATCGGAAACAGTCCGATGCCGAAGGCGAGCAGCGGGGTGAAGCCGGACGGCAGCGGTTTGCCGGTGAGGTAGGCGGCCGTGCTCGAAAACAGGAGGCGGTAGGAGACCGAGTAATAGATGGCGGGATCGAGGTTGAGCTTGCGGAATTCGTCGAAGAGGGTCAACAGGCCGGCCAACCAGGCGCCCACAAAACCGTAGGCGAAGAAATCGGGTAGAAAACTCTTGGCGCCGGAAACGGCGGTGAAGGAAGCGTAGGCGCGGCTGAAGGTCAAGAACCAGCCAACGCCGCTGAGGATGGTAACGAGGGTGACGGGCCAAAGGTAGTCTTTGTGGCTGAAGCCGGTGCGGAAGTCGGAGTCAAAGTACCCGGTGAAGATGTCGAGGCGCTGCTGATGATCCTGGCACGCCTTCCATTTCCCATAGCGCTCACCGTGCCGTGTTTGCACGTACGCTTCCTCCAGCTCCAGGCTGAGTAAGGTTTGTTTCAGGAGTTCGCGGCGGGTGCCCAGGCGGCGGTAATAGTAGACCAGATACATAGCGGCCGGCGTGGCGGTCAGTACGGACAGGAGGAACCACAGCAGATAGGTCATAGACCTCCTTTGGCGCGCAGCAGGTGGTGCAGGATATCCTCCGGGAGGTGGTTCGCCGCGGCGTACTTCTCGAAATAGATCGAGTGGATCAGGGCATCGATTTTTTCAGGACTGGGGAGATACATCAACTGCATGGGGACGGGTGCAATGCCATCCACGGGCGGCTGGAGGTAGGGTTGGGGGAGAAGCGAAGCGCCGCAACGCTGAAAGAAGGCGACGCGGCGGGCTCGGGCAGCCGCGTCGGGGGCGCGGGGATCGGAGGGGGGATCCACTTCCCAGATCATTCCCAGGGGATCGAGACGGCGGTCGCGGAGGCGGGCGGCGGAGGCGCGCCAGGCGTGGTCGAACAGGGCGCTGCCTAGACCGCAGTCGCGGTGGGCGCGGTCGATGGCGAGATAGACCAGAAAAACGGCTGGCGGACGAAGGAGCAGATGCGTGGTGGCCAGGCCGATGGTGGCGTCCTGGAGGCGGGCGCGGAGGGCTAGGCCGACGTTGCGGCGGAGGCTGTCGAGGATGACCTCGGCGGGCTCGCGTTCGGTGGGCGGGAAGGAGTCTTGGTAGATTTGCCACCAGGCTTGGTCGGCAGCAAGCTCGTCCGGCCCGGGAGAGTCGAATTCGGGCATAGAACGATGGTAGCGCGGATCAGAGGCACGCTTCCACTATGTCCAGGGCGTGGTCCAGTTCCGGTTTGGTGATGGTCAGGGGCGGGGTTAGGGTGAGGATGTTTCCCATGGTTACCTTGAAGCTGAGGCCTTTGCTGAGGGCCGAGTACATGACCTGTTCGGCCTGGTCGGAGGCGCGCTCCTTGGTTTGGCGGTCCTGGACCAGCTCGATGCCTATCAGGAGTCCCAGGCCGCGGACTTCGCCGATGAGGGGATGGCGGGTCATCATTTCCTGGGCGCGGTGGAGGGCGTGGTCGCCTAGTTGGCGGGCGTTCTCCAGGAGGTGCTCTTCTTCGATGTATTCTATGGCGGCCAAAGCGGCAGCGCAGGCTACCGGGTTCTTTTCGTGGGTGTAGTGGCCGAGGGCCTGGTGGGGCATCACGTCCAGGTCGTCGCGGGCGATCAGGGCGGCCAGGGGGAAGATGCCGCCGCCCAGGCCCTTGCCGATGACCAGCATGTCAGGGACTATGCCGAAGTGCTCGCAGGTGAACATCTTGCCGGTGCGGCCGAGGGCGTGGGGGATTTCGTCGAGAATGAGGAGCGCGCCATGTTTGTCACAGGCGGCGCGGACGGTTTTCCAGTAGTCGGGCGGGGGAATTAGCGAAGTGCTGCGGACGGTCTCGGCGATTACGGCGGCAACATCGCCCTCCTTCTCCAGTACGTACTCGATGTAGTTGGCGCATTTCAGATGGCACTGGCCGCCGCAGTCCCAAAGGCAGCGGTAGGGGTCGGGGGGCGGGACGTGCTCGGCGCCGGGCAGGAGGGGGCCGATGTTGCGGCGGAACATCGCTTCGCCGCCGATGGAGATGGCGTCCAGGGAAGCGCCGTGGAAGGAATCCCACATGGAGATGGTCTTGTGGCGGCCGGTGGCGGCGCGCGCCAGCTTCAGGGCCATGCCGATGGCGGAGGCGCCGCCGGGGGCGAAAAGCACCTTGTTGAGATTGCCGGGGGCGAGGGTCGACAGCTTCTTGGCGAGTTGGATGGCGGGGAGGTTGGTGTAGCGGCGGGGGGAGAAGGTGAGGGTCTCGAGTTGGCGCTGGATGGCGGCTATTACACGGGGATTACTGAAGCCTACTTGATGCACATTGTTGCCGTGGAAGTCCATGTAGCGGTTGCCCTGGAGGTCCTGGAGGTAGATGCCTTCCGAACGCGCCAGGACGTTCAGGCAGGGGGTGGAGAGGGCTTGGTGCAGGAAGAACCTGGCGTCTTCGTCCAGCCAGTGCTGGGTTTCGGGGTCGAGGTGCTGCGCGATCCAGTTGGCGCGGTGGGGGGATTGGTTCAGGTCGCCTTCGGTGGGGTCGGGTTTGGGCATGGTTTCCTCTCGTTCGGGGATCGGCTCCCTCACGGTCGCGGTTCAAGGGTGTTCGCCTCGGGTCAGGCGGGCGCTGATTTCGTCGAGGCACGGGAGGACGTCGGAGATGCCGTCCACTACATAGTGGGCGCCGGACTGGTGCAGGCGCTGGTAGGCGCGATGCAGACGGGACTGGAGGACCTCGGGGGGGAGGGCGGCGATTTGCTCCTCCGTTAGTCCCAGCTCGTTGCCGGTTTTGGCCAGGCCTATGGTCCACATGCCGGCGTTGAGGCCTTCGGCGATGTCGGGGAGGGTGTCGCCGATCTTGACGAAGGCTTCCATAGGGTAGACCTGTAGGTTCATGGCGTTTTGGAGGCACATCCAGGGGTGGGGACGGCCGGCGGGGACCTGGGTGGCGCAAACGCTCGAATCGGGGACGTAGCCTTGCCGGCAGGCCTCCTGCTGGAGGATCTTCATCATGTCCTCGGTGTAGCCGGTGGTGGAACCGATCTTCAGGCCGCGGCGGCGGAACGCGGCGACCGCTGACACCGTGCCGGGTATCAGTTGAGCATATTGGGCCAGGCAGGCGAGCTGGAGGGGGACGAAGTCGGCGAACATGGCTTCGACGTCCTGTTCGGAAGGCGGGCGGCCGTGGACCTGCTTCCAGCGGCCGGCCACCGTTTCCATTTGGGAGATCTGCCGAAGGTGGACCTTCTTATGCGCGCCCATCGGCTCGCGGGCCTCTTCGATGGTGATCTCCACGGCCTGGCGCTGGTAGACGGCGCGGAACACGACGGCGGGGGCGAAGCATCCGTAGTCCAGAGTGGTGCCCGCCCAATCCAGAATGACGGCCTGGAGCGGGCCCCGGTACGATCGCTGAAAGACGAAATCCATTAGGCTCTCCTGGGGGCGGAGTAGTTCCAACGCGTGGCCAGCAGACCGCTTCCGGCGAACGAGATGACGACGAAGAGGTGGAAGAGGCGGTCCCAGCCGTAGTGCTGCGCTACATATGCTACCAGATAGGGCGAGGCCAACTGGCCGAGGGAGCCGACGCCGCTGATGAATCCGGCGGCGGCGCCCACGGCCGACTTCGACCCGAGGTCCTGGGAGGCGGCGCCCTGCAGGATGGTGTCGGGGCCGTAGTTCATCATGCCTATCAATGAGATACTCAGGGCCATGCCGAGGAGTCCGGCGGCGAGCCAGGGGTGGATCCAGCAGGCCAGTCCCAGGCCCGCCAGCATCAGGGCGGCCACGGGGAGGCGGCGGGATTGCATCAGGCGGTCGGAGACGTAGCCGGCCAGGAGGGCTCCGGCGAAGCCGACAAACTCGAACAGCGACGAGGTGTAGCCCGCCTCGGCGGCCTGGTAGTGGAGATGCTCGGTCATATAAAGAGGCAGCCAGTACAGGAAGGCGTAGCGGGTGATCTTGGAGAACAGGCAGCCCAGGGCTACGATCCAGATCGCGCGATCGGCGAGGACCCGGATGGGCCCGGCGGTTTCTTCGGGGATCTCGGGGAGGCCGGCGTCGGAGGGCTTGTTGCGCACGAACACCACGAAGACCAGGGCGATCGCCGAGAGGGCCGCGGCGGGGACGCGGAAGCCCTGGCGCCATCCCCAGCCGGAGATGTAAGCGGCGAAGAGGGTGGCCAGGAAGCCGCCGAGGACGTAGTTGGTGGTCCACCAGGCCATGACCACGCCGCGCTCCCGCGGGTGAAACCAGTAGGACATATTCTTGGTAAGACCCGGCCAGCCGGCGGCCTGTCCGGCGCCGTTGAGGCCGGAGAGAAACGCCAGCAGGAGGAGCGACGTGGTGGCGCCCATTCCGAAGTTGACCGCGATGGACAGGGCCAGACCGCAGCCGACCACCAGGCGGGGGCCGAAACGGTCGGCCAGCAGTCCGCAGCCGAATTGTCCCAGCGAGTAGAGCAGGCTGTAGCCGAAGATCACGTGGGCGAATTGGATCTTGGAGTAGCCGAGATCGTCCGACAAGAGCGGCATAACTACGCTGAAGTTCTTGCGGCACAGGTAGAAGCCGGCGTAGGCTAGCCAGGTGAGGGCGAAAATGCGATACCGCCAGTGGTGCATGAGATTGTTGACTCATACCATGACCGTCGCGGCGTTGGCGGCGCAGCACGTGGTGATCATCGGCCTCGATGGGTGCAGTCCGGATGGCATTCGGAAGGCGAAGACACCACACTTGGACGAGCTGCGGAGGAATGGGGCCTGGACGTTTCACGCCCGGGGGGTGATGCCCACTTCGAGCAGTCCGAACTGGGCGTCGATGATTATGGGGGCCGGGCCGGAGCAGCATGGGGTCACGTCGAACGATTGGCAGCCGAACAAGTTTGAGATCCGGCCGACGGTGACGGGGAGAGCAGGGATTTTTCCGACCATCTACGGGGTGCTGCGGGAGCAGCGTCCGGCGGCGGAGATCGGGATTTTTCACGACTGGGACGATTATGCGCGCCTGGTGGAGCCGCAGGCGGCCAGCGTGGTGGAGAATGGCGACGGCCCCGATGATACGGTCCGGCGGGCGGTGGCGTACTTGAAAGCGAAGAAGCCGGACCTTACCTTTATCCACCTGGACCACGTGGACCACGCGGGGCACGAGATCGGGCATGGGACGCCGGAGTACTACGCGGCGGTGGAGAAGGCCGATGGGCTGATCGGGGAGGTAATTGCGGCGCTGCGGTCGGCGGGCCTGTGGGAGGCGACCATACTGTTAGTTACCGCGGATCATGGAGGGGTGGGGAAGAAGCACGGCGGGGCGACGATGGCCGAGATTGAGATTCCGTGGATTCTGCACGGGCCGGGGGTGGCGCGGGGAAAGGAGCTTATGGATCCTGTGAATACTTATGATACGGCGGCCACGGTAGCGCACATTTTCAAGCTGCAGACGCCCCGCGCTTGGATTGCGCGGCCGGTGCTGGAGGCGTTTGACGGCCGGCATTGACAGGGGCCGGAGTTTGGGCCACAATTCTTTGAGGCTATGCGCTTGGATTTTGGGCTGGACCGCTCGAAGCGCCTGGTTTGGCCCCCGCCCGACTTGCGCGCCAATCCCAGCTTCTGCCTCCGGGCCTTCCTGAGCTTTCACCTGCTCCCGCCGGGAACCGCCAAGCTGTGCTGCTGGTCGCCGCGCTCGGTCTGCGAGGGCGATAAGGCTCTTTCCATCTACGAGGCCCCGTTTGACGAGCTGTGGAACTCGCGCCACATGCGCGACGTGCGGAAAGCCATGGTGGAAGGGCAGCCGCTGGAGGAATGCCGGCACTGCTATGAGGAGGAGCGGGCCGTCGGGTCCAGCCCGCGCACGCTCTCGAACAACGAGTGGTTCCGTCAGGCGCTTGAAATGCAGGGCCGCACGATCGAGAGCGTGGTGGAGGAGGCCGGCCCCACTTATCGCGTCGAGCGCGCGCCTTTCATGGTGCAGTTCGACGTGGGCAATACCTGCAACCTGGCCTGCCGGATGTGCAATCCCAGCGCCAGCTCGCGCATCGCGGCGGATCCGGTCCACCGCAAATGGGCCCCCGGGGGCGATCCCGGCGAGTTGGTGATACTGGAGGGACCGACGGGACGCGTCCGGGAGACGGTGCAACGCGGGCTGTTTCCGAAGGACAACCACCCGCAGCACGTCTATCTGTTCGGCGGCGAGCCGTTTCTGATCAAGGAAGCGCTGGCGCTCATCGATTACTTCCTCGACAACGACATGGCGCCGCGCATCGGCCTGGGTTTTTCCACCAACGCCACCGTGGTCACCCCCGCGCTGCTGGACAAGCTGGCGCGTTTCTGGTGGATTGACCTGCACGTGTCGCTGGACGGGATCGGGCCGGTGTTCGAATACATCCGCTACCCGGCGCGCTGGGACGCGGTGGCGGCCAACACTCGTCTGTTTCTCGACCGGCTGCCCAACGCCAAGATTATTGTGGCCCCGACCATCCAGGCCTATAATGTTCTGAACATTACGGACTTATTCCGTTTTGCCGACTCGCTGGGGGTGAACTTTGTCGCGCCCAAGGTGACCCAGGCGGACCATCTCAATCTGGAGATCCTGCCGGTGGCGGCCAGGGACCTCGCCCGCCGCCGCCTCCTCGATTACGTGGAACGGGAGTGCCGGCCGGAGAATCGCCCCACCGCGCTCTCGGTGGCCCAACGTCTGGAGGCGATCGGGGACTTCGTCGATGCGGCCCAGGCGGCTCGCTTTTTGCAGTTCACGCAGGAACTCGACGCGTCACGAGGCCAGTCGCTGGCCGGCTCGATTCCGGATCTGGCCGGGTTCTTCGGCTGGAGCCCGGCCGGGTGAATCGCCGGGCGCTCTACAGGGTGCGGGCGCGGGGCGGGAGGATGCCAGCAGGCTCCATGAGCAGGACGCCCATCATCCCCAGGTCGCCGTGGGCTACGCGGTGACAGTGGTACACGGTGAGGCCGGGATAGTCCTCGAAGCGGACGCGAAACCGCCGGCGGGTTCCGGCCGGGACATTCATGATGTCGCGCCAGGCCGCTTCCGGCTGGCCGTCGGACCCGAGGATCTGAAAGGAGTTGATGTGCAGGTGGAAGGGGTGATCCATGGGGTCGGTATTGAACACTTCCCACTCCTCAATGGTACCTAGCATGACCCGGGTATCGATACGATGGTGGTCGAAGTTCTGGCCGTTGATCTGGAAGGCGGGTCCGGTGGGGGTTTCGCGGGAGCGCAGCTCGAAGCGGCGGAGAGGCAGCCGGGGGGGGGGCAGGGGCCGTACCTCGACCAGACGGTCGGGGATCTGCAATTCCGGCACGGCGCGGCCCTCGTAGTCGATGGTGGCCAGGACTGCCCCGGGCAAGGTGGGGCCCATCCCCGGCATGCTGGGCGACTGGCCCTCATAGGGAAAGTTCAGAAGCCGGTAGCTGCCCGGGGGGCGCTCGCCGCGGACCAGCACCTCCATCCGCTCGCCCGGGGCCAGGAGTAGCTCGGTCATACCTATGGGAGCCGGGATCCCCCCGCCGTCGGTGGCGATCTGGTAGAAGGGGTGCTCCTCCAGGCGCATCCGGAAGTAGAGATCGATGGAGGCATTGAGCAGGCGCAGGCGGAGCAATCCGCCCTGCTCGATGGGCAGGCGCGGATTGCCGGCTCCGTTCACCGTGAGGATAGGGCCGGCGCTGACCGCCCCGTTGGCGTAGACCCCGTAGTCCTTGAGTATCAGGTAGTGTTCCCGAGCGGCCCGAATCTCGGGGAGGTCGTCCAGCTCGCCGCGCACGATTAGGCCGCCGGCCATGCCGCCGCCCAGTTGGCGGGCGGAACGGCCATGCACATGGGGGTGATACCAGTAGGTTCCCGGCAGATGCCGGGGCGGAATCCGAAACTCGTAGGGGAGGGTTTCGCCCGGCTCGATCTCCAGAAACACGTTGTCGCCGAAGCCTTCCGGAGTGACGTGCAGGCCATGATAGTGGATGTTGGTGATCTCGGGGAGGTGATTGGTATGGTTCAGTCGAATCGTGTCTCCGCCGCGGGCTTCCAGCAGCGGTCCGGGCAACCGCCCATTGAAAGTATACAGATTGGCCCGGCGTCCGCCGAGGTCGCCCGGGTCGATGCGGGCCTCCAGTTCGGCCTGCAACAGACCGCCCTGGCTGACGAACTGCGCGGGCCCCGTGGGCTGCTGGGCCCGGAGCCGCAGGGCGGCTCCAGCCAGGCCTCCCACCAGGAATACCCTTCGGCTGACCTCGCTCCCAGTCACGATGTTTCAGAATACCGCAAAGTGTGTTATCCTATAAATGATGTTACGCAGCCTGCTCACGTCCGTCCTGGCCGTGGTCGTCGCCGGGGTGCTGGTTGGGGGCGGCTGTGTCTCGTGTCAGAATCTCTTCTCCCGGAAACAGGCTGCCAACGCGTGTTGCGAGACGAGCGGTAAATGCAAGACGCCGGCGCGGCAGGACTCCGGACATCAGCACTGTAAGAGTCCGGCCGCCGCCCTCGAACAGTATGTAGCGGCCCATCCGGACCGCGTCGTCCAGGGTTGGGCGGCGCCGGAGCCCGTGGTGGCTGCGGCGGCGCCGGCGCCGGTAGCTGCTCCCGCTGCCGTTGAGTCCGCCTACTCGCCACCTGAAATCCTCCTTCTGACCTCTACTTTCCGTATCTAATTCCGTCCACGTCCGGTCCCTGCGGGTTGGGTGTGTCATTTGCTACGTGGATGGGATGAAATGTCTATAAGACCCTTGTTCTACGCGTTGTTGTTGTGGTGGACGCCGCTGGCGGCCCAGGAGCGGCTGGAGTTGGGACCGCTGCTGCAGGAGGCCCTGCGGAACAACCGGGAAATCCTGGCCGCGCAGAAGCGGTACGAGGCGGCGCGGCAGCGGCCTGACCAGGAGAGTGCGCTGCCCGACCCGATGTTGTCAGTGGGGTACTCGTCGAGCGGGAGTCCGCGGCCGTTTGCGCGGCTGGGCTTGGATCCGACGGCGAACGCCGGGTTCATGGTGTCCCAGGAGTTTCCCTTTCCGGGCAAGCGGAAGCTGCGGGGCGACCTGGCGGTGAAAGACGCCGAGGGCGAGCGGGAGCAGTTCCGGGCGGTGATCCGGACGGTGCGGTCGCGGGTGACGCAGGCGTATCACCGGCTCCACCACGGGTACGCGTCGATCGATATTCTGGAGCGCAACCGGGACCTGCTGCAGAAGTTCATCCGTATCGCCGAGGCGCGGTACACGGTGGGGAAGGGGACGCAGCCGGACATTCTAAGAGCCCAGACGCAGCTTGCCATCCTGGAGACACGCCTCGTCAAGATGGAGCAGGACAAGCGGGCGGCGGAGGCGGAATTGAACAGCCTGCTAAACCGGCCTCCGGGATCGGCGCTGGCGCGGCCGGTGGAGCTGCCGCCGGGGGAACTGAAGACCACGCTCGAGGAGCTGTACGCGCGGACCCGGCAGGAGTCGCCGATACTGGGGCTGGAGCAGAAGAAGATCGAGCGCACCGAACTGGCCGCGAACCTGGCGCGGAAGGACTACTACCCGGACTATACGCTGTCGGCGGGGTACTTCAACATGGGCCGCATGGCCGATATGTATCAGTTCCGGGTGGACTTCAAACTGCCGGGGTATTTCTGGCGGAAGCAGCGGCCCGCGGTGACCGAGCAGGCGCTGCGGGTCGACGAGGCCCGGCGCAACTATGAGGCGGCCAACCAGTCGTTGAACTTCAAGATCAAGGACGACTACCTGATGGCCCAGGCCTCGCGCCGGCTGATGGACATGTACGGGAAGACGGTGGTTCCGCAGGCGGCGCTGACGCTGGAGTCCTCGATACCGGCGTACGAGACGGGGTCGGTGGATTTCCTCACGCTGCTGACGAACTTCATGACGGTGGTGGAGTACGAGCTGAACTACCACGAGGAGATGCTGAGCTTCCACCTCGCGCTGGCGAGGCTGGAGGAGATGACGGGGGTGTCGCCGTGAGGGTGGTCGCAGTGGTGCTGCTGGTGGCGGCCGCCTGGGCCGGCGGGTACGGATACGGGCGGTGGTACGCGAAACCGAAGACCGGGCAAAGGAAGATCCTCTACTACGTCGATCCCATGCATCCGGCGTACAAGTCGGACAAGCCCGGGATTGCGCCGGACTGCGGGATGAAGCTGGAGCCGGTGTACGCGGAGGAGGGGAAGCCGGCGGCGGAGCGGAAGGTCCTTTACTATCACGATCCGAAAGACCATAACTATAAGTCGGACAAACCGGGGTTGAATCCGGAGACGGGCAGCGATCTGCAGCCGGTGTATCAGGACGAGGCGGGGATGGTGCAGATTTCGGCGGAGAAGCAGCAGTTGATCGGGGTAAAGTTTGGGACGGTGGAAATGGCGGCGGGGAACCGCACCATCCGGGCGGTGGGAAAGGTGACGCTCGATGAGACGCGCCTGGCCCGGGTGCAGACCAAGGTGGAGGGGTGGATCGACCAGGTGTTTGTCGATTTCACCGGGAAGCTGGTGGAGAAGGGGCAGCCCCTGCTGACGCTGTACAGTCCGGAGATGCTATCTACCCAGCAGGAATATCTTTTGGCGCTGCGGTCGCGGGAAGCGATGCAGCACAGCACCATGGAGGGGATGGCCGGGTACAGCGAGTCGCTGGTGGCGGCGGCGCGGCGGCGTCTGGAATTGTTCGACCTGAGCGAGAGCCAGATTGCGGCGCTGGAGCGGGACAAGAAGCCGCAGAAGAACATCACCCTGTATGCGCCCATCACCGGGTACGTGCTGAACCGCAACGCTCTCCCCAACCAGCGGGTGATGCCGGACACGGAGCTCTACACGCTGGTGGATCTGAGCCGCGTGTGGGTGGTGGCGGACGTGTTCGAGTACGAGGCGCCGCTGGTGCGAGTGGGGCAGCAAGTGACCGTGACTCTGGCCTCCTACGGCGGCAAGAAGGTAGCGGGACAGGTGAGCAATATCCAGCCGCAGGTGGATCCGATGACGCGCACGCTGAAGGTGCGGATCGAGTTGGAAAACCCGGCGATGCTGCTGAAGCCGGAGATGTTTGCCGACGTGGAGTTCCGGATGGCCGCGGTGTCGCGGCTGTCGGCGCCGGTGGAGGCGGTGCTGGACTCGGGGAAGAAGAAGACGGTCTTCGTCGACCGGGGCGACGGGTACTTTGAGCCGCGCGTGGTGGAGACGGGCGAGCGGATGGGGGAGCGGGTGGAGATCCGGAGCGGCCTAAAGGCGGGCGAGCGGGTGGTGACGTCCGGG
>JBGOUV010000251.1:0-10412 GCA_041477815.1 Terriglobia bacterium | reverse complement strand
GTTGCACTAGATAGTCCCGACACGCTGTCTCCGTCGCGAATCTGGCCTCCAGTTCCGCCAGGGTTCGAGGGTAATCCTCTTCCATGGCCTCTACCACAACATATTTGGGCCACTGGAGTCAACTAAATACCCACTTCTTGGAGTTCCTTCAAAAGGGCGAACCGCCGCCACATGAACAACCACCCGACGCAACGCGTCAATGATCTCGAGGAGGCGGGCAGTGCGGGCTAACTCCGCGCTGCAGGCGACGGCCAAAAACAGGCCGCGCCTGAGCGCCTGAGTCGTTAGGCCCTCGGTCGCCGCGCGGTAGACTTGGGCGATGCGCCTTTTTGTCCCAGCCGCGTCCCACACCCCACACCGTCGCCTTTCTCACCGTGCCCGGCCACGAGGTCGGGAGGCGCTTCCCCTTCCCCTCGGAATCAACGTACTGCGCAACGACGCCCCGAGCGCCCTGGCCATCGCCGTCTCGATCGGGGCCCAGTTCATCCGGGTCAATATTTACCCCGGGGCGCGACTCACCGACCAGGGACTGATCCGGGGCGAGGCCCACGAGCTGCTCCGTTACCGAAGCTGCTGGGCGCGGCCGTCGAGATCTTCGCGGATGTGGCTGTCAAACACTCGGCGCCCCTGAAGTGGAGGATACGGTGGCGCGGGGCCGGGCTAATGGCATCATCGTCTCGGGGACCGCCACTGGGAAGGCGGCGTGTGTTGAGGATGTCCGCATCGCCAAAGAAGCCCCGGGCGGACACCTGTGGGTCAGCCTGACCAACATCGCCGGAATGCCGCGGCATGCCGACGGCCTGATCGTGGGCTCGGCGTTTCAGCAGGACGGGGTGGCGGGCCATCCGGTGAATCCGGCGAGGGTGCGGGCGCTGATCGAGGCGGCGCGTGTAGTATGATGGCTCCTAAACATGGATTCAAACTTGGTCCAGAAGGTCATCGAGATCATCGCCAAGACGCAGCACCTGGACGCCGCCAGGATCACCCTGGATTCCTCCTTTGAGGAGCTGGGGATCGACTCGCTGGACGGCGTGAACATCCTGTTCGCCATGGAAAACGAGTTCGACATCGTGATCCCGGACGAGGCGGCCAAGGAGATCCGCAACGTGCGGCACACCGTGGAGGGGGTGGCGAAGCTGCTCGATGCCAAGGCGTCGGGGGCCGGCGGGTAAACATGCCCCGGGTGGTGGTAACCGGACTGGGAACCGTCTCGGCCCTGGGACCCGATACCGCGAGCTTTTGGCGGGCGCTGGTCGCCGGAGAGAGCGGGATCGGGCCGCTCGACGGGGAGCTGGCGGGCAAGACCAGCGTGGCGGTGGGGGCGCAGGCGCGCGGGTACGACCCGTTCCAGCATTTTGACGTTAAACATTTGGACCTGCTCGACCGCTTCAGCCAGTTCGCGCTGCTGGCCGCGCGGGAAGCGGCGCGTGACGCGGGTCTCCGCTTCGACGGCGAGCGGGGCGAGCGCACGGCCGTAGTGATGGGGACGGGGGTGGCGGGCAAGACCACCGAGGATGAGGCCTTCCGCCAGCTCTACGGACACGACCAGAAGCGCTTCAGTCCGTTCATCATTCCGCGCACCATGGCCAACGCCGCTACCAGCCAGATCACCATGGACCTGGGGATCACGGGTCCGAGCTTTACGGTGTCGACGGCTTGCTCGTCGGCGAACCATGCCATTGGTCTGGCCCTGGGGATGGTGCGCAGCGGACTGGTGGAGGCCGCGCTGGCCGGCGGCAGCGAGGCGCCGTTCAGCCTGGGATTGATGCGGGGTTGGGAGGGGGTGCGGGTGCTGGCTCCGGACACTTGCCGCCCGTTCAGCCGCGACCGCAAGGGCCTGGTGCTGGGCGAGGGCGGGGCGGTGGTGGTGCTGGAGGCGGAAGAGCGGGCCCGGGCGCGGGGGGCGAGGATCTACGGGGAGGTCGCCGGGTTCGGGATGTCGAGCGACGCCGGGCACATCACCCAGCCCTCGGAGAGCGGCGCGGTCCGGGCTATGGAGGCGGCGTTGCGGGACGCGGGCATGAGTCTGGAGGAGGTCGGTTACATCAACGCGCACGGGACCGGCACGCTCGCCAACGATATCACCGAGACCCAGGCGATTCACCGCGTCTTCGGTCCCCACGCCGCGCGGCTGGCGGTGAGCTCGACCAAGTCCCTGCACGGGCACGCGCTGGGGGCGGCCGGGGCGCTGGAGCTGGTGGCCACGCTGTTGGCGTTGCGCGAGGGTCTGCTGCCCCCCACCGCCAATTTTCTCGGGCCGGGGGAAGGGTGCGACCTGGACTACGTCCCGCTGCAGGCGCGGGAAGCGCGGGTGGGGGCGGCGCTCTCCAATTCTTTCGCGTTCGGGGGTCTCAATGCCGTGCTGTGCGTGCGGAGGTGGGAATAAGGAGGAGATATCGTTATGACGCTGATCAAAGGAGCGGTACTGGGCGGGCTGGCCATGTTGGTGTGGAGCGCCATCTCGTGGATGGCGCCGCCCTTCCATGGATCAACTTTGCAGAAATTCACGAACGAAGACGCGCTGCTACAGGGGGTTGCCGCCGGCGCGCCGCGCGGAGGCATGTACCTGCTGCCGAGCACCGCGGAAAAGATGGCCCAGGGACCGGGCGTCCTGGCCGCGAGTCGAGTGGGTCCGATGGGCTCGATGGGCCTCTATATGCTGCGGGGCCTGCTGATCCAGATGGTGGCGGCGGCTTACGGCGCCCGGGTGGCGTTCCTGGCGGTGGTGGGCCTGTTGATCGGGGTCGCCGGACACCTGGCGGAGTGGAACTGGTGGCACTTCAGCGCGTCTTATGTCCTGCTGGAGATGGCCGACCTGGTCATCAGTTGGACACTGGCGGGACTGGTCATCGCCAAGGTGGCGAAATGATCGGCGACGAGGCGGTCCGGAAGGCCACTGGAAAGGACTGGAAGGAGTGGTTCACCTTGTTGGACAAGGCCGGGGCCAGGAAGCTGGACCACAAGGGGATTGTCGCGGTAGTCGGCGAGAGGGGCGCCGGGCCGTGGTGGCAGCAGATGGTCACCGTGACCTACGAGCAGGAGCGCGGGCTGCGGGAGAAGTACCAGAAGGCCGGCGGGTTCTCAGCCAACGCCAGTAAGACGATCGGAGCGCCGCTGGCCAAGGTGTACCCGGCGTTCCAGGCGCGGATGAAGAAGGAGCCGGGCGTGGAGATCCGCAAAGCCAGACCGGGGAAGTCCATGCGCCTTACCTGGAGGGATGGCTCCAGCGTCAACGTGAACTTCTACGCCAAGGGCGATGCCAAGAGCCAAGTCGCCATCGAGCACGAGAAGCTGAAGGATGGCCAGGACGTGGCACAGAAGAAGAAATACTGGAGCGAAGCGCTGGCGGGCGTGGCCGCATCCTGGCGTTGACCACGCCCGCCCGGAGTCTACATCCGCGTAGCGGTCACCTCGACAGGGACGCCCTTAGTGACGCTGTCGAACACCGGCGAGAACCGGGGTCCGAGCTGGGCCAGCTCCGCGAGTTGTTGGTCGGAGGCGCCGGCCTTGATGGCCGCGCCCCCGAACGTGGAAGCGCGACAGTGTCGCCTCGGCGGGAAACGGCTCGCCGGAGAGCCGCACGGCCTGCAGGCCTCCGGGTATCCACAGGTTTTGGTTTCCCGCGCCGGCCAGACGCTCCAGCTTGCCACGGCTGTCGCCGGTGAGAAAGTCGCGAAAGTCACGTCCCACGATGTCGCCGGGCGGGCCGCCGAGAACCGTGGCGCCCGAGCGATTGATTTCCGTGACCATGAGATCGCGGTCGAGCTCGATGATGGCGTCCATGGCGCTGTTCATCAGGGTCGACAGCTTCTCTTCTCTCTCGCGGGTGCGGGACTCGGCCCGGAGACGCTGGAGCTCGGCGGCGGCGCGCGCGGCGAAGATGCGAAACACCGCCTCCACGCGACTGCTCAGCGGCAGGGGCTTGGTGTCGAGAACGGCGAGGTGGCCGAGGATGTCGCCCGCGGCGTTCTGCAGCGGCACTCCGAGGTAGCTCACGGCCCGGAACGCGCTCAGATCCGGGTCCGCCGGAAACAAAGCGACGATGTTCTCAGGGTAGTGAACGAGGGAGGCCGTATCGATGACCATCTCGCAGGGGCTGCCCCGGATGTCGTATTCGTAGCCGTCGATGTAGCGGTCCTCGAACCAAAAGGAGAAAGCCCGCAGGCGGCGGGGCTCCGGCAGGTATTCGGTGACCCAGGCGCCCGCGGCCTCCAGCGCCTGCGCCAGGCTCTGGACCAGGGCGGCAAAGAAGCGTTCTCCGGTTTCCGCAGCCGTGCCTTCCAGGATGATCCGGATAGCGCGGTCTTCGTCGGCGTGGGACATCCGGCGACTGGTTAGCGGCCGGTGATCTTGGCCAGGGCCGCTACCCCGGCGGCGGCAATTTGGCCGTCCTGCTGGGAGGTTACGCCGGACACCCCGATGGCCCCGATCAACTTGCCGTCGGCCATGAGCGGGATGCCGCCTTCCACGGGAGTGGCGCCCGGCAGCTTCAGGACCGCCATGCGACCGCCGGCTACGGCGTCTTCCAGGGCCTTGGAAGGACGCTTGAACCGGACGGCGGTGCGGGCCTTTTCCTGGGCCACCTCGATGCTGCCGATCTGGGTCTCATCCATACGTTGCAGGTAGATGAGATTGGCGCCGTCGTCCAGCACGCAGATGACGACGGTCCACTTGTTCTTGACCGCTTCGGCTTCGGCGGCGGCGGCGAGTTGTTTGGCCACCTCCAGGGTGAGGGCCTTCTTGGTGGCGAGGTCGGCGGCGGGGGCCGCGCCGGCCGCGAGGACGAGAAACAGGCTGAGAGTACGCATAGAGGTGTTGGTATAGCACATTTCGGGTGTAAAATCAGGCCATGAAGAGAACCAATCGCCGGCAAGTGCTAAAGCTGGGAGCGGCGCTGGGCGGAGGGCTGGTCGCCCGCGCCGAGGAGCCCGGGAAGCTCGGGAAGCCGCTCAGCGGCTATGGGGAGCGATCGCCCTTCGTGAAATCCGCGCGCGTCACGAGGCAGAGCAAGACACCCGAGGCGGGGTCGAGCTCCACGCCGCTGGCCGATACCTATGGCATCCTCACACCGTCGTCGCTGCACTACGAGCGGCACCACGCCGGCGTGCCGAACATCGACCCGGCGCGGCACCGGCTCACCATCTATGGGCTGGTGGAGCGTCCGCTGGTTCTGACCATGGAGGAGATCCGGCGGCTGCCCTCGGTATCGCGGATACATTTCCTGGAGTGCGGCGGCAACAGCGGCGCCGAGTGGGCGGAGAAGACCGCGCCCGACGTGCAGCGCAGTTATGGTCTGGCCAGTTGCAGCGAGTGGACCGGAGTGCCGCTGTCGCTGCTGCTGGCCGAGGTCGGGGTCAAGGCGGGCGCTTCGTGGATCATCGCCGAAGGGGCCGACGCCTGCCGCATGCAGCGCAGCGTCCCCATGCTCAAGGCGCTGGACGACGCCCTGCTCGCCTACGGGCAGAACGGCGAGCCGCTCCGTCCCGAACAGGGGTTTCCGCTGCGCCTGCTAGTGCCGGGCTGGGAGGGCAATACGCAAGTGAAGTGGCTCCAGCGGCTGCACGTCACCCATCAGCCGCACATGACGCGGGACGAGACCTCCAAGTACAGCGACCTGATGCCGGACGGCAAGGCAAGAATTTTCACCTTGGTGCTGGAAGCGAAGTCGGTGGTGACGTTTCCTTCCGGGGGGCAGCGGCTGCCCTCGCCGGGATTGTACGAGCTGACCGGTTTGGCCTGGTCGGGCCGGGGGCGGATCGAGCGGGTGGAGGTGACCCTGGACGGCGGCCGGACCTGGCAGGACGCCAAGCTCCAGGAGCCGCGCCTGCCGATGGCCTTCACGCGCTTCCGGCTGCCCTGGCGGTGGGACGGCAAGGAAGCCGTGATTGCCTCACGCTCGACCGACGAAAGCGGATACGTGCAGCCGGCGCGGGAGGAGTTGATCGCGGTGCGGGGGCGGAACTCGGGCTACCACTTTAACGGCATCAAGCTGTGGAAGGTGGCGGGCGACGGGAGTGTGAGCAATGCGGAGGCATAAAGAGGATGCACCGCAGAGGACGTTGAGTACGCAGAGGAAAACCAAGTGAGTTTCAGGTACATTGCGGGGTTGGCGGCGGCGCTGGCGCTCGCGGCGCAGTCGCCGAAGTACGGGGTGGGCCGGCCGCCGGGTGAGGAGGACCTCCGCTCGCTGGGCATCATCGTCGCGCCGGATGGAACCGGCCTGCCGGAGGGCTCGGGGACGGCGGTGGAGGGCCGCGAGGTGTTCGCCTCCAAGTGCGCGAAGTGTCACGGGGAAAAGGGCGAAGGCGACGTTGGTCCGGCGCTGGTCGGCGGCCAGGGCACCTTGGCTACGCCGAAGCCGCGCAAGACGGTGGGGAGCTTCTGGCCCCACGCGGCCATCGTATGGGATTATGTGAACCGGGCCATGCCGTTCAACCAGCCCGGCCTGCTGAGCCACTCCCAGGTGTACGCGGTGGTAGGATACATCTTATACATGAACGGCATTGTGGAAGAGCGGCAGGTGATGAACGCGAAAAGCCTGCCCAAAGTCCGGATGCCTAACCGGGACGGTTTTGTGGCGGACCCGCGGCCGGATGTAAAGCGCCCCGCACGGTGAACGGCAGATTACGTCGGGGCCTAAGCTGCTTCGGAGGCCGCTGCCGGCTCGGCGAGGAACGCTGCCGAAGAAATGCGGAAAAAGCGAGCCAGGGCCTGGATGTGCTTCTTGTGGAGCTGGCGTTTGCCGTGGAGAACGGCTGAGGCGATCGATTCTGTTTGGAAGACGGGCAGGAGGTCCTTTTGCCGGAGGCCGCGCTCCTGCATGAGCTCTCGCAACAGGTCCACTGGATCGAGGGGCTGGAGGGGCGTGGTTCTTTCCTCGTACTCGTGAATCAAGGTTCCCAGGACATGGAGGTACTCACGCTCCGGCCGGGAGAGCCGGGGGGCCTTGTCCAGGAGGCGGTTGACGACTGCCTGCGTCCGCCGGAGTTGGCGGGCGCTCCCGATGGGGCGGGGGGGGAACTGCCGGCACAAGCCCAGGAATTCATCTTTTGAACCGCGGATCATGCTTCCAGCCTCCCGAGTCATAGGCAGCGTGCGTCAGCACGTGGCGGATGAAAACTGTCTTGTAAAGGTAATCGACATACACGACCAGGCGGTACTTGTTGCCGCCGATGTTGAAGATCACCAGTCCCCCCACGGCGTCGGCCGCGGGATAGGCGGATCGCAGCTCCACAAAGGTGGACCAAGTGGCTGCCCGCGTGACCTGATACCAGGCTCGCAGAGGCCGCTCCGCCTCGGGGTGCTGCAGCCAGAAGTCCACGAGAGCGCCGCAGGTAATGACCTGCATGTGCCGGCATCCCTACAGGTGATCTTAGCATAATGCGAAGTGGGAGGATGGGATGCCTCACCCCACCTCTTCGTTGGCCCGGCGCAGCAGCGACCGCATATAGGCGATACAGTAGGCCGTGCCCGCCCGGCGGAGGCCGGTGTCGCCGGCCAGCTCGGGGACGTGGTCCGGGACCATCGAGCCGTTGAACTTCACCTGCCGCAGCGCCTTCATCACCCGGTACATGTCCTGATAGCCCTCGTCGGGGAAGGTCTCGGTGAAGTGGGGCATGACGTTGTCGACGTTGCGGAAGTGGATGCTGAAGATCTTGTTGCGGCCGCCGAAATCCTGGATGATCTCGAAGACGTCCTTGCCCATCTGCTTGCCGCCCTCGCTCCAGGTGCCCACGCAGAAGGTGAGGCCGAAGTGCGGGCTGCGGCCGGCGATCTCGTCGGCGCGGCGGTAGCCGTCGTAGTGGATGAAGAGTTTGGCCACGCCGTTCATGGGGGAGACGGGCGGGTCGTCGGGGTGCAGGGCCAGCCGGACGTTGGCTTCCTGGGCCACCGGCAGGACGGCCTTGAGGAAGTAGGTGAAGCTGGCCCAGATGTCGTCGGGCGAGTACTCGCGCTCAAACTTCTGTTTCTCCACCTTGGCCCGGAAGTCGGAGAGCTTGAACTCGCGGGTGCGGTAGCCGCGCCGGCTCGGCACCATGGCCGTCGTGTAAGTATTGGCCGGATGCCAGTCGATCTTGGCCACGGGGATGCCCAGGCGGCCGCAGTTGCGGAGGAAGGCCTGGAAGGTCTCGATGTCCTGATCGCGGCCGGGCTGGCCGAGCTGGAGGCGGGTGGTGCGGTAGGAGTCGTGGACTCCGACCCAGATCTTGATGTTGAACCTGGCGAGCCGCTCCAGAGTGGCCCGCATGTACTCCTGGGAGCAGTCGCCGCCGCCGAACTCGCCGTGGATGAAGCGCATACCGATCTGCTTCAGGAACAGGAGGTCGTCGTCGCTCGTGTTGCGCAGGAAGACGCGGTGGGCGAGCTTGGCGTTGGCGGCGTCGTATTCGTCGAGGATCGGGCGCCGGGCCTGGGGCAGGGCGGCGGCCAGGGGGAGTTTCAGGAAGTCACGGCGGCGAGGCATTGGGGTTTCCTCCGGAAAAGAAGCTGTTAGCTATTAGCTATTAGCCTTGAGCAACCACAGTATCGCACCCGGGGGGGGATCGCACCGGGGGAATATCTTTCCTAGTTTGCTACTTGCTCCAGGATGGCGAAGTCTCCCGGATTCCACGCCTGCGCGATTAGGTACATCTTGTTGCCGTACTCCCGCAGCACGGCGTTGTGGATGTGGGTGAAGTTCTTCAGGCCCAGGTCCTCTTTGGGCATGATCGTGGAGATCAGCTTGTCGTCTTCCAGGATGTAGATCGGAGCTCCCTTGCTTCGATCCGGACCATACAGGGAACCTACCGACGCGTACTTTCCCAGGTAGTAGATGTCGCACGGGAAGGAGCCCAGGGGCATTCTCAGGGTGGAAAGATACTGACCATACCGTGTAAAGCGATCGATCTCGGAATTCGGCCGGTCCGAGACATCCAGGCGCCGGGTGCCGGGCGGGATGGTAATGCCGTGTCCGGTGCCGAACTGGCCCGGACCGGTACCCCGGCCGCCGAAAGCCAGGTCGTGCCAGACGGCGCGAACGGGATTCATGCTGACGATGCGGGCGGTGAGAACGAAGTCCAGATTAGAGTAGCCGGTGGTAATGTACAGGAGCCCGTCCAACTGTTCGGTATCGGTCGGGACGAAATTGCCCCGGCCGCGGAAGTAGTCGTTGGCGATGGGGTGACCCAGATCGACGCCGATCTCCGGAGGCAGGAGCGTGTGCTCCAGCTTGCCGTCCAGGCTGGTGGTGAAGACGCGGCCCGCTTCGTTGCTGGGAAAAGTCAGGTGCGGGGCGCCGTCCGGTGCATACCAGATGGTGGTATTGTGCAGATTCACGTCTCTCATTTCGGCGGCGGTAGCCACCATCCGCGTGCTCTTCAGGTCGGAGCTGATCTGAATGATCCCGGCCCCCTTGAGCGAGAAGTAGGTCTCGCCCTTTCCCGGCCGCAGATCGACGGCAAAGCCGCCATGGGCGGAGGTCAGCACGTTCCTGGCCTCGGGCGGCAAATGGTCGGACGTGTAGAGGACCCGGAATCTCATCTTCCCTTGCCCCGACGTGGGGCTTTGCGCCGCGCTCGATCGCGGGCGATAACCCGAGGTCCAGCCTAGGGCCAGCAAACCGACGAAGAACGCGCTCATGGTGAATCGCTTCATGGGATAAGCCTCCCGCCGATAAGCCACTAGACTACCATCGGTGGCGACCCTCTCGTTCACCTTCTTGGCCCTTGCAGCCGGGCGATGGCGCCGGAGGCGGGCGACGGTTGCCGCCGACGCGGTTCGGTTCGACGAGGAGATCTCAAACAGCGGCGGCGAGATGGCGTCCGGAGACCGCCCGGGCGACGATGCGCTCGACCTCGAGGTCCTGGTAGGGCTCGGCGAGGACGTCGAATCCACCGGCGCCGAGCACCTCGGTCCAGAGACGCTCATCGGCCAGGCGCGCGCAGACCACCACCTCGGCTTCCGGTTGGAGATCCCGGGTCCGGCTCAGCACGTCGCACCAGCTTCCGTCGGGCAGGACCAGGCCGGTGAGGACCAGGCCGACCGCGGGCTCACTGCGCAGGAGGTCGCTCGCTTCGCCGCAGGTGGAGGCGGTGAGGACGCGGGTGACCAGGCGGGTAAGACAGCTTACGAAGATACGGGACTGTTCTGAAACCATGACAACGAGAGCGGTCAGTGGTTGGGACATGCTCACCTCCCTAGGCCCGCCGAGCTGCGCATGGCAGCGTCCCGGCCGGGCTTGTCACTCTCGTACACCGGAGACTACTCTCAGCGTAGACCCCTGGGGGGGCGAAGTCAATGGAATTCGGCGCTGCCTGTCAAACCTCGATAGAAATGTCCCCTGTTTCGCCTCAGTAGAAATGTCCCCTTTTTTGCAAGTGCTCTGGCGCCGCGAAGCCAGGGATGGGGTGCAGGGGAAGGGGGCGGCGGTTGAG
>JBGOUV010000489.1:0-4343 GCA_041477815.1 Terriglobia bacterium | reverse complement strand
GCCGCGCCGGGCCCCCTGGCCCGGCCGACTCTGGCGACCTTCCTTCTCGTTTGTTTCGCGGCCGCCTGCCTGGCCGAAGGCCCCCAGGCGCCCTCGCTGCTCAGCCGGGGCCTCCTGCCGAACCTCGAATCCTCCTCACCCGACACCTTCCTCCGCCCCTACCTCGGCGCTCTGTCCGGCTACGACAGCGGTCCGCGCGAAGGCCCCTTCCAGGAAATCGACGGTGGACTCGAGGCCCTCCGCACCGGCCGCCGCTCCACCCTGCATCTGGACTACCGCTTCGGCCTGCGTCCCGACCGCTCCAACCACGGCCTGAACCTCGACACCAGCCTCCGTCTCTCCCGCCGCTGGACCCTCCAACTCCGCGACCTCGCCTCCAGCTCCTCGTTCGGCGAGGCGCCCCAGTTCGCCGGAACCGCCGGCTTCCTCCCCGACCCCGGCCCCGAAGTCCTGAACTCCCGCACCATCATCAATACGACCCTGGCCGACCTGGTCTTCCACGCCTCCGCCCGCACCTCCCTTTCGGTCGGAGGCGACGGCTTCGTAGTTGAGCGCCAGAACCGCGGCCTGGCCGACGTCCGCGGCTGGCGCGCCCGCGCCGACCTCGCCCACCGCTACCACCGCTACCGCACCCTGACCTTCTCCTACGCCTTCACCCACTTCGATCACACCCGCCAATTCGGCGGCGCCGATTACGCCGTCTACGCCATAGGACACTCCGCGCGCCTGGGCAAGCACACCGAGCTCGACCTCCTCGCCGGCATCGGACAATTGCGCTCCTCCGGAGTCCGCTCGGTAGAGCTGGACCCCGAAATCGCCGGCATCCTGGGGGTCTCCCGAGGCGCCGAGATCTTCCGCCTCCGCACGTTCAACCCCCACTGGATCGCCGGCTGGACCCAACTCTTCGGCCGCGCCGCCCTCCGCTTCGAGTTGGCCCGCCTGATCTCGGACGGCGGCGGCTTCAGCGGCCTGGCCCGCCAAAATCAGGCCTCTCTGACTCTGAGCGCCCCCCTCTCCCCCACCTGGCGCCTCGCCGCCAACCTCGCCGTCCGCACCTACCGATCACTCGATACCCTGCTCTACGACAGCACTACCGCTGCTTCCGGTTTCACCCTGTCCCACCGCCTCAGCCCACGCTCCGAGGCCGTACTCCGCTACTACTACAGCTTCTACCACTTCGATCGTGGCCTGCTCAACTCGTTTCACCGCCACCAGGTAGCGGCCGGCGTAGTGTACCACTTCGGGGAGGCGCCGCCGGGCCGCTAGGACATGTGGAGTACAATGTCTAGCAAATCATGCCCCTCTCCGCCGGCTCCCGCCTCGAGATCCCCCCGCCCCTCGGCGCCGGCGGAATGGGGGAGGTCTACCGCACGGTAGCGGTGCAGATCCTGCCGGCCGGCAGCGCGGACCAGCCGGAAGCGCGCGAGCGCTTCGAGCGGTCCGCCGTCGCAATGGCGCAGCGACGGCAAGGAACTCTTCCTTGCAGCCGCGCGCAAGCGCCTGCCATTTCCTCCCCGGCGGCCTTCGACGCCGGCATGCCCTGCGAGCTGTTCCCGTTCCCGACGGCCGGCGATTTCTGGTCAACGTGGAGACCGCCATGTCTGCCCCGGAACCATCCCAGTAGTACTCGACTGGAACGCGGCGCCAAAATGAGGACCATATGAATCAGCGATTCTGCATCTTCCTCTGCGTCCTGAACTACGCGGCCCTCGCCAACTCTTGCGAGAGCCTCACCGCTCTGGCCCTGCCGGACGCCACCATCACCCAGGCCGCCTCCGTCCCCGCCGCCGCAGACCTCCCCGCCTACTGCAAGGTGGCGGCCACGTTGCGTCCCTCCGAGGACTCCGATATCAAGATCGAGGTCTGGATGCCCGCCTCCGGCTGGAACGGCAAGTTCCAGGCGGTGGGCAACGGCGGCTGGGCCGGGTCGATCAGCTACCCCGCCATGAGCCAAGCCCTCCGGCGCGGGTTTGCCACCGCCTCGACCGACACCGGACACACCGGGACCGGCGGCAAGTTCGCCTTGGGACACCCCGAGAAGCTGCTCGATTTCGGCTACCGCGCGGTCCACGAAATGACCGTGAAGGCCAAGCAGATCGTGACCGCCTTCTACGGCAACGGTCCGAAGTTCTCCTATTGGAACGGGTGCTCCACTGGCGGCCGGCAGGCCCTCATGGAAGCGCAGCGCTTCCCCGGCGACTACGACGGCATCATTGCCGGCGCCCCCGCCAATTTCCGCACCCACCTCGTGATCAGCAGCTTGTGGCGGGCCCACGCCGTGCTGAAGGACCCGGCCAGCTACATCCCCAAGGAGAAGTACCCACTCATCCATAAGGCGGCGCTGGAGTCCTGCGACCGGATCGATCACCTCCAGGACGGCTTGATCGACGATCCCACCCGCTGCTTCTTCGACCCGAAGACGCTGCTCTGCAAGGAAGGCGATGCCCCCGATTGCCTGACCGCAGCGCAGGTAGAAGCAGTCCGCAAGGTCTACGCGCCGGCCAGGAACCCGCGCACGGGAAAGGAGATCTTTCCCGGGTTGGAGCCGGGCAGCGAGCTTCTCTGGGCGGCGACCGTCGGCGGTCCGGAGCCGTACGCCACCGCCGTCGATCATTTCAAATACGTGGTGTTCCAGGACCCCAACTGGGACTGGCGCACGTTCAACTTCGACAGCCACGTGGCCCTCACCGACAAAACGGATCCCGGCATCAACGCGACCGACCCGAATCTGACCCGCTTCCTGGGCCGCGGCGGAAAGCTCCTGATGTATCACGGTTGGTCCGACCCGTTGATCGCGCCGCTGAACAGCGTGAACTACTACCAGAGCGTGGTGGAGCACATGGGCCCCGCCAAGACGGGGGACTTCATCCGCTTGTTCATGGCGCCCGGGGTGGGTCACTGCCGGGGCGGAGAAGGACCGGACGAGTTCGACATGGTGAGCGCGATCGAGCAGTGGGTGGAGAACGGCAAGGCGCCCGACCGGATCCTCGCGTCACGCATTACCAACGGGGTCACCGAACGGACGCGCCCGCTTTGCCCCTATCCCCAGGTCGCGAGGTACAAGGGGACCGGGAGCCCGGCCGATGCGGCCAGCTTTGAGTGCCGGTTGCCGTGATTGTATAATGGGAGTTCAGTTTAGCAGCGTTGTCTTTAGCGGACACGCTGTTCGTCGGATGTTCGAGTGGAAGGTTAGAAAAGCCGAGGTCATGGAAGTGCTTCGGACGGGCGAGGTGATCGCGGAATACCCCGAGGATAAGCCCTTTGCCAGCCGCTTGCTGGTAGGCTTCGCCGGTCCCGGTCCGATTCATGTCGTCGTGGCCCCCGATCCCGCCACTCGGGTCTGCCACGTCGTCACCGTCTATCGACCGGACCCCGACCGCTGGGAGGCTGGTTTTCGAGCCAGGAGGTAGGCATGACATGCGTCTTCTGTAAGCACGGCACGACTAGTCCCGGAGTTGTGACCACGACCCTCCAGCGCGGGGAAACGACGGTGATTCTCAAAGGTGTGCCCGCTGAGATTTGCCGGCACTGCGGCGAGTATTACTTGTCGGAAGAGATTACCGAGCAGGTCCTGCAGCGTGCGGAAGAAGCCGCCGCCAGGGGAGCGGAGGTTGAGATCCTCCGCTTTGCTGCCTGACCTCCGTTCCAATTCCCAGCTTCAGGTTCGCTATAGTTAGAGTAGAGTGACGCCTGTCCACACCGCCGCCGATCTGGGGGAGCCGGGGGAGTTCCCCTACACGCGCGGAATCCACCGGACTATGTACCAGGGCCGCCTGTGGACCATGCGGCAGTTCTCGGGGTTCGGCACGCCGGAGGAGACTAACCGGCGGTATCGCTTCCTGCTGGAGCAAGGGCAGACCGGGTTGTCGGTCGCGTTCGATTTGCCTACCTTGATGGGGTATGACGCGGGCGACGACATGGCGGCGGGCGAAGTGGGTAAGTGCGGGGTGGCGATCTCCTCGCTGGCCGATATGGAGATGCTGTTCGAGGGGATTCCGCTGGAGCGCATCTCCACCTCCATGACCATCTCCTCGCCGGCGGCGATGCTCTGGGCCATGTACCTGGTGGTGGCCGAGAAGCAGGGCGCGCCGTGGGAGAGCCTGGCCGGGACCATTCAGAACGACATCCTCAAGGAGTACATCGCCCAGAAGGAGTACATCTACCCGCCGCGCCCGTCGATGCGCCTGGTGGTCGACACCTTCGAGTTTGGATCGCAGCACACGCCCAAGTTCAATACCATCTCGATCTCCGGTTACCACATCCGGGAGGCGGGGTCCACGGCGCTGCAGGAGCTGGCGTTCACGCTGCGGGACGGGATCGAATACGTCCAGTGGGGCCTGGAG
>JBGOUV010000244.1:0-10572 GCA_041477815.1 Terriglobia bacterium | reverse complement strand
GGGGGGACCGAAGCGGGCGAGGGAACTGGCGTTGCGGGAGAACTTGGCGTCGTCCAGACCCAGGGTCTGGACGATGACGCCGCTCTTGCGCAGGGTGGTGAGCAGGTCGGCCGGCAGCACCTTGTTGCGGGCGGAATTGAGGCCGTCGGAGAGGAGCAGAATCATCTTGCGGCGCTGGGCGTCCCGCGACGCGAGCAGGCGCAGGGTGGCCATCACGGCGTCGTCGATGTTCTTGTTGGGCTGCGGGCGGACCGTGTTGCTGTTGCCGGCGGGAGGGCCGCTGGCCGGCACGCGGTTGATGCGGGGCGCGCCCCCTCCCATGCCTTCGCCGGGCTGGGAGTATTCAGCGCCCATGTCCATCTGGCGGAGAGCGGTCAGAAGGCGTTCTTTGTCGTCGGTGAAGCCGATTACGGCCCGAAAGCCGCTATCGAAGGAAAAAACCCCCACCTCGTCGAACTCGCTGAACGCCTCCACCAGGCTGGGAAAGGTGTCGCGGAGACGCGAGGCCGTGGGACGGCTGAGAGCGGCGTCGATCAGGACCGCGGCCGACAGCGGGGCGGGGTCGGAGCTGAAACCGGTGATCTTTTGCTCCACGCCGTCTTCGAGCAGGCGGAAGTCTCTGGCCTCCAGGCCGCTCACCAGGTTCCCCTGGGCGTCCTTGACCGTCACCGGGACCACCACCTGTTCGATCCCGCCCCGAAATACCGGCGCTTTCTCCTGTCCCGGGGCAGAAGCCGCCAGGATTGCTAGAATGAATAGAGCAGAGCTTCTCATGCCGCTTTCACCAGAATATCCAATACCTCGCCTTCTTGGGACGCTCGCTCTGATCGCAGCGTTACTGGCGGGAGCGCCCCAGCAGCCGCAGAAGCCGGAAGAGTTGCCGACCATTTCCGTCGACGTGGACGTGGTCAACGTGTTCTTCACGGTTCGGAACAAGCAAGGCGGACTGGTGACGACCCTGGAAAAGAGCGACATCACCGTGGAAGAGGAAGGCCAGCCGCAGACCATCAAGTATTTCTCGCGGCTGACGGATCTGCCCCTCACCGTGGGGTTGCTGGTCGATACCAGCGTCAGCCAGGGAAACCTGATCGAGCAGGAGCGCGACGCTTCCTCGCTATTCCTCCGCGAGATCCTGCGGTTGCGAAAGGACCAGGCGTTCCTGATCAGCTTCGACGTCAATGTCGACATGCTGCAGGACCTGACCGACTCACCGAAGCTGCTGCGGGCGGGGCTGGAGAAGCTCCGGGTAAACGGCGGGGGAGGCGGGTTCGGCGGCGGGCCGGTGCCGACGGCCAGCAAACCGCGCGGGACGCTGCTGTACGACGCTGTCTATCTGGGGGCCGACGACGTGCTGAAGCGCCAGGTGGGTCGCAAGGCGCTGGTGCTGATCACCGACGGCAACGACTTCGGGAGCCAGATGACGTCGAAACAGGCGGTTGCAGCCGCCCATAAGTCGGATGTCATCATTTACGCGGTTTTGTACCTGGATCGGGAGTTCTACTACCGGTCCGGCGGCGCCGGGATGATAGGCGGGTTTGGGAGCGGCTCTTCCCTGCGGAAACTGGCCGAGGAGACGGGCGGGCGGATGTTCGAGGTGTCCAAGAAGAAACCCCTCCGAACCATCTACCAGGAGCTCCAGGAGGAGTTGCGCAGCCAGTATTCGGTGGGATACACGCCCACCGGGCGCAAAGACAACGGGTTCCGAAGGATCCGCATCACCACCAAGAACCGCGACTTAAAGGTGCAAGCCCGCCAAGGCTACTACGCCCGGGGCGGTTAGTCCCGGTTCACCATCGGGACGAACCTCACCGGCAGTACTCTCCTGGTGGTCACCTTCCCCGCCGCCGATTTCTCCAGCACCACCAAATCCTGTCCCCAGCTCCACTCCCCCACCGGCGCCACCAGCTTCCCACCCGCTTTCAACTGCTCCACCAGCGCCTGCGGAATCTCAGGCGGCGCCGCCGTCAGAATAATCCGGTCGAACGGCGCTTTCTCCGGCCACCCCAGGTACCCATTCCCAATCCTCACCTCGACGTTGCCGTACCCCAGGCTCTTCAACAGCTTCGCCGACCGCTCGCCCAGCGGCGGCACGATCTCGATGGAGTACACCGACCCCGCCAGCCGCGACAACACCGCCGCCTGATACCCCGACCCCGTACCAATTTCCAGTACCCGGTCCGCCTTCCCCGCCTCCAGCAGCTCGCTCATGAACGCTACTATATACGGCTGCGAGATAGTCTGCCCATAGCCGATCGGCCAGGGGTGATCTCCGTAGGCCTCCGCCGCCGGATTTCCCGGCACAAACAGGTGCCGCGGCACCAGGCGCATCGCCTCCAATACCTCGCGCCTCCGTACCCCGCGGGCTTCGATCTGCTCCCGGACCATCCCCTCCCGCAGCTTCTGGTACGGATCGGCCGCCCAAACAATTCCTATCGAAAACACCAGCGCCACCATTTCCTGGTCCCCACTATTCAATTGTGCTACCTTCACCGTTTATGTCGCAACCCAAATTGTTGCGCCAGCTCGGCCTGTTCAGCGCCACCGCCATCGTGGTGTCCAACATGATCGGCACCGGCGTCTTTACGATGACCGGGTTCATCGCCTCCAACCTCGGCTCTCCCTGGTGGGTGGTGGGCATCTGGTTCATCGGCGCGCTCCTGGCCCTCGCCGGCGCCCTCTGCTATTCCGAGCTGGGCATCAATTTCCCCCGTTCCGGCGGCGAATACGTGTACCTCACCGAATCCTTCGGCTCCCTCTGGGGATTCCTGACCGGCTGGGTGTCCTTTTTCGCCGGCTTCTCCGCCCCCATCGCCGCCGGCGCCCTGGCCATTGTCGAGTACCTCGGCTATTTCTTCCCCTCGCTCGCCCCCACCGCCGGCAATGCCTCCCCGCTCGGCCTCCTCATTGCCTGCCTGGTCGTGGCGTTTTTCACCCTCCTGAACGTGGTCGGCCTCCTCCGCGTAGCCCGCCTCCAGAACGTCCTCACGTCCATCAAGGTTCTGGTCATCCTGGCCTTCATCGTCCTGGGCTTCGTGGCCGGCCACGGCGACTGGACGCACTTCTCCCTCACGTCTCCCCCGGCCTCGTCCCATTCCCTCCCCGTCCAGATTCTCCTCAGCCTCGTCCTGGTCTATTTCTCCTACTCCGGCTGGAATGCCGCCACCTACGTCGCCGAAGAGATCCGCGAACCCCGCCGCACCCTCCCCCGCGCCCTGCTCCTCGGCACCATCCTGGTGGCCTGCGTGTACGCCTTGCTCAACCTGGTCTTCGTCTACGCCCTGCCCCTGAAATCCATCCAGGGCGTGGTCCGGGTCGGCGCCCAGGCCGCCCAAGGCCTCTTCGGACCCGCCGTCGCCGGCGCCTTCAGCGGACTCATGGCCTTCTCGCTCCTCTCCACCGTCAACGCCATGACCATCATCGGACCCCGCGTCTACTACGCCATGGCCAATGATGGCGCCTTCTTCCGCGTAGCCCAGCGCGTCCATCCCCGCTTCCATACGCCTTGGGTTGCCATTCTCGCCCAAGGCCTCTGCTGCTGCCTGATGATCGTCTTCGGAACCTTCCGCAGCCTGGTCGGCTACGTCGGCTTCACCCTGTGGCTGTTCACCATGATGGCCGTCATCGGCCTGTTCCGCCTGCGCCGCCGCCCCGGCTGGCAACAGCTCCCCGCCCTCAATTTCCTGTTTCCCCTGATCCCCGCCGTTTACGTCGCCGGCAGCGCCTGGGCCCTGATCAACGCTGTGCTGTACCAGCCCAAGGAGTCCGGCTGGGGCCTGGCAACCATGATCTTCGGCGCCGTCCTGTACCGCTCGCTGCCTACCAAACGTAATGCTTCTTCCCCTCCGAGTCCTTGAATTCCCCGGCAAGAATCAGGATCAGGTCGGCCAGCATGCCCAGGCCCACAACCTCCAAATCAGCCTCTTGGAGAAAGGGAGCTCAAATAGCAGTGTCGAGTGCCTAACTAACTATAACTAAGCGGGGACAGGTTCCGCCGCCTCGCTGGCCGTAAAGTAGGCGCAGTCGGGGTGGTGAAAGACCAGCGCCGACACGCTGGCTTCCGGGTCCATCATCATGCCTTCGGTGAGCTGGACGCCGATTTCTTCCGGCCGCAGGAGCTTCCAAAGGCCCTGCTGATCGTCCAGGTTGGGGCAGGCCGGGTAGCCGAAGCTGTAGCGCTTGCCCCGGTAGCGGGAAGTGAAGCGCTCGTGCATGGTGAGGCCGGGGGGATCGGGGAAACCCCACTCCTCCCGCAGCCGCCGGTGGAGCCATTCGGCGGTGGCTTCGGCGGTTTCTATGGCCAGCGCCTGGAGGGCGTGGGACTCGAAGTAGCGGCCGGCTGCCTTGGCTTCCTCGGTCCGGGCCCGGATGCCTTCGCCGGCCGTGACTACGAATAGGGCCAGGGAGTCGCGGGGGTCCAGGAGGTAGTCGCTCAGGCACAGGCCGTCTTCCCGAGGTTGACGGTTGAACTGGAAGGTGTGGCGCGGGGCGGTGGCGCCCGGCTCGAACAGGTGGATGGAGTTCCCGTCGCGTTCGGCTTCGAAAAATTGCCAGACTGCCCGGACCTTCAGGAAGCGGAAGGCGGCATCCTTGATTTGTTCGACTTGGTTGTAGAGGCTTAAGGCTTTGGGGTCTCGCTCGGTTAAGGTTTTTTCGAAGTTTCCTTTGAAACCCAGGTGGCGGCCGTAGAGCATGTAGGGGTTGATGTAGCTCCACAGCTCGGGGAGGTTGGGGAGGTGGCGGAGGCGGCGGTCCAGATACGGGGGCTGGGGAATAGGGATGCTGGTGCGCACCTTGTGGGAGCGCGTGGAGGTGAAAAGGACCGGCGAAGCCGCTCCCTCCTGGTCGCGGCTTGGCGCCGCCGCAGACTCCGCTACGGAATCGAAGAGGGCCTGGCGCTGGGTGGGGTCGCTGAGCTGGTTCATCAGGCGGAGGCCGGTCATGGCGTCTTTGGCGTAGCAAACGGTTTCGCCGTAGGCTGGGGCTATGCGGGTGCGGGTGAATTTGTCGGACAGGGCCGCGCCCCCTACCAGCAGTGGGATGCGGATGCCGGCCTCCCGGAGATCGTTGGCCGTGATCACCATTTGCTGGGCGCTCTTCACCAGGAGACCCGAGAGGCCGATGGCGTCGGGACGGTGCTCCTGGTAGGCCCGGATCAGGTCCTGGGGCGGGACCTTGATGCCCAGGTTCACTACCTCGTAGCCGTTGTTGGCCAGGATGATCTCTACCAGGTTCTTGCCGATGTCGTGGACGTCGCCCTTCACCGTGGCCAGGACAATCCTGCCGCGGGCGGCGGTGTCGGCCTTCTCCATGAACTGCTCCAGATGCGCCACGGCCGCCTTCATGGCCTCGGCGGATTGCAGGACCTCGGCCACGATCAGCTCGTTGTTGTTGAAGAGACGTCCTACCTCGGTCATGCCGGTCATCAGGGGGCCGTTGATGATGTCCAGCGGGGCGGCGCCTTCCCCTCGCTTGCGGGTGAGGTCGTCGATCAGGCCGTCCTTGGAACCCTCGATGATGTAGTTGGCCAAGCGCTGGTCCAGGGGAAGGTCGGCGGCTTTGACTTTGGTCCGGGGGCCGGATTGGCGGAAGTGGTCGGTGATGGCAGCTATGTGGTGCTGATTGTTGGAGGCGTCGAAGAGGAGGTCCTCGGCCAGTTTGCGCTCCTCGGGGGGAAGCGTGGCGAAGCGCTCGAGCTTCTCGGCGTTCACGATGGCCAAGTCCAGGCCGGCCTTGGTGGCGTGGTAGAGAAAGACGGAGTTGACCACCTCACGGGCGGCGGGGGGAAGACCGAACGAAACGTTGGAGATGCCCAGGATGGTCTTGACGTGGGGGATCTTCTCCTTGATCAGCCGGATCCCTTCGACGGTCTCCAGAGCGCCGCCGATGTAGTTGGCGTCGCCGGTGGCGCAGGGGAACACCAGCGGATCGAAGATGATGTCCTCCGGCGGGATGCCGTACTTCCCGGTGAGGAGCAGGTAGGAGCGCTCGGCGATGGCCAGCTTGCGCTCGCGCGTGAAGGCCTGGGCCTGGAGTTTGTCCTCGTCGATGCAGCCGACCACCAGGGCGGCGCCGTAGGAGCGGGCCAGCGGACAGACGCGCTCGAATTTCTCCTCGCCGTCTTCCAGGTTGATGGAATTGACGATGCTTTTGCCTTCACAGTAGGTGAGGGCCAGCTCGACCATGCGGGGATCGGTGGTATCAATGACCAGGGGGGCCTTGATCTTGCGGATGAGCTTCTCGTAGAAGGGGGGGATATCCTGGACTTCGTCGCGGTCGGTCGACTGGAGGCAAACGTCGATGAGATGGGCGCCGTTGCGGACCTGGCGGCGGGCGATGTCGGTGGCCTCGTCCCATTTCTCTGCGGCGATCAGGTTCTTGAACAGGCGCGAGCCGATGACGTTGGTCCGCTCGCCGACCAGCAGAGGACGCACCGTCTCCTCGGCCTCCACCAGGTCGATGCCCGAATAGAACGACCGGCGGGAGCGGGGCGGGACGACGCGGGGCGGGCGGCCCGCGACCATTTGGGCGATGGCGCGGATGTGGGCCGGAGTGGTGCCGCAGCACCCGCCCACCAGGTTGAGCCAGCCCTGTCGCAGAAAGCGCTCGAGTTGCCCGGCCAGGGACTCGGGGGTCTCGGGAAACTCGCCGGTGTCGGGGTTGGGGAGCCCGGCGTTGGGATAGCAGGAAACCCGGGTCCAGGCCATCTGGCTGAGGGTGCGGAGATGGTCGGTCATGAACTCGGGGCCGGTGGCGCAGTTGAGGCCGATGGCGAGCAGGCCGGCGTGGGCCAGCGAGACCCAGGCGGCGTCGATGGTCTGGCCGGCCAGCATGGTGCCGGTGGATTCGATGGTGCAGGAGACGATGGTCGGGAGCGGGCGGCCGATCTCTCGGGAGAGGCGCTCGATGCCGAGCAGGGCGGCCTTGGCGTTGCGGGTGTCCTGAACGGTTTCGACCAGCAGCAAGTCAACGCCGCCCTCGACCAGCGCTCTGGCCGTCTCATAGTAGTCGTCGCGAAGCTGACTGAAGGTGATGCCGCCGGTGACCGTGATAGCCTTGCGGGTAGGCCCCATGGACCCGGCCACGAAGCGAGGCTGGGAGGGGGTGGATAACTCGTCCGCCGCCCGGCGGGCGAGTTGGGCGGCCCGGAGCATCAGGTTGTGCGTTTGGTCGGCGACGCCAAAGTCGACCAGGTCGGCGCGCGTGCCGTTGAAGGAGTTGGTGGAGATGATGTCGGCGCCGGCCTCCAGGTAGGCCCGGTGAATATCCAGGATGACGTCGGGGCGCGTCTTATTGAGATGTTCGTTGCAGTTTTCGAGCGCGGCCCCGCCGAAATCCGCGTTGGTCAGGTTGCGGGCGTGGAGCTGCGTCCCCATGGCGCCGTCGATCACGAGGATGCGGCGTTCGAGAGCCTCTGTGAGCACTGCCGACACTCTTCTATTCTAACAGCGCCGGGCGGGCTTCAGCCCCTCGTCCCCTCAGGTACAATCGACCTTTGCGGCGCCTGGTCCAATATTTCACCCCCACCGTTCGGTTTCTGTTCCAGACCGAGATCCACGTCTACGCCTTCGCCATCGCCGCCAACCTCCTGCTCTCCTTCTTTCCCTTCCTGGTGCTGATCCTGTCCATCTGCCGCCACCTGCTGCACTGGCCGCAGGCGGTCGATGTGGTCTACCAGACCCTGGGAGACTTTCTCCCCTCCGATCCCCAACTCCTCGACTTCGTGCGGCGCAACCTGCGCTTCGCCGTAGCCTCGCGCGGGCGCGTGGAACTGTTCTCCCTGGCCCTGCTGCTGTTTTCCGCCAACGGTGTCTTCGAGCCCCTGGAGGTGGCGCTGAACCGGGTGTGGGGTTTCCGCCAGAATCGGAGCTACTGGCGCAACCAGTGGCTGAGCTTCGGGCTGATCTTCGCCTGCGGCTCGCTGGCCCTGATCTCGACGCTCCTGACCGCCACCAACCGGCGCCTGCTGTCGGCGCTGGACGCGCCGCTGCCCCTGCTGGCCCGCTGGATAGGGCTGGCGGTCCTGAAAATTTTCGCTCTCCCCGTCTCCATCCTGATCCTGTTCCTGGTCTACTGGCTGCTGCCCAACGGCGAGGTGCCCCCCCGCCGGGCCCTGGTCGCCGCCCTCCTCACCGGCCTGGCCGTGGAAGCTGTTAAGTATTTGTACTTCCTGGTATGGCCCTGGCTCGACCTGCGCGCCGCTTACGGACCGTTCTTCATCTCGGTCACCCTGGTGTTTTGGGGATTCCTTTCCGCTCTGGTGGTCCTCGCCGGCGCCGAGCTCACCGCCCGCCAGATCCCTAGCCAAACAAATTTAAAAAAAATGTTTTGACTTTGACGCTTTGTGTGATAAAACATAAGACGGGTGGATTGTAGTAGGCGGTGCGAGCCGCCCGCCACAATCCTCCTCAGCTGTACGGGACCCGGAATTCAAATTCTCAAGAGAGGTGTAACCATGGCGAAGAAACCGGCAAAGAAAGCCGCGAAGAAGCCGGCGAAGAAGAAGTAGGCAAGACAGCACACGGCCATCTCAACTTGCAACTCCTGGGGCAGCCCCTCTCGGGCTGCCTTCTTTTTTTGGGGTGTCAGGTGTGGGGTGTCACGTGTTGGTCCACCAGGCGCGCCAGCAGCTCGTTTAGCGTCTCGCCGGTAGACGGCCAGCAAAACGCCCCGCGCTCCTCCACCCATTCCAGCTTGAAGCTCTTGGCCAGCGCCGACACCCACACCTGCCGCACCGGCGTATTGGGCGAGAGGACGAACTTCGCCGGCGCCGGATCCTCGAACTCGATCGCCAGCGTACCCGCGTTGTAGTCCACTTCAAACCCGTGCTCGTCGGCGGCCGGCTCCAGCGCCCGCCGCACGCCCTCCAACGCCTCGTCCGCCGCCTTCTGAAACACCTGTTCGTCCATCATGGATTGACCCGATAGTATTGCTGAAACGTTCCTATGCGGGGATAGAACGCTTTGGCCCGGTAGAGCTCGGCCACCTGCCGGAGGTGCCCCAGGTCGTGGAAGGCGAACTCGTTGAGAAGATTATCAACGAGATCACGCCCAGCTCCTCGTGGCGGCCCGTTCGAGGCCGCACTTCGTCCGGCAGACCCTTGAGCCACGCCAGGGTCGGCCGCCGGCGCTCCTCGAACCGGGCCAGCTCCTCGCCGGCATCGAACTCGGTCCTGGCGCGGAACAGAGCCCACTGGTCGTAGGAAGGGAGGAACGGCGACTCCTGCCCGGCAATCGCGCGGAACCGCTGTACGAACCCGTTCTCCTCGACGTCCGCGAGATGCGCCAGGACCATGGCGATCGACCAGCGGTCTTCGCTCGGTCGCCACTGGAGCTCCTCGGGCGTGGCGCCCGCCAGCATCCCGCGCAAGACCGCCGGCGTCCGCTCCAGGATTCCAAACGCAGGTAGTGTCGGAAGCATCGCCTCCATGATACTGTTGAATTACAAAGGGGGTCGCTATGAAATTACTCCTGGCCCTGATGCCTGCCCTGCTCCTGGCCCAGTCGACCGGCTTGGTCGTCGGCGTGGTCGAAGACCGCAGCGGCGCGGTGGTTCCCGGCGCCGAGGTGCGGGTGGACAACGAGCTGACCGGCCTGCACTGGACCGCTTCGACCGAAGAGGCCGGACGCTTCAGCTTCCCGCGTCTGCCCGTCGGCGAATACCGCGTGCGCGTCACCAAGGACGGATTCCGCCAGTTTGTCTCCGAGTCGTTCCACCTGGACGCGGACCAGAGCCGCCAGGTCAGCGTCACGCTGGAGGTCGGCAGCACCACGGAGAGTCTCACCGTCACTGGGTCGGTGGCGGAGGTCGAGACTGTCAGTGGGGCGCTACGCCAGGTGGTGGACGAGCGGCGCATCACCGAGATGCCGCTCAACGGCCGCAATCCCGTGCAGCTTGTCCTGATGGTCCCGGGCGCGGTCGCCGGACCCGCCTCCGGCAGCCTCAGCCGCAACAACGGCATCGCCGTCAACGGCGCCCGCGCTACCTCCACGAACTACCTGCTCGACGGCGGCGACAACAACGATCCCCAGGAGGGCGTGGCCGCCGTCACCCCCAATCCCGACGCCCTGGAAGAGTTCAGCGTCCTCACCAACAACTTCAGCGCCGAGTACGGGCGCAGCTCGGGGGCGGTGGTCAATGCCGTAACCAAGTCGGGCACCAACCTGTTCCATGGCTCGGCCTACGAGTTCCTGCGCAACGACGTCCTCGACGCCCGCAGTTTCTTCGGCCTCAGCAAGGGCAAGTTGCGCCGCAACCAGTACGGCGGGAGCATCGGCGGCCCCGTCGTCAAGAATCGCGCCTTCTTCTTCGGCTCCTATGAAGGACTGCGCGAGCGGCGCGGCGGCACGGTGTCGAACCTGTTTGTCCCCACCGACGCCGAGCGCGGCGGCGACTTCACCGCCTCCAGCATCAAGCCCCGCGATCCCGCCACCAACGCCCTGTTCCCCAACAACCGCGTGCCCTCCACGCGTTTCGATCCGGCGGCGGTGAACTTCCTGCGGCTGATGGAGGTGCCGCTCCCCAATTCGGCCGGCGGCCGCCATATCTACAACAGCCCCCAGAACCAGGACACCG
>JBGOUV010000190.1:0-12770 GCA_041477815.1 Terriglobia bacterium | reverse complement strand
GGGACCACGGTGCTGGAGCGGTTCGGGCTGCCGGTGGAGATTGTCAAGCAGGACGGGTTCCGGGTGGACGGGGAGGTCTACATCGAGCTGGAGGGCTCCACGCCGGCGACCATGGCGAAGTCAGTGGGGTTCGGGGTGGTGGAGTTTGCGAGCGAGTTCAGCGGCTGCGGCCGGAGGTGGTATTGCTGATTGGAGACCGCTACGAAACGCTGGCGGCGGCGATCGCGGCAGGGTACATGAATATTTGCATCGCCCATATCCAAGGGGGCGAGGTGTCGGGCTCGATCGACGAGAGCGCGCGGCACGCCATCAGCAAGTTCGCCCATTTTCATTTTCCGAGCACGCCTCGGGCGGCGGAGTACCTGGTAAGGATGGGGGAGCGGCCGGAAACGATCCTGGCGGTGGGGTGCCCGGGGAGCGACCTGGCGCGGGCGCTCGAGGGGCGGCTGGAGGACGAGGTGGTGAACCGCAGCGGCGGCGGAGCGCGGATCCGGGTGGAGGAGCCGTTCCTGCTGGCGGTGTTCCATCCCACCACGACCGAGTACGGCGGCGAGCGCCGGCAGATGGAGGCGCTCCTGGAGGCGCTGGAGGCGCTGGCCCGGCAAACCGTGCTGCTGTGGCCGAACGTGGACGCGGGCTCGGAGCACATCAGCAAGGCGATCCGGGTGTTCCGCGACCAGCGGCGACCGGAATGGCTGCGGACCCTGACCAACCTGAGCCCGGAGGACTACTTGAAGGTTCTGGCGAATGCGGCGTGCGCGGTGGGGAATTCGTCGAGCTTTGTGCGGGACGCCGGGTACTTCGGTACGCCGGTGGTGCTGGTGGGGAGCCGGCAGGAGGGGCGGGAGACCGACCGGAACGTGCTGCGGGTGGAGCCCGTGCGGGAGGAGATTGTGACCGCAGTGGAAAGGCAGACGTCGAACGGGCGGTATCCGCCGAGCACGCTGTATGGGGATGGGCGCGTCGCCGGGCGCATCGCCGAAGCGCTGGTTCGTCTGGATCCCTATGTACAGAAGCGGCTCGCCTACCTCCGGGAGGGCTGGACCGAGCAAGGTGGCGCACCCGCGCTGGACCGCACGCTTGCCGGCCGCGGCCGTGTTGCCCCAAAGCACGTTCCATGACCCACGATCCATCATCCCCATGAAGAACACCGGGGTGCTGCATTGGACCGGCTACGTCTACGGCGGGCTGGCCCACTCCACCCACATTCAGTACGACGAGAGCTCCGAAGCCAAGGGCCGGGCTTCGGTGATCCGGGGCCTGCGACGGATGGGCCTCGATCCGGCCGCCATCGCCGGGCGCCGGGTGATGGACACGGGCACCGGACTCTACAGCCTGGGTTTCCACAGCCTGAGCGCCGTGGTCGAGCACCGCGACATCTCCGTCCGAACCGTGGAAGCGCTCCGCGCGTGGGCGCAGCGTCGCGGCTACCACCAGCTCCAGAGCCTCCACACCGACCTGGTCGCCGATCCGCTGCCGCCCGCTCATTTCGACCTGGTGTATCTGTCAGGGGTGTTCCAGCACTTCGAGGACCCGAGGCGGGCCCTGGCCAACCTGAGCCAGTCGCTGAGACTCGGCGGGTACCTGTACCTCGACATCTATCGTTCGGGCTACTGGCGCTGGTTCGTGGTGGACGTGCTGCGGCGGATCGCCGGCCGGTCTCTCCTGCATGACGTGCTGGCGCGGTTCACCGAGTTCGCAGCCTTGGGGGGAAGCCGCGCGTTTCATCTGCGGCAGGTGGAGCTACTGGTGGACGACCTCTTCGTCGAAACGCTGCACCTGCTCCATCCCGACGACGTGAAGGAGGACGCGGCCGCGTTGGGGCTGGAGCAGGTCCAGCCCGTCACGACCATGGATCTGGAGGATCGGGGTGAGCGGGCCAACCATGACCTGTTCTTCGCCCACGTGTTCAACACGCTGATTTTCCGCAAAACCGGCAACGGGGAAGGCGCGTCTGGCCGCACCAGCCAGGGCCGCTGCCAGCTCGCCGAACTGGAGGGCCTGCCGGGCTCCTACGGTCCGGTGGCTGACCTGACGGCCGAGTTCCTGCTGGCCCACCAGGCCGGCAGGTTCCCGCGCGAGCAGGTGGTCTCGCACATCGTGAACCTGTTCCGCATGTGCCACCCGTGCCTTCCCGGCGATCCCTACCTGGAGCCGGGAAAACAGGAGCCGGCGGGTGCTGCATCGATCGCCGGAGACGCTGCCACGCTGGCCCGGCGCCACGCGCTCTGGTGCGCGTTCCTGGCAAACGCCTTGCAGGCGCCGAATCCCCTGCCGGCTGTGGAGCTGGAGTCGCTGGGCTATGAGCTGGTCCGCTTTCCCCGGGAGACCGAGTAGGGGCCGCCAAGGAACGCGAATGGACGCGAATAGGTCTTCGCCGCAACCGGTTCTGCTCCTGGCCGAGAGCGGGCTCATAATCCGCAACCTGCTCCTCGGGACCTTCGCTGAGGCCGTCATGCAGCACCGCCCGCTGCTGGTGGCAGTGCAGGATCCCCGGCAGGCCGGGCTGCTGGCCCTGGTCGACGGCAAGCCGCTCGACTTTCTTCCCTTCTGGAGCGAGCCGGATCCGGGGCGGCGCTCGCGACTCGAAAAACTCGCATCGTGGCAGACCTACATCCATTGGTTCCGCCAGGCGCACAAGAGCTGGGAGGATATCGAAACGGAGCACCGGCTGTTCGGCTGGCGCCACTCGGCGGTGGGCTGGGCGGGCTTGCGGCTGCTAACCGGGGCGGGCCGGGTGTTGCGGTCGACGGGGACTCTCGGCCTGGTGGAAAGCCGATATCTGGAGTCGGTAGCGGGCTGGCCGGCGACGCGGCAGTGGGAGGAAGCGCTGGGGCGCTTACGTCCGGCGGCGGTCGTGTCGACCGTCCTGACCCTGGCCACCAAGAACCGCGCCAGCCGGGATCTGCCGGCCGTCGTGGCCGCCCATCGGTTGGGAATCCCCTGCGGTACCCTGGTGCAGTCCTGGGACAACCTCACCAACAAGGCCGCCGTGATGCCACCATGGCTCGACCGCTACTGGACCTGGAGCCAGGTGATGAGCGATGAGCTGCTGCGGCTGTATCCGGAAATCCGGGCCGATCGGGTTCGAGTCGTCGGAAGTCCGCAGTTTGATTTTCACATGCGCGCGGACCTGATCGAGCCGCGCCCGCAGTACTTCGAGCGGTCAGGGTGGGATGCGAACCGGCCCCTGGCGCTGATCGGCGCCGGCACCGAAATACGCCTGCCACAGGAGCCCTCCACGGTGGTGGACCTGATCGGAGCGTTGCGGGCCCGGCTGCCCCAGCTACAGGTAGTCATCCGGTTGCATCCCAAGGACACCGGCGAGCGGTGGAGCCGGTTCCGCGGCGAGCTGGACACGGCGGGGGTTGTGCTGCAACACACCGCGCCGGCCATAGCTATGGGTCGCGGCGGCTTCGTACCGCCGGCAGAGTTCTATCGGGAGCAGATCAATGCGCTGGCGAACGCGGCGGTGGTGTTGAATATGTCGTCGACCCTGACGGTCGACGCAGCCCTCCTGGACCGCCCAGTGATTTGCCTGGCGTATGACGTGGCGCCGGACCCGCGGGTACCCGAAGGGCGGGCCTGGGTGTATGCCCACTCGCCTCATTACGCGCCGCTGGCGGCGACGGGCGGCGTGAAGGTGGTCCGGTCGGCGGCGGAGTGCGTACAGGCCGTGGAGGCCTACCTGGCGGATCCCGGACTCGACCGGGAGGGTCGCCGGCAGATTGCGGCGATGGTGGCCGGTCCGGCGGACGGCGGCGCCGGCGAGCGGCTGGCGCGGGAGACGCTGGAACTGGCCGGCTGATGCGGGTATTAGGAATCATCACGGCCCGCGGCGGATCCAAGGGGATACCGCGGAAAAACAGCGTCCTCTTGCTGGGCAAGCCCTTGCTGGCGTACACGGCCGAGGCGGCGCGGGCCGCTCGGCGGCTAGATCGCGTGGTGCTCTCCACGGAGGACGAGGCGATCGCCCGGATTGGGAGCGAGTGGGGGCTGGAGACGCCCTTCCTGCGGCCGGCCGAGCTGGCCCGGGACGACACCCCGACCATTCCTGTGCTGCAAGATGTGGTCCGAAGGCTGGAGTCCGACGGCGACCGCTACGACGCCGTTTTCACGCTCCAACCAACCAGTCCCCTACGCCGGCCGGAGGACATCGATGGAGCGGTCGAGTTGCTGGAGCAGACCGGGGCGGACTCGGTTATCTCGTTCGTCGAGGTGGGCGACTGGCATGCCGCGCGCATGAAGTACGTTCAGGAGGACGGCCGCGTGGTGGACCCGCCGTTCGCTGAGGCGTTCGAGGGTCAGCCGCGGCAGACGCTGCCGAAGCTGTATCTGCGGGAAGGGTCGGTGTATCTGACGCGGCGCAACGTGTTGATGGAGGGGAATTCGCTGAAGGGGAACGATTGCCGGGCGTGGATCGTGCCCGAAGAGCGGGCTTGGGGGATCGATACGCCGTTCGATTTGTTTGTCGCCGAGCAGATTCTGAAAGCACATGCGGCCCAGGGTGCTCATCGCTGAGGGGCAGGGATTCTCCGAAGCGGCCCTGGGGATATTGCAGGGTGCGGCCGAGGTGACGCTGGGGGACCTGGATCGGTCCGGGTTGCTGCGGGCGGTTCCGGAGGCGGACGCGCTGTGGGTGCGCCTGCGACATCGGGTGGATGGGGAGGTGCTGGCGGCGGGCGCGAGGTTGCGGGTACTGGTGACGGCAACGACGGGGTTGAACCACATCGATCTGGAGGCGGCGGGGGGGCGGGGGGTGCGGGTGCTGTCGCTGTGCGGAGAGACGGATTTTCTGCGGGAGGTGCGGGCGACGGCGGAACACACGGTGGGGCTGCTGCTGGCGTTGCTGCGGCAGACGCCGGCGGCGGTGGAGCACGTCCGGGAGGGGGGCTGGAACCGGGATCTGTTTCGCGGGCGGGAAGTGGCGGGGAAGACGGTCGGAATAGTAGGGTACGGCCGATTGGGACGGATGGTAGGGGAGTATTTGCGGGCGATGGAGGCGACGGTGGTGGCGGCGGATCCGGGCGTGGAAGGAACGCTGCCACTCGAGGAGTTGTTGCGGGTGGCCGACGTGGTGAGTCTGCATGCCCGCCTGACGGCAGAGACCCAGGGCTTCTTCGGGCGAAAAGAATTTGGGGCGATGAAGCCGGGAGCGTGGTTTCTCAACACGGCGCGGGGGGAGTTGGTCGACGAGGCCGCGTTGCTGGAGGCGCTGGAGTCGGGGAGGCTGGTGGGGGCGGCGCTGGACGTGCTGGCAGGAGAGGAGGCCGGCGGGATGGGGCAGCATCCGCTGGTGCGGTACGCGCGGAAGCGGCGAAATCTGCTGATCACGCCGCACCTCGGGGGAGGCACGACCGAGTCGATGGAGAAGACGGAGCGGTTTCTGGCGGAGAAGCTGGTGGCGCTGCTGTGAAGACCACGCGCGCCATCGGAATGCTGGCCGATACGGCGGGCCGGTTCGAGGTGTGGGAGGCAGAGGCGGGGGCGGGGACGCCGGTGGTTTGGGCGGAACAGCGAGATCTGGCCTGGGGATACTTCGGGGCGCAAGAGGAGGCAGCGTTGGGGACCGCGTGGGTGCGGTCGCTGTTCGAGGAGCCGGAGCGGGCGCGGGAGCTGAGCGGGGTATTTGCGCTGGTGGCGGTGGATCGGGCACGGGGGCGGGTATTGGCGGTAGGGGACCGGCTGGGGGTGCAGGGGGTGTACTACGCGCGCGGCGAGGGGACGTGGCGGGTGTCGACACACCTGATGTGGCTCTTGCAGGACCTGGGGCACGACGGGTCGGTGGACCCCGAGGGATTCGTGGCCCATATGGGGTTTGGGTACACGGGGCTGCCGGTGTATCGGGGGGTGGAGAAGCTGGCGCCGGCGGGTCATGTGGTGTGGTCGGGCGAAGAGGTGGCCGGGAGTACATACTGGCGGGGGCCTGAGACCGGGGAGGCGCAGCTGGAGGCGTTGGGAGAAGCGCTGCGGGCGGCCACGCCGCGACAGGCGGTATTAGGAGTAACGGCAGGGAAGGACAGCCTGGCTTTAGCGGCGGCGATGACGGGCGGACCTCCGCGATGGACCGGAACGTTCGGAGTGCAAGGCTGCGCCGACCACTTGCAAGGCCGAGAGATCAGCGCGCGGCTGGGGGCCGAGCAGCTCACGGCGGGGGTGTGCGGGCCGGAGGATTTCGGGTGCTGGGCGTCGCACGTGGCGTTTCACTCGGCGGGTCTGGCGACGGCATCCTATGTGGACATGGCCGCGTTTGTGGGTCGGACGGTGCCGCCGGGAGCGACGTTTGTGATGGGCGAGGGCGGGGAGTGCGTGCGGCGGTTTTTCGGGGCGAAGCCGGTGGCTACCCTGATGGAGCGGTACATGACTCCTGTGGAGTACCTGCGGCGGACGCTGGCACTGCCGGTGGAGGGGTATCCGGCGGGGCTGGTGGAGGCCGTGCGGCGGCCTATGGGGCCGGTGGGCGATGATACGTTTGCGCTGCGGTTCTACCGGACGGCGCGGATGCCGGGGAATTTCTCGTTGCGGCAGGCGGTGCTGGCGCCGCTCGGTCCGAAAGTCAGCCCGTTTCTGGACAGCCGGTTCCTGGACGGGGCCTACGGGCTGAGCCAGTGGTGGCACGAGGATTCGCGGCTGCATCGGGCGCTGGTGGAGCGGCTGCGGCCCGAGTTTCTGGATCTGTTCGATACGCCGGCGCGGGCGGCGGTTACGACGCAGGATTGGGAGGGGCGGTTCGCAGGAGGCGTTGGGGAGCAGGTGGGGAGGATGCTGGAGGATACTCTGCCGGAGTGTGGGGACGTGTTGTGCGCGGAGGGAGTGAGGGCGTTGCTGGAGCGGCCCGGGCGGGCGGTCTACCACTTGTTGCGGGTGGTGTCGTTCGCGCGCGCGCGGCAGATGTTGAGAAATGTGGAAGCGATTTCTTCGCGAGGCTAAGTGGCGGTATGCGGATAACTGGCAACCGTGGATACGGTATCGGGCGAAGCCTGACCGGGCGCGTGGGGAGGCGGCGCGGGTGCTGGCGGATCTGAATCAGGACGGCGTGGCGAGGACGACCGTGGGAGCGCTGTTGGGGGAGGCGGCGGAGTGGGCGGAGTTGCGTGCGGCGGTGGAACGGGCGGAACGGGAGCGGGCCTTGGAAATCGCCGCGGCCCGGAAGGCGGCGGGGGAGGCGGGGGTGAAGAAGGGATTTCTGTTCGATCTGCTCTCCCAGCGGGCGGTGGCGCCGGAGAATCCTTACCGGCGGTTCGGTTTGCTGCCACCGATCCGGCAGGTGGTGAACGGGTACTTCGGGCTCTGCGCTCGCTTGCAGTACTACAATGTATGGCATTCGTTCTCCACCGACGCTCCCCCGCAGCGGTCGCAGTTTTGGCACCGGGACCAGGAGGACTACCTGGTGGTTAAGGTCTTCGTGTACCTGTCGGAGGTGGACGAGGGCGCGGGGCCGCTCAGCTACGCGCGCGGCACCCATCCCAAGGGGCCGGTCCGGGGACAGCCGGAATGGTTCCGGGAGCCGGGTCACGGGAACCGGCGGTCCACCGACGAGCAGATGGAGCGCGTGTCGCCTCGGGAGTGGTGGGCGACTGCGGTGGGACCGGTGGGGACGATCCTGTTCGCCGATACGCGGGGGTACCACAAGGGAGGCTACGCGCGGACACGGGACCGGCTGCTGTACACGGCGATGTACACGTCGCCGGCGGCGCGGACCCGGGGCGGTGGATGACGATGTGCGGGATCGCCGGAATCGCGGGTGGAAATCCCCAGCGCCAGGAGCTGGAGGCGATGGTGGCGCTGGTGCGGCATCGGGGGCCGGACGGGGAAGGGATGCACCTGGGTCCCGGAGTAGGTTTGGGAAATACACGACTGGCCATCGTGGAGCCCGGGCCGGCCGGGTCGCAGCCGATGCGGACTCCGGATGGGCGCTACTGCCTGGTGTACAACGGCGAATTGTACAACCACCGGGAACTGCGGCCGGAGCTGGAGGCGGAAGGCGTACGGTTCCGGGGACGGTCGGATTCCGAGACGCTGTTGTGGCTGCTGGCGCGGCACGGCGAGAAGATCCTGCCGAAGCTGAACGGGATCTTCGCCTTCGCGTTCTGGGACGCGCGGGAGGAAACGCTGCTGGCGGCGCGGGACCAGATGGGGGTAAAGCCGCTCTACTACGCCACCGGACGAGAGGGGCGGCTGCTGCTGGCTTCGGAGATCAAGGCCCTGTTCGCGACCGGGGAAGTGAGTCCTCGGGTGAGCCGGGAGGATCTACTGGAGCTGTTTCTGTTCCACTTCATCGCCGGAGAGCGGACGGCGTTCGCCGGGGTCACCGAGCTGCTGCCGGGTCACTACTTACAATATGCAGATGGCCGGATTACGGTGGCGGAGTATTGGAATCCGGGGACGGCGGCAAGGCAGGGGAACGGAAACGGAGCGGCGCCGGGACGGCTGCGGGGATTGGTGCGGGCGGCGGTGGAGCGGCAATTGATGGCCGATGTGCCGGTGGGAATCATGTCCAGCGGAGGCCTGGACTCGGGGATGGTGACGGCGTTCGCCGGGACCTCGGGCCGGAGGGGGTTTTGCTTTCGGGATCCGGCGAATACCTATGACGAATGCGAAGCGGCGCGGGGCCTGGCGGAGAAGTTCGGGGTGCAGGTGGAGGAAGTGCGGCTGGCGGAGGCGGCGGTTCCGGCGCTGCTGGAGCGGGCGACTTGGCACTATGACGAGCCTATTCCCCGGCCTCACCACCTGGCCGCCTTCGCGGTGGCGCGGGCCGCACGGGGGGCCGGGCTGAAGGTGCTGCTCTCGGGGGAGGGCGGCGACGAGGTGTTTGGCGGCTACCGTCGCTACGTCGATCTGGCCTCCGACCCCGGCGCGCCGGCCTGGGGGCATAACCGGGTGGCGCGGCCCCGGGTAGCCCGGTTCTGGCGCGCTGAGGAGGTAACCAACCGGTTCCGGTTCCGGTGCGCCGCAGAAACGGATGGGCTCGATGCTGTGAATCGGCAGTTGGTAGTGGATCAGAGAACATTCTTGCAGCACTTCTTGCAGCGTTCGGACCGGATGGGAATGGCGGAGGGGGTGGAGATCCGGGTACCGCTGCTGGACGTGCCGCTGGTGGAGTATGTCAACGGACTGCCGGGCAAGGCCAAAGCCGGCGCGGAGGGGACCAAGCTGTGTCTGAAGCATGCGGCGGTGGGCGTGCTGCCTCGGGCGGCGATTGAGCGGCCCAAGCAGCCGTTCGAGATGCCCATGGCGCCGCTGCTGCGGGCGGGCCCGGTGGCGGAGTTGGCCGACGACCTGCTACTCGACCGGCCGCGTTTGGGAGAGATCCTGGACCCGGTGGGAATCGCCGGGCTGTTCCGCGACTTCCGCGCCGGACAGGAGGAGCTTTGGAAAGTGGCCTGGCTGTTGCTGACCACCGAGGTCTGGATGCGGACGTTCCGGGTGACGGTATGAGGCCGGTACTGCGGCTGGCGGAGACGGGGTTATTGATCCGGAACCTGGTGCTGGGGACGTTCGCCGGGGCCATGATGCGGCGGCGGCCGCTGGCGGTGGCGGTGCCCGAGCCGTCCCAGCCGGACCTGCTGGTGCTTCGGGATGGGAAGGCTCTGCAACTGGTGGGGTTCCACCGCGAGCCCGACTCGCCGCCTTTGACGCGGCTCCAAAAACTGGGAAGCTGGCAGCCTGTATGTATTGGTTTCGGCAGGCGCAGAAAAAGAAGGGGGCGGCGAATCCAGAACCGGCTGTATGCGTCCAAGCACTCGGCAGCGGGAGCGGCAGCGATTCAGGCGCTGACGGCAACGGGGCGGCTGCTGAAGCGGACAGGAGCGATGGGGCTGGTGGAGGCGGAGTACCTGGAGGCGCTGGGCGAGCGACCGGCGGCGGTGGCGTCGACGACTCTGACGCTGGCGACCAACCAGCGGCCCAGCCGGGATCTGGCGGCGGTCCTGGCGGCGCGGCTGCCCGGCGAGCCGGTAAGCGTGCTGGACCTGGTGCGGACGCTCCAGAGGAGTCTGGGGCGTGTGCAGATATTGGTACGACTGCATCCGAAGCACGAGGGGACCAGGCGGAAGGGAGTGCGCGGGGAACTGGAGGCGCTGGGAACGGTGATCCAGCACACCGCGCCGCCGGCGCCGCTGGACACCGGAGGCTTCGTGCCGCCGGAAGACTTCTATCAGGAACAGATCAAGGCGCTGTCGTACGCGGCCGCGGCGATCAACCTCTCGTCCACCCTGACGGTGGATGCGGCCATCCTGCACCGGCCGGTGATTTTCCTGGCCTATGATGCGGCGCCCGGCGGGGAGTTCCCGGAAGGGAGGGCGAGGCTCTACGCCTACTCGTCGCACTATGCGCGGCTGGTGGCGACGGGGGGCGTGGCCGTGGTGGGATCGGCGGCGGAGTGTGTGCGGGCGGTGGAGGCGTACTTGGCGGATCCGGGTCGCGACCGGCAGGGGCGGCGGCAGATCGTGGAGATCGTGGCCCGTCCGGCGGAGGGGCGGGTGGGAGAACGGCTGGCGGCGGAGGTGGCGGCCCTGGAGGAGGCGCGCGAATGAGCGGGAGGCGGGCGCAGGCGGCGGCCCTGCTGGCGGGGGTGCTGGGAACGGCCCAGATTCTGGCCCTGACCCGGCACGGTCCGGGCATCGCTCCAGACTCGGTGGATTACGTGGCCGGTGCTATGTCTCTGGCACAGGGACGCGGCTATACCGACGTGGTCACGGGAGATCCCCTGTTTCACTGGCCGCCGCTGTTTTCGGCGGCGATGGCGGCGCTCCACCGGGTGACCGGCGTGCCGGTGGTGGAAGCGGGCCGGTGGCTGAACGCCGTGGTGTTCGGAGCGCTGGCGGCTGCGGCGCTGCTGGCGCTGTGGGAGCAGACGGGGTCGGCGGCGGTGACGGCCGTGGGGACACTGCTGGTGATGACGGCAACGCCGCTGACAGCAGGGGCCGCGGCGTTGTTGAGCGAACCGCTGTTCTGCCTCTTGATACTGGGGTGTGCCGGGGCGCTGCGGCACAGTTTGGAGACGGGGAACCTGCCCTGGGCGGCCGCGGTGCTGGCGGGTTTGGCGGCGCTGCAGCGGTATGCCGGCGGGTTCCTGATTCCTTGCGGCGGGTTGCTACTGCTCTCGCCCCTGGGGCGGGGCGCCTGGCGGGCGCGGAGGGCCCGCGCGGCGGTGTTCGTGGCGGTGGGCCTCGCGCCGGTGCTGGCCTGGGGGTGGCGCAACCGCGTGGTGCTGGGGTCGTTCTCCGGGCCGCGGCATCCCTCGACGCAGGGCTGGCTGCAGGTGTCGCTGCCGGTAGTCAAAGTACTCAGCCGGTGGGTGGCGCCGGAACGAGTTCCCCTCGGAGGGCGGGCGGCGATCCTGGCGGCGGTGGTGGCGGGAGCGGCGGTGGCGGGGTGGCGGCGCTGGCGTAGCCGGACCTGGGACCGCCGGCAACGGCTGACCTTGATCTGCTGCCTGGCGGTCACGGTGGCGTACCTGGGGGCCATGGTCCTGGCGGCCCTGCGGACGGCGATGCCCGCCTTCAACGATCGCTATCTTTCGCCAGTATACATACTACTGCTTGTGATAGCGGGAAGCCTGGCCGCGGGCGGAAAGCGCGGGGTGCAGGCGGCGCTGCTGGCGTGGTGTCTGTTTCCACTGTCCCGGTACGCGGAGGTGACGGCGGCCATGCTGCGGGACGATCGCAATCCGCTGGAGGCGAACTTCAACGACCGGGAGTGGCGGAGGTCGGCGACGCTGGCCTGGGTGCGGGAGACCGCCGCAGGAGGCCGCCTCTACAGCAACGCCGCCGATGCTATCTGGTTCCATACCGGACGGGTGGCGCTCGGAGTGCCGGATCCGGGGAAGAGGGCCGGCGTTTGTCCGGAGGGAGGCGAGTGTTACCTGGTGTGGTTTGACCGGGTGCAGTGGCGCACCTACCTGCCCACCGTGGCGGAGTTGGGCGGGCGGTTCCGGGTGAGAGAGCTGCGGCGGTTTGGGGATGGGACGGTGTACGAGTTGGCTGACTGACAAAGATAGATGAGGCTGAGTGCTATGCAGAATACGAGCCTGGCATTGTCGGGGCTGCGGTGGTCCGGCCGGGGAGTGCCGGAACTGAAGAGCCTCCTGCTGCGGCGGGGCCGGCGCGCGCTGCAACTGGCGTGCGAAGGACGCCTCCGGACGGTCCTGCACCTGGGGGTGGCGACCCTGGCCGACCTGTGGAATTTTCATCTTTGGCCGGTGGCAGGGGCGGCGGAGTGTCCGTGCTGCGGGTGGCGGGGGGTGTCGTTTCTGGCGGCCTGGGACTGGCGGGCGCCCACGTTCCAGTCGCGCTGCCCGCAGTGCGACTCGCGATCGCGGCATCGGGGGCTGGAGCCGATTCTGCCGGAGGTGCTGCGGCGAAAGCCCGAGGGTCCGATATTGGTATTTGCGCCGGAGCCGGTTACCGCCGAGCAGGTGCGGCGGCTGGCGCCGGGAGACCGGGTGGTGACGGCGAGCGGGAAGCAGACGGGGGTGGCGGTGGATTATCCCGGCGAAGACATTCAGAAGCTGTCCCTGCCGGATGCGTCGTTTGCCGTAGTGATATGCAACCACGCCCTGGCGGTGGCGCCGGACGATCAGCGGGCGGTGCAGGAGTGTGCGCGGGTGCTCCAGCCGGGCGGTATCGCCGTGTTCACGGCGCCGGGAAATTTCCGGCGGGAGTTCAGCTGGTATTTTCCGGAGACCGACGACGGCAAGGGGTTCCGCCGGTATGGCATGGACCTGATGTCGCGATTACAGGCGGCGTTCCGGCGCGTGGAGGCCGTGG
>JBGOUV010000067.1:0-21181 GCA_041477815.1 Terriglobia bacterium | reverse complement strand
GCCGATGGTCGCCACAGTCAGTTCGTCCAGAATCACCTGATTGAGGCTCTGCTTCCGGCGTGCAGCTTTCTGGCGGAGGACGCGGTCGACCTCCGGCGGAATGCCACGAATTGTGTACTGGATGGATTCTGCCTGGTGCTTCATGCCTTCATGCTAGCGCGAAGTGCAGGTATCACTCTTGACGCAGCACAAATGAGATCAAGTGTGGGCCGGCGGGCGCGAAATCCAGCCTAACCCAGCCTAACCCCGTTGTTTTCCGTCCCCCGCAATCTGCGGGATCAGCTCCCCGTGGACGTCGGTCAGCCGCATGTGGCGTCCGTTGAAGTAGTAGGTCAGGCGCTTGTGGTCCATCCCCAGCAGGTGCAGCAAGGTGGCGTGGAGATCGTTGGGCGTAATCACCTGCTGCTCCGCCTTATAGCCCACCTCGTCGGTGGCGCCTATTCTTTGGCCACCTTGAATCCCCGCGCCGGCCAGGAACACCGTCATAGCGCCGGGGTTGTGGTCGCGGCCGACGCCACGCTGGGAAATCGGCATGCGGCCGAACTCGGAGTGCCACATCACCAGCGTCTCGTCGAGCAGGCCGCGGCGCTTCAGGTCGGTGATCAGGCCGGCGATCGGCTTGTCCACTTCCGGGGCGTGCATGCCGTGGTTGTCCACGATGCTGGCGTGGGCGTCCCAGGTGTCCACGTTCTGGTTGACGATGGAGCCGCTATAAAGCTGGATGAAGCGGACGCCGCGCTCCACCATCCGCCGCGCCAGCAGGCACTGCTTACCGAACCCCTCCGTTACGGGATGGTCCAACCCATACAGACGCTTGGTTTCGTCGCTCTCGTTGGAGATGTCCACGGCCTCGGGCGCGCACGTCTGCATCCGGTAGGCCAGCTCGTAGGACGCGATCCGCGCCGCCAGCTCGGAGCTGCCCGGGTGGGTCTCAGCATGATTCTGGTTCATCCAGTTCAGTTGATCCAGGCGCGCCCGTTCCTGCTCCGGGGTAACGTACTTGGAGGGAGGCGTGAGATCCAGGATGGGGTCGCCGGTGGAGCGGAATACGGTGCCCTGGTAGGCTGCGGGCAGGAAGCCGGCGCTCCAGTTGGCGGGACCGGAGAAGGGTCCGCCGCGCGCGTCGTAGATCACGATGAAGCCCGGCAGGTTCTGGTTCTCGCTGCCCAGCCCGTAGGTCACCCAGGCGCCGACGCTGGGGAAGCCCATCAGGATCGACCCGGTGTTCCACTCGTAGTGCGACAACACGTGGTCATTGGACTTGCCCTGGCAGGAGTGAATGAAGGACACGTCGTCCACGATGGACCCGATGTGGGGGAACAGCTCGGAAATCCACATGCCAGACTTCCCGTATTGCTTGAAGCTGAACGGGCTCTTCATCAGCGGTCCGGGGAAGCCTTGGCGGACGCGAACCTCGCCTTTGCCTTCGAGCGGCATGCCGTGGTACTTCGCCAGCGCCGGTTTGTAGTCGAAGGAGTCGACGTGGCTCACCCCGCCGCTCATGAACAGCGAGATGACGGATTTGGCGCGGGGCTTGAAGTGAGACGGTTTGGCCAGGTAGGGCGAGCCGGGGAAGCCTTCCGAGCTGGCGCAGCCGGCGGTCCCGGTGGGCGGCGTCGCGGCCAGCAGACCGTCCTGATCGAGCAGGTGCAGCAGCGCCAGGCCGCTGATTCCGGTACCGGCTTCAAAGAGGAAATCCCGGCGGGAAACGAATCGGCGTTTGGTCATGGAAGGCTCCTTTGCCACATCCTCAAGCCCGCAGAATCAACGACTTGCCGAGGTGCAAATTTGCACCACGTGACCCCGCTGAAGAGGAATTCTTGACTCACGACATTAGTTGATGTACACGAATTCATTGGCGTTCAACACCACGTGCGCGACGTCGGTCAGGGCCGGCAGATCGGCATGGTGGTAGTCGCGCTGCTTCTGGAAGAAGGTGAGATAGCTGGCCAACTCCTTCTCCGTGGGCGGGCGGCTCAGGGCGATCCGATAGAGCTGCCCGATCTGCTTGGCCGGGTCGTTGCCGGCCTCTCGCAGCGCGCGTTCGGCCAGGTACCCGGCCTGCAACAACACGAACTCGTTATTCAGCAGCGTGAGGGCCTGCGTGGGAACGGTGGTTACGTTCCGTTTCTCGCAGGTGACGTTCAGGTCGGGCTGGTCGAGGACCTCGAACATGGGGTACTTCAAGCCGCGCTTCCAATAGGTATAGACGCTACGGCGCCAATTGGAGGGGTCTTCCTTGGTCAGCTCCCACTTGCCCTGCCGGTAGCCCTCGCGCACCGAGGAGGGGATCGGGGGGAAAAAGCCCTCGCCCCCGGCCTCCAGGTTGATCTTGCCGCTGGCCGACAGGATGGCATCCCGAATGGCCTCGGCCTCCAGACGCCGCAAAGGAAACCGCCAGAGTTGCACGTTGGTGGGGTCCTTCTCCACGTTCGTGGCCTGGTAGAAGCTGGAGGCCATCTGGTAGGTCTGGGAAGTCATGATCAGGCGGTGCATCTTCTTGATACTCCAGCCCTGGCCGACGAACTCGGTGGCCAGCCAATCCAGCAGCTCCGGATGGGACGGCGGCAGGCCCATCTTGCCGAAATTACCGGGGGTGGGGACGATGCCGCGCCCGAAGTGCCAGTGCCAGATCCGGTTCACGATGACGCGCGGGGTCAGCGGGTTCTCCGGGGACGCCATCCATTCGGCCAGCGCGCGACGGCGGCCGCTGCTCACCTGGCCGTTTTGCGGCGGGCGGGCAAGCGGCGGCGGCGTGCCGTTGACCAGCACAGTGAGGTAGCCGGGCTCGACCACAAACGACTTCTGGTCCTCGGCCACGTCCATGCCGTTGGCCCCGAAGTAGACTGGAGGCACCTGGAACGCCCGGCCGGGCTGGGGCAGGAAGCAGCAGTCCACGCCATAGTTGAACCGGTCGCCTTTGCCGGGCAGGGGCTCGTCGCCGGCGCCGTCCGGGGTCAGCCGGTAATCTCCATCCCGAATGCCCTCGGCCACGGGCAGCGGCGGCGGCAGTCTTTTTTGGATCTCCTGGATCTCGGCCAGCAGTTTCTGCCGGACCTTGTCGTCCGCCTCGCTGACCTTGACCATGCTCCGATAGTTGGCGGGAACCGCGTTCACATTGGCGGCGGCGTCCGGATCCACGTCCAGCGAGGTGATTTGCGCGGCCAGCAGTCTCTGACCCGGCGTCCTCTTGTCATCCGGCGTCTTCACCGCGATCCGGATCTCTTCCGGGAACTTGGCGAGCCTTCTTTCGTAGGCAGCCTTCTTGTAAGGCGCCTCGATCTGGGCGATCTGGCGGCGGAGCGGCCGGGTCTCGTCGTCCACTTCCTTCTTGACGCGCTCGTAGGCGGCGACCTGGTCCGCCGGCGCCAGCGGATGGTCCACGTCCACGTAGCCGAACAGCATGGCCATCGACCGGTAGTAATCCTTGCGGGTGATGGGGTCGAATTTGTGGTCGTGGCAGCGCGCGCAGTTGACCGAGAGCCCCATGAAGCCCTGGAAGGTGGTGCGGATCAGGTCGTCCAGATATTCATAGCGGTAGTAGGGGTTGTCCTTCTCGCGGAAACGCACCCGGGGTCCGATGCGGTAGTAGGAGGTGGCGATCAGGCTGTCGTAGTCGCGATCTTCCAGCTCGTCGCCGGCGATCTGCTCGAGGACGAACCGGTTGTACGGCTTGTCCTGGTTGAAGGCCTTGATGACGTAGTCGCGGAAGCGCCAGGCGTTGGCGATATCCCGGTCGTGCTCGTAGCCGGAGCTGTCGGCGTAGCGGGTGACGTCCAGCCAGAACCGGCCCCAGCGTTCGCCGTAATGGGGCGAAGCGAGCAGCTTGTCGATGAGATTCTCGTAGGCCCGGGGGTTGGCGTCGTAAACGAAGGCGTCCACTTCCTGTGGAGTCGGCAGAAGTCCGAGCAGGTCGAGGTAGGCGCGGCGGACGAGGGTATTGCGATCGGCCGGAGGCGCGGGTGCGAGGCCTTTCTGGTCAAGGCCCTGCCGCACGAAGGCGTCGATGGGGTTCGAGGCGAAGCGGGCTTCGGCCACGCTGGGGACGGGATGCCGGACCGGCTTTCGGAAGGCCCACCAATTGCGATCCTCGGCGGTGATGACTCGTTCCTTGTAGTCCTTGCCATAGCCACCGGCTGCGGTGGGGGCCGGCGGGGGAGTGTCGGCGACGCCCCACTTGGCGCCCTGGTCCAGCCAAGCCTTCAAGGCGGCGACTTCCTGGGAGGTCAGAGCGGGCAACGGGGCCATGGGCATGGGAGGCTTCTCGAGGCCTGCCACACGCCGATAGAGCCGGCTGCCCCCGGCGTTCCCCGGGACGATGGCCGGTCCCTTGTCTCCACCCTTCAGCATAGACTCCCGCGTGCGCAGATCGAGGCCCGACATCTGGAGCGCCTCGCTGTGGCACTGGAAGCACTTCTGCCTGAGGATCGGGAGAACTTCCTTATCCGACGATTGAGCTTGCGCCACGCCCAGGAGCACCAGCCCCAGGCCCCACACCTGGCTTCGTCCTACCGCTACCTTACGTCCCATTTTTGCCGCCCCTCCGAGCAGGTCTCGGCCGCGTACACGTATCCACATCCAGTCTATCCCTTTGACGCGGCAGGGTCAACAGCGTGTTTGAGGGGCGTTGGAAGGGGGCGCGGTCTGGCGGTGGACATCGTCGGGCGCCAGGTCGACTGTTTCCATGGCCGGACCTTGTCCTTTCGGTTAGGAGATCCTATTGCGCCCAGAAGGTTCGAGCCGCCGCGTCAGAACTCCACCCTCAGGGCGACCTGCCCGACGCGGGGGCCGGCCTGACCGTTGAGGCCGCTGATGATTCCCACGCTGCCGGCGCGGATGTTGGTCGCCGGGAAGCCGTAGTTGGGGTGGTTGATCACGTTGCGGAAGGTGCCCTGCAAGATGACGTGGAGCCTTTCCGTCACACGGAACTGCTTGTGCAATCCGGCGCTGAAGTCGATGACGCCGGGGCCGACCAGGATGTTGGGGGCGGCGTTGCCGAAGCGGCCGACGCTAATGGTGGGCGTGCCGCCGCCGTTGAGGTCGCCGGGGACGCGGAAGGCGGGGGCGTCGAACCAGCGGCCGATGCGGCGTTGGTCGCTCGGCAGGTTGCCGTCGGCGATGCGGTCGGGACGGCCGCCGATGACGTTGGTGTTCGAGACGTCGAAGGCGTTGAAGCTGGGGCTGAAGAACTGGCCGGTTTCGGTGACGAAGGTGGCGCTGAGCTCCCAGCCGCCGAGCACCCAGTCGGCCGGACGGCGCAGACTGGAGCCCCAGTGCCGCCCGTGGCCGAAGGGAAGCGAATAGAGCAGCGTGCCCGTCACGCGGTGGCGCGGCGTGTAGTTCACGTTGCTGTACTCGCGGGTGCGGTCATAGGCGTTCTCGGGGGCGCTGCCCTGTTCGCTGTCGCTTTGGGAGTCGGTGAGGTTCTTGGCCCAAACCCAGCCAACCTGGTAGTAGAGCCCGCTCTTGGTTTTCCGTTCCACCCCCACGTTCAGGCTGTTGTAGTTGTGCAGCCCGCCGGCCTGGCGGTAGCGAATGTCGCGGAGGTTGGGGAAGAGGCGCCGGTTGTTGTTGAACGGCGTCAGGCTGGGCAGCGGCTGGTTGATGTTCTGCGACCAGGTGAGTTCCCGGGAGTTGGTTCCGATGTAGGAGACGCGCAAACCCATGTCCCCGATCTCGCGCTCGAGGGTGAGGTTCCACTGCTGGATGTAGGGATTGCGCAGGTGAGGATCGAGAGCGTCGAAGCTCTGGGCGCCGATGGCGCCGAAGCCGGCCGGGAACGCCCGTGGAAACTGGAACGCGGGAGCGCCGCCCGTGATGGTATTGGTAAAGCTCTCCGACGAGACATAGGGGCCGCCGGTGCCCAGGCGCCAGATCTGCGTCGTCAGGTCGTCGGTATAAAGGCCGTAGGCGCCGCGGATGACCGTGCGGGCGTCGGCGAAGGGGCGGTAGGCGAAGCCGAAGCGCGGCACGAGGTTGTTCAGGTCCGTGTAGAACAGTCCTTCGGGTACGCCGGCCTGCGCGGCGGTGACGATGGGAACCAGGTTGCGCGGAAACAACGGGTTCACGCGCCCCAGCGCCTGCTCGTTGGGGACGATCAGGCGGCCCGTAGCCGGGTCGAAGTTGAACAGGTTGCCGTCCTTCTCGTGTGCCGGCGGGTTGTAGTCGTAGCGGACGCCGAGGTTGAGCGTCAGCCGCCGGGTGACCTTCCAGTCGTCCTGCAGGAACCAGGAGAAGTCGGTGCTGAGAGCGTGGATGAGCGGGGCGGCGGTGGCGCGGCCGGCCGTCTGGGGCAGGCCGAGCAGGAAGTCGGAGTAATCGTAGCCGCTGAAGGCGCCGCCGAAGCTGAACTGCCCGAACTGCAGGACCGGGAAACTGGTGCCGCCGGGGAAATTAGTGCCGCGGTTCCAGCGCAGCTCGATACCGCTCTTGACGGTGTGATTGCCGCGGGTCCAGGTGAGGCTGTCGGACACCTGGTGGATGCGCTCGCTGGGATCCTGGAAAATGTCGGTGGCGCCGATGGTCTCGAAGTTGGTGAAGCTGAAGACGGGGGCGCCCTTGGCGACCTCCGGGTTCCAGGTGATGCCCAGCAGACCGAATTCGGCGATCAGGGCCGGGCCGTCCAGCGGGTTGAAGGCCGGGTTGCGGCTGCGCATGATCCCGAAGCGGAACTCGTTGATCAGCGCCGGGCTGACGACGTGGGTGTCGGAGATAGCGATGGTAGTGGTGCGACGGTCCTGCTCGCGCTTCGGCATGGTCGGCAGGTTGTAGTCGTAGAAGTTAGCGCCGTTGCTGTTCCAGGACCAGCGGCCGAACAGGGAGTTGGCGGTGGAGAGCTTGTGGTCGATGCGCCCTTCGACCAGCGATTTGTACTGGGAATGCGCCGCGACGCCGCGGAAGTTGTTCTGGATGCCGTCGGGTGGCCCGAAGTTCGGCGCCGGATAGAAATGGTCCTGGATCTTCTGCGCGGTCGTGCTGAGGCGGCTGGCCGGCACCTGGTTGTTGGCGAAGGGCTGGCCGTTGAGCGGGTCGCGGACGGCGGTGCGCGGCGCCAGGGACGTGAAGTCGCCGCGCCGGAAAGCGAGCGTCGGGACGTTGGGGTTGAAGATCCGCTCGCTGCGGGAGGGAAAGCGCTCCCAGGTGGCAAAGAAAAACGTGCGGTTCTTGAGGATTGGCCCGCCGGCGCTGGCGCCGTAGTCGTTGTTTACGGCGAAGGGAACCGTCGAGGAGAAAGTATTGCGGGCTTGCAACCGCGAATTGGAGTGGTGGAAGAACAGGTTGCCGTGGAACTGGTTGGAGCCCGACTTGGTGGTGGCGTAGTAGCCGCCGGGAAGCCCGGACTCGGCCTTGTCGTTGGCGATCTGGATGCGGAGCTCGCTGGTCATCTCCATGCTCGACTCGCCGGGTCCGACGGCGTTGGCGAACAGCGGCGAGCGGGTGGAAGCGCCGTCGACGGTGGTGTGCCACTGGAAGCCGCGCGCGCCGCCCAGCGATACGTTGGACCCCTGGCCGCGGGTCGCGCCCGGCGTCAGCACCAGCATGTTGAAGTAGAAGCTGTTGCGGGCGTTGAGCGGCAGGCGCACCATGATGTCGTTGGAGCGCACGGCGGCCACGTCGGCCGACTCGGAGTTGACCAGCGGCGCGGTGGCCTCGACGTTCACCGACGTGGTTACCTCGCCGACCTCCAGCCGCAAGTCGGCGCGCACCGTGGCCGAGGTCTCGAGCAGGACGTTGGAGACCGTGACGCTCTTGAATCCCGCTTGCTCGGCGGAAACGGAGTAGCGGCCCGGCACCAGGTGCGTCACCTCGTAGAGGCCGCTCGCGTTGGTCGTGGCGCGATTCTCAATGTTGGTGCCGGTGTTGCGGACCACCACCGTGACGCCCGGCACCGCCGCGCCCGTCGGGTCGGTGGCCGTGCCGCGGATGGCGCCGAGAATGGTCTGCGCCGGAACGGAGGTGCAAAATAACAAAACTCCAGCCGCCAACCGAAGCAAGCGGCCCTCCCACGGATGAAGGCTCATAAGCTTCCTCCTCGCCCCTGGCGCCCATTCTAACAGGATTTCCATTTTGCCTTCCGGTGGGGGCCGTTTTTCCTAACCGCTCCATCCCGAGCTCGGGGAGGGCGCCCCGGTCGATGCGGTTGCCGTGGTCGATGACGCCAGACGGTCGCAGAGCACGCCGGCGCCGGCCCGGGCGTGGGCGCGGACCAGGTCCGGGAGACGGACGCGGGGGGCGACGCCGATGGCGGGCTCGTCAAGCAGGAGGACCTGAAGCTGATGGACGATTTCGCCGGGTGGGGCGGTGAAGGATACGCCGGCCACCGCCGTCACTTCGCCGAACTCCTTAGGAAGACCGCTGACCTTCCGTGGTTGACCGGGCGGGCCCCCCGTTGCGATAGTAGAGGGATATGAAACTGCAAAGCTACACCATTACACAGGGACGCGACCGCGCCCCGGCGCGGGCCATGTTGAAGGGGATCGGGTTCACCGATGAGGATCTGAAGAAGCCTATCATCGGGGTTGCTAATACTTGGATCGAGACTATGCCGTGCAACTTCAACCTGCGTGAGTTGGCGGCGAAGGTGAAGGAGGGCGTGCGGGCGGCGGGGGGGACGCCGATGGAGCTGAATACCATCGCCATCTCGGACGGCGTGACCATGGGCACCGAGGGCATGAAGGCGTCGCTGGTGAGCCGGGAGGTGATCGCCGACTCCATCGAGCTGGTGGCGCGCGGACACATGTTCGACGGCGTCATCGCCCTGGTGGCGTGCGATAAGACCATCCCGGGGGCGGCCATGGCCTTGCTGCGGTTGAACATTCCGGGGCTGGTGTTGTACGGCGGGACGATCCTGCCGGGGCGGCATGCCGGGCACGACATTACCATTCAGGATGTCTTTGAGGCGGTGGGGGCGGCGGCGGCGGGGCGGATCTCGGAGGCGGAACTGCTGGACACCGAAAACCACGCCTGTCCGGGGGCGGGGGCTTGCGGAGGACAATACACTGCCAATACCATGGCCACGGTGATGGAGATGATCGGCCTGGCGCCGCTGGGGACGGCGGCGGTGCCGCAGGTGGACCCTTTGAAGGACGCGGTGGCGTTCCGATGCGGCGAGATCGTGGTGGAGGCGGTGAAGCAGGGGCGGCGCGCCCGGGATATCGCCACCAGGAAGGCCTTCGAGAATGCGATCGCCGGGGTGGCGGCGACGGGGGGGTCGACCAACTCCGTGCTGCACCTGCTGGCCATGGCCCGGGAGGCGGAAGTGCCGCTGGCCATCGAGGACTTCGACCGCATCAGCTCGCGCACGCCGCTGCTGGCCGATTTGAAGCCTTCGGGGAAGTATGTCGCCTACGATGTCCACAAGGCGGGCGGGATTGGCGTGGTGGCGCAGCGGCTGGTGCAGGGGGGATTCGCGGATGGATCGTGTCTCACGGTTACGGGCCGGACGTTGGGGGAGGAGGCAGCCCTGGTGCGGGAGACGCCCGGCCAGGAGGTGATCCATCCGCTGGCGAGTCCTCTGAAGGCGACCGGAGGCCTGGTGATCCTGAAGGGATCGCTGGCGCCGGAAGGGTGCGTGATCAAGGTGAGCGGGACCGGGAAGGCGCGGCATCAGGGGCCGGCGCGGGTGTTTGACCGCGAGGAGGACGCCATGGCGGCGGTGACGGAGGGACGCATCCGGGCGGGGGACGTGGTGGTGATCCGGTATGAAGGTCCGCGCGGGGGGCCAGGGATGCGGGAGATGCTGGGGGTCACCGGGGCTATCGTGGGGGCGGGGTTGGGAGACAGCGTGGCGCTCATTACGGACGGCCGGTTTTCGGGGGCCACGTATGGTTTCTGCGTGGGACACATCGCTCCTGAGGCAACCGTGGGAGGGCCGATTGCAGCGGTGCGGGAGGGGGACGTCATCACGATTGATATTGCGAGGAGGCGGATTGATTTGGAAGTCGCGGGGGAGGAAGTGGCGCGGAGGCTGGCGGCGTGGTCAGCGCCGGCGGGAAGGTATGCCACGGGAGTCTTTGCTAAGTACGTTAAGTTGGTATCGTCGGCGTCCCAGGGGGCGGTGACCTCCGGGTGGTAGGACGGGCCTCGGGCCGTTCGCTGGACTTTGTACAGTTCAGGGTAGGGATGAACCCTGGGCCGCAGTTGGCCCCCTGGCCGGCTCCCGGTGTCAAAGGAAAGCTGAGTCTGGATGCACAACCGCTTTTCCCTGACTTGGCGGCTCCAGGGGAGCCCGCCCCCCCTACCGATCCTTTCCCGCCGAGGCAGGAAAGCATCGTGGTCGCGTTGCTGGGCGGGAGAGAGCCCGGCCGGGGGGCCGGCTGCGGCCCCGCGGGGCCGCCCCACATTGAAATTATTGGAACCTTTGTTCCGGCTCCACGGAATAGATAGATAGCAGCCGATGACCGATCCCGAACTGGTACGGCGCATGATCAGAGGCGACGAAGAGGCCTTTGTGACGCTATACCGGCGTCGCCAGGGGGGGATCTATCGGTTTGCCCTGCAGATGAGCGGAAGCGCGGCAGTGGCGGAAGAGATCACCCAGGAAGTCTTCCTGACGCTGCTGCGGGACGCCACGCAATACGACCTGGAGCGAGGATCGGTGGCGGCCTACCTTTACGGAATCGCCCGAAATCACGTCTTGCGGCATCTGGAGCGAGACCGGGCCTACGTGGCGATGGAAGAGGATGCGGTGGAGGCGCTGGCTTCCACCGAGGACCCGCTGGCGGACTTGACGCGCGAAGAACGGCTGCTGGCGTTGCGGCGGGCGGTGTTGTCACTGCCGGCGAATTACCGCGAGGTGGTGGTGTTGTGCGATCTGCAAGAAGTGGACTACGTGGAGGCGGCAGCGGTACTCGAATGCCCGGTGGGAACCGTCCGGTCGCGCTTGCACCGGGCCCGGGCGCTGCTGGCCGAGAAACTCCGGAGCGATCCGGCGAGGTGTGCGGTATGAAGGAACAAGGATGGGAAGCAATGATGGCGGCGCGGCTACGGTTGCTGGCCGCCGCCGATGAGCAAGACCAGGCCCCGCCGCGCGTGGAAGCAGCGTTACGGGCGGCGTACCGGCGGCAGTACGGGGTGCGGCGGGCCAGTTGGCCCTGGGTCGCCGCGTGGGGTGCAGTGGCAGCTTCGGTGCTGGCGTTGCTGGCCTTTACAGCGCCGGCGAGGCGGCGTCCGGAGGCGCCACGGCCGGCCCTAGAGAGCATTCCGGCGCCGCCTCCGGCGCGACTGGAGGCGTCACCGGTGCCGGGAATGCCTGGGCCGCGCCGGGGTCCGCGGGTCAAGCGGTACAACGCGGCGGCGCCAGTCCCCGCCGGACGCGAGGTGGCCACCGAGTTCATGCCGCTGGTATACGGCGACGCCCTGGGCGCCGAAGAGACCCATCAGGTGGTTCGAGTCCGGTTGTCGCGGGCGGCGCTGGTGTCGTTCGGCGTGCCGGTGAATGAAGAGCAGGCCGGCGGTCGGGTGCAGGCCGACGTGGTTTTGGGTGGCGACGGGATGGCCCGGGCTATTCGTTTTGTGCGAGAAGTTTCTGCAAGGGAGTGAACATCATGAGCGCGAAGCTACTGTGTGGCGTTTTGCTGGCGGCGGCCGCCGTATTTGGGCAGGCGGTGAGAGAACGGTTCCAGATCCGGGTTCCGCCGCCGGGGATGGGAGGGCCGGGGGGCTTCGGCATGGTCGGCCCGCCCGGGGAGGGGACCTTCGAGTTCGTCGCCGGTGAAATGAGTTTCGAGGGGAGAACCGTCAAAGGCGCTCCCTACTCCGGGGAGGCGACTACGGAGACCGAGCAGGTTCTGGCCGACGGCAACCGCATCAAGCGCCGGAACGCTTCTACCGTGTATCGCGACAGCGAGGGCCGGACGCGCCGGGAGATGACCCTGGGAGCGATCGGCCCGTGGGCCGCGCCCGGCGGGGCTCGTCAGACCGTCTTCATCAACGACCCGGTGGCCGGCGTCAACTATGTACTGGACCCGGCGGAGCGCACGGTGCGTAAGATGACGCGGCGCGAAAGACCGCTGCGGGGCGGAGAGACGGCCCCGGCCAGAGCCGCCGGTCCCGGTGAGGACGTCTTGATTCAACGCGCCAAGGTTGCCGCGGCGGCCGACCGACCGCAGCCCCGCACCGAATCCCTCGGCAAGCGCCTGATCGAGGGCGTGGAGGCCGAAGGCACCCGCATCACTTTGACCCTGCCCGCCGGGGAGATCGGCAACGAGCGGCCCCTCGAGATCGTCACCGAACGCTGGTATTCACCGGACCTGAAGACCATCGTTCTGAGCCGTCGCAGCGATCCACGAATGGGAGAGACGACTTACAAGCTGACCAATATCCGCCGCACCGAGCCGTTACGGTCGCTGTTCGAGGCGCCGGTTGATTATACGGTAAAGGAGGGACCGCCGTTCGAGATGATGCGGAGGCCGGGGCCGCCGCCACGGTAGCACCCGAGCCCAAGCGGCTCAGAAGAGGAACTTCAATGCGAACTGGACCTGCCGGCCCGCCGCCGCCGAGGTCAGCTCGCCGGGGTTGGTGGCGTCGAAGGTCCGGCTAATCCCGCGGAAGTTGGCATGATTCGGCAGGTTAAACGCCTCGGCCCGGAACTGCAGCCGCCTGCTTTCGGTCACCCGGAAATTCTTGAACAGCGAGAGGTCCACGTTGATCTGACCGGGCTGGCTGTCGATGTTGCGGCCGGCGTTGCCCCAGTTGCCCGCCGTCGTGTTCTTGAAGGCCGCGGGGTTGAACCACTGCTCGCGGTGGCGGCCTCCGGCCGGCTCGAGCGTGACCCCAGGAATCAGATCGGGACGCGTATCGCCGCCGGCGTTGGAGAAGTTTGTGCGGGCGGAAATCGTGTAGGGGTTTCCGGTATTGAAGGCGTGAATGCCCAGGATCTGCCAGCCGTCGAGCAGCACCTTGGCCGGACCGGTCAGGTTGCGGGCGAACGGCACTTCATACGTATAGCTCAGCACGAAGCGGTGGGCAATATCGTAGTCCGAGCGGGCCTTCTCCGCGCGCCGGTTGCGCTGGTCCCGGAAGCTGACGCTGTTGTTAAACCCCAGCGACGCCTGGGAAGCCTCGTCCATCGCCTTGCCCCAGGTGTAGGCGGCGAGGAAGCTCAAGTTGTTGGAGAAGCGCTTCTCCACCTTGGTCTGCAGCGAGTGGTAGGTCGAGCTGTTGCTGGAGGACCAGTAGGTGAGGCTGCCGCCGAGGAAGGGACGCGCCCGCCGGGCGTTGGTCGCGATGCTGGCGTCGGCCGTGGGCGTGGGGGCGTTGGCGTCCAGGAATTCATACAGCTTCTTCCCGGCCGACCCCGCGTAGGCGGTTTCCCACACCGTATTCCATCCCAGGCTCCGCTGCACGCTGAGATTCCAGTGCTGGACGTAGGGGTTGCGAAAACCCGGGTCGAGCGAGAACAGGGCCGGCGCCACCGGCCGGACGAACGCATCCAGGGGCAGGCCGCGGGAGAGCTGGTTGACGTCCGCGTTGGGGACTCCAAAGGTCACCGGATCCCAGCGGGATTCCAGGAAAAACGGCGGATTATTGCCTGGATTCGGGATGCTCAAGGGCCCGGCCTCGTAGGAGGAGTAGAAGATTCCGTAGCCTGAGCGGACCACCGTCTTAGGCGTGAACTGGTAGGCAAACCCCACCCGCGGCGCCCAGTTGTTGCGGTCTTGCGGCACCAGTTGGCGGGGGGCGTCGCGCGTCACCGGCACCTGCGTGAAGAAGTTGGAAGGCAGCGGGTCGGTGCGGCCCTTCACCAGTTCGAGCGTGCCGTTGGCGATGTTGAAGCTGGCCTGAGCGTCATGCCGCTCGGTGGGATGACTGATGAACTCGTAGCGCACCCCCAGGTTCAGGGTCAGCTTGGAGGTCAGCTTCAGGTCGTCCTGCGCGTAGAAGAAGTCGCCCGGCTGCTGGAAGGTGTCGTCGATGAAGCTGCCGAGGCGGGTGTTGTCGGTGCGGCCCATGATGAAGTCGGCGAATCCCAGTCCGGTGTTGCCGCGATTATTGGTGTCGCGGGTGAAATTGCCGGTGAACCCGAACCGGCCGCGGGGCGTGGGGGGCTGCAGGATGCTGAAGTCCACTTTGGGCTTATACTCGAAGCCGAACTTCAGGGTGTGCCGGCCCCGAATGACGCTCAGGGTATTGATGAGGTGGACGACGTTCTCGAACTCCCGGGTGGGCTGGTAAGTGGCGCCGCCGAAACTGGCGACGCCGCTCACGTCAAAGCGAGGCAACCCGCCGTTGCCCGCGCTGAACGGAATGCCGGGAATCCCGACCTGCGCCGAGACGTTCTCGAAGGCGTTGAACTGCAGCCGCTCGCTGCGGAGCCGGGTGTAGCCGAGACGGAATTCGTTGATGACCCGCGGGGAGAAAATATGGGTCTCGCTGATCACCGCGCTGCGCGTGTTGTTGGTCCAGTCGCCGGAGGAGAACGCCGCGCCGGCCAGCGGGGGCGGAATGGGGGAGGGCGGCGACAGCTCCTGGTTCGACATACTGAACCGGCCGAAGATGGAGTCCTTGTCGGAGATCTTGTGGTCGACGCGGATGTCCCCCTGGTCCGTCCGGCTCGGCTCCACGGGATTGATCAGGTAGTTGTTCGCCACGCCGGTAAAGGACACGGACCCGGGCACGGTGGGGGCCGGCATCAAGGCAATCAGCTTCACGGCGGCCGGATCGAAGGTGGACGCCGGAACCCGGTTATTCGACAGCGGCTGTTTGGTAGTGGGGTCGAGGACCGGGTTGAACCCGCTGTAGTCGCCGGTGCGCCACGGGATCGGCGCCACGGTGGTAAGAAAGGTCTGGCCGGTACGCTGGCGCGTCGCCTGGTAGTCGGCGAAGAAGAAGGTGCGGTTCTTCAGCACCGGCCCCCCCGCCGCCCCGCCGAACTGGTTCAGCCGGTATTCCGGCTTGACGTTCCCGGCAAAGAAGTTTCTGGCGTCGAACTTGTCGTTGCGCAGGAACTCGAAAACGGCCCCGTGGTACCCGTTGGTGCCGGACTTGATGTTGACGTTCATCACCGCGCCGCCCGAGCGCCCGAACTCGGCGCTCATGGAGTTGGTCTGGACGCGGAACTCGGCGATGGCGTCGGGCGAAGGCCCATAGACGAAGCTGGCCTCGTTGGTCAGGTCCTGCGAGAGGCTGTTGTTGTCGATGCCGTCGAGGAGGTAACTGTTCTGGTAGGGGCGAACGCCGTTGGAGCTGAACCCGCCGGTCCGCTCATCGCGGGCGCCGGGCGCGGTGGGAATCGTCCCGGAAGTGAGCACGGCCAGACGCGTGAAGTAGCGGCCGTTCAGCGGGAGATCCACGATTCGCTGGGACTCGACGACCTGTCCCAGATATGAGGAGTCGGTCTGCAGTTGCTGGGCGGCGCCGGTGACCTCCACGGTTTCGGTCACCTGGCCAACCTCCAGCGAGGCGTTGACCGCGATCCGGTCCTGCACGCTGAGGTTGATCCCCTGGCTGACCGATTTCTTGAAGCCGGGGGCCTCGATCGAAACCGCGTAGCGGCCGGGCGGCAGCGTGGTGGCTACATAATTCCCGGACGGATCGGTGGTCAGCCGGAGGGCCACGATTCCGGTCCCTTCGTTGGTAACCGTTACAGTAGCGCCCGGCACGCCAGCGCCGCTGGGGTCGGTAACGGCCCCCACGATGGATCCTGTGGTGGTCTGGGCCGAAGCCACCACCGCGATCACGAAAAGGCAGACTCCCAACAGCCAAAAACTCTTGGTCAGCATCATACTCCCCTTAGTCTGGATTTGGTCCAGGTTATCACATTCCCGGCCGGTTCCGATATAGTTTTCACGGGTGGAGACGGGGGAGCGATGAACTCTACTTTTGTCCAGCGCTGATCCTTATTTACCGGCCGTCACGCCAGGCTGCCGCTCAATCCAGGGCGAAAGTGAGTAAGACGTCTCCGACCGGCAGGGACACGTGCTGCTTGCCGTTGCTCAGAAAACTGATGGGACTGGAGTAGATCTTGTCGTTGCCCAGGAAACGCCACAGGCGCCGGCCGGTGCGCGCGTCCAAGGCGAAAACGTTGCCCTCGAAGGTTCCGCCGAACACCAGATTGCCCGCGGTGGCCATCACACCCGACCAGGGAGGCGTCAGCACCCGGTGCTCCCAGCGGACTTCGCCGGTGGCGGGGTCGATGGCGATGACCTTCCCCCAGCTCTCCTCCGGAGCAAACCGCGGCCGTGGGAAACGGCGAAACCCCGCGAAGGCGCCGCCGCCTTCGTCCGCCGCCGTCGTGGGGTGCCGAACCGCCGTCTTGGTAAACACGCGGCGCTCCTCGCGGCCCGAGACATAGAGCAGCCTGGTGAGGGGGCTGTAGCTGTGCGACATCCAGTTGGCGGCGCCATCGGTCCCCGGCCATACCGAATCGAGGCCTTCGAGCGTCGGCTCCTGGCCGGGGATGACGATGGGGCGTCCGTGGTCGTCGAACTCCTTCACCCAGGTCTGCTTCACGAAAGCCTTCGCCAGCAGAAACTCGCCGTTGGTCCGGTCCAGTACGTAGAAAAAACCGTTCCGGTTCGGCCACAGCAGCAGCCTGCGCTGCCGGCCCCGAAACTCCGCGTCCAGCAGCACCGGGATCTGGGTGGAGTCCCAGTCGTGCAGGTCATGTGGAGTGAACTGATAATACCATCGCAGTTTCCCGCTATCCGCATCCAGGGCCACGACCGAGCAGGAGTAGAGATTATCGCCGGCGCGGAAGTCTCCGTTGTAGTCCGGCCAGGGATTACTGGTACCCCAGTAGACCAGGTTCAGCTCCGGATCATAGGAACCGTTGTTCCAGGTGGAAGCACCTCCCGTCTTCCACGAATCCCCGGCCCAAGTTCCGAAGTTCGGCTCCCCCGGCTGGGGAATCGTATGGAATCGCCACACCTGTTTTCCCGTAGCCGCGTCATACGCATCGAGAAACCCGCTCACGCCGCGCTCGCCGCCGGCCATGCCGACAATGACCTTGTCCTTCACCACCAGCGGGGCTCCGGAAGCGGCGTACCCTCCGGCGGCGGTGTGGTCGAATATCTTGGTCTTCCAGAGCTCCCGCCCGCTCTTGGCGTCCACGGCCAGAATGTGCATGTCCAGGGTGTTCATGAACAGGCGGTTTCCCAGGATGGCCAAGCCCCGATTCACCTTCCCGCAGCAGTTATAGGTGCGAGGCGGATTGCGGTGGCTGTAAGTCCACAGGACTCGCCCGGTCTCGGCATCCAGGGCGAAGATGTCGTTCTCGGGCCGGGTCAGATACATGACCCCGTCCACCACCAGCGGCGTGGTCTCAAACTTCTCCGGGTGCCGTCCCTGGAAAATCCACTTGACCCGCAGCCGATCCACGTTCCCGGTGTGAATCTGATCCAGCCGGCTGTACCGCCACCCGTTGTAGGTGTTCGAGTACATCAGCCAGTTGCCCGGCTCTCGATTAGCCTCCAGGAGGCGTTCATAGGGAATCGGCAGTCCTTGTCCTGGGAGCGGCCACGCCATAGCTGCCGCGACCACGGCCAGGACTCCCACCCAAAAGGTTGATACTGGAGACGCCCTCATCGCGATCTGTTTGGCAGCCCCACTATCGTAACTCTTCTCGGGGGGACCGGCGTCGCGCGGCCCCCAGAGCAGCGCGGCCTGGCGCATGATTCTACCGGCCTTCGGCGGGCTTGAACCTTTGGACACGCCGGCCCCAATCGGTCTCGGCCACATACAGGTTCCCTTTCGAGTCCAGAGCGATGGCATGCCCGTGAATGAAATTGCCGAGCTGGTGTCCGGGGCGCCCGAAGCTGGCCAGGATCCGCCCGCTGGCATGATCGAGAATGTGCACCTGCTCGTTGCGGCCGTTCATCACGTATAGGAACTTCTGCTCGGGATCGCGGGAGAAGGCCACCCACCAGGCGGTGCCACGCGGATCGGGCAGGGTGGGGGTTCCCGTCCGGATCCAGATGTTGCGCTGAAACTTTCCGGCCTTGTCAAACACCTGCACCCGGTCGCCCTGCCGGTCGCACACGTACAGCAGGCCGTTGTTCCCCATGGCGATGCAATGCACCAACTGCGAGAACACGCCCGGGGCGCCGGCCCGGGTCTCTTCCGCGGTCGCCTGCCGGCCCCACTGGCGCAGGAACTTTCCCGTCTTGTCAAAAACCGCCACGCGGCGGTTGCCGTAGCCGTCCGCGACATAGATGTCGCCGTTGGCGGGGTCGATGGCGATTCCCGCGGGGAGGAAGAACTGCTCGTGACTCGAGTTGTTGGCCGGACCTGTTCTGGCGCCGTCCGAGGTGTCGAAGAGCCCACGCTTCCCGATTTGCAGCAGGAGCTTTCCGTCATGGCTGTACTTCTGAATGATGCCGTCGCCGTTGCCCCCGACCCAGACATTGTTTTCCCGGTCGAAGAAGCAGCCGTGGATCGACTGCGGAACCACGTGGGGGTCGCCGAACGACGCGATGACGTCGCCGGCGGCGTCAAACAGCGTGATCGGCGGCGCCGGGCGCGAGGTCTCCGCCTCCTCCGCCGTAATATCCCTGCGGTCGACGACGGCGATGTGATCGTGGGCATCCACACACACCCCTCCGAGCCGGGCGAACACCCAGCCTTCCGGCAATGGTTTCGGCCAGGTGGGGTCCACCTCGAAGCGCGGCGGGTTCTGCGCCGACAACGCTATCGTAAGAATTCCGAGTGCCGGCAGGAGTCTGGTCATGGCAGTTTCCAGGATTTGTCAAACCGTCGCGCCTCGGCGGCGGCCTCTCGGGTCTAAAATACCAGGAAGTCCGGCGCCGCGCCCGGGGGGGACTGGTGTGGTATGCTTTGCGCTGGAAAGGAGTCACTGGACATGGAGCGAAAGAGCGCGGGCGAGTTCCCACAGGAGTTGCTGGACTTGTTTGACCGATACGTTCACGGCGATATCGGCCGCCGTGAGTTCCTGGAGGGAGCGAAGAAATTCGCGGTGGGCGGCTTGACGGCCACGGCGATCTGGGAGAGCCTCCGGCCGAACTACGCCTGGGCGCAACAAGTGGCCAAAGACGACAGCCGCATTAAGACCGAGAAGGCCACCGTACCCTCGCCGCAGGGTAATGGAAGCATCAATGGGTACCTGGTGCGTCCGGCGAAGGCGAGTGGCAAGCTGCCCGGAGTGCTGGTGGTGCACGAGAACCGGGGCCTGAATCCCTACATCCAGGACGTGGCGCGACGATTGGGCGCGCAGAATTTTGTGGCTTTCGCGCCCGACGGTCTGACCAGCGTCGGCGGCTACCCGGGCGACGATGAGAATGGCGGCCAGTTGTTTGGAAAAGTGGACCGGGCCAAGATGGCCGAAGACTTTGTGGCGTCGGCGCGCTGGCTGAAGGCGCGCTCCGACTGCAGCGGCAAGGTAGGCGTGGTGGGCTTCTGCTTTGGCGGGGGTATTGCCAATATGCTGGCGGTGCGGATGGGCGCCGACCTGGCTGCCGCGGTTCCTTTCTATGGCTCCCAGGCTTCCGCCGCCGACGCCGCCAAGATCAAGGCGCCGCTGCTGCTTCACTACGCTTCCTTGGACAAACGCATCAACGATGGATGGCCCGCTTACGAGGAAGCCCTGAAAGCCAACCACGTGACCCACACCGCGCATATGTATGAGGGCGCGAATCATGGTTTCCACAACGATACGACGCCCCGTTATGACGAGGCCGCGGCCAAGCTGGCCTGGCAGCGGACCCTCGATTTCTTCAACAAGTACCTGCGGGGCTGACCGGGTCAGCCGGCGGCCACTGCTCCTGACTCTGCGGGTCCCGGGTGGAGACCGGGGGGCGGGAGCCCCAAGTATTTCACAGGGGTACAGGCGGGCGCTGGGCCTTGGTTCATGTTCACTATTCGGCGATGCCGGTGGCAGGACCGGGGGGCGGATTGTGAGCTAGCATTCCGCTAGAAGCGGGGGCCGCTACAGGAGGCCTCTGAGGAGGCCCTCCCGATACCGTGTGCTACACTGCGCCTAGGAGGGCTTGATGGCTACAGCGACGCTGGTCTCCCTGGAGGAATATCTCGCCCTGCCCGTTCAGGAGGGTGTCTCCTACGAGTACGACGCCGGGAGGGTGATTGAAGTGCCGGCTCACAATCTGGAGAATGCCGAGATTCAGATGCTCGCGGGAGAGTTGTTTCGCGCCGCAGCCAGATCGGCTGGCGTTGATTTCATCGTGGCCGGTCCCACCGGCTTCTGGCTGAATCCCACGGTCGAACGGATCCCCGACGTGTGCGTCATTCGCCGCGAAAAAGGTGCCTCCATGGAGGTGTTTCACGGCTCGCGCCGGGGCGCTCCCGACCTGGCCCTCGAGATCGTCTCCCCAAACGACACCGCTGCGGAAGTAGAGCGTAAGATCGATCAATACCTGGCCGCGGGCGTCGCCGCCGCCGTGCTGCTCTACCCGGAGTCCCGCCATGTGCGGGTTTGCCGCCGCAGCGGGGAAGCCCGCCGGTTGGGCGCCGGCGAGGCGCTGGAAATTCCCGAGTTATTCCCCGGTCTGAAAATACCGATTGACGAGCTGTTCACGGCCGGCTGATCGGCGATGCCAGCATGCGCGGACCCGTGCTTCTGCTGTTGCTCACCGTGGGGATCTACTGGAAGCTGGTCCTGAGCGGCGGGCAGTATACCTGGCTGAATTCTCCCGATTTGAGCACGCAGGTGCTCCCCTGGCTCGAGTTCCAGGCCCGAGAGTGGAACCGGGGGCAGTTTCCGCTGTGGGATCCCTACAACTGGGGAGGTCAGTCGCTGGCTGGGCGGACCGAGCCCGGGGTAATGTACCCGCTGAACTGGATCCTGTTCCAGCTGCCGCTCGACGGCGGGGTGATCTCTCGCGACTATCTGAATTGGTACTATGTACTGACGCGTTACCTGGGAGCCTTGTTCTGTTACCTGCTGTGCCGGGACCTGGGGCGGACGGTGGCCGCCAGCCTGCTCGGGGGAGTCGCGTTTGGGCTGGCCGGGTACGTGGGCAACATCGGGTGGCCGCAGATGGCGAATGGGGCGGTGTGGGGGCCGCTGGTGATCCTCTTCTTCCTGCGGGCGATGCGGGGAGACCGGCCGTACCGGAATGCGGCGCTGGCGGGCGGCTTTCTGGGGATCTCGCTGTTGAGCGGGCACCATCAGGCGCCGGTCCTGATCGGGCTGGTGGTGGCGGGCTTGTGGGTGTATCACGCGGTCTCGGGCGGAAGACGGAAGCAGTTGGCGGCGGTGGCGGTGGTG
>JBGOUV010000148.1:0-15068 GCA_041477815.1 Terriglobia bacterium | reverse complement strand
GGCGGAGGCGGTGGAGGCGGGGTCGCGGACTTAGGCTGGAACATTGGGTAGTGGTTTGAACCCTACTGGGCTTCTCGACCAAGCGGCCGTTGGCCTGAGAATAAAGCCCGCAGAACCATGATACTTTGCGAGGGGAGTCTTAAGGAGACAAAATTGCCACCCGATGATGCGCTGGTGAACGATCACGCCACTTTCAAGAAGATGAGGGAGGAGCCGCTGGAGAACGTCGCGACCGTGCAGAACCTATCCAGTGCTGCCGAACTACTCCAAACCATCCAGTCGCCTCCTTTCAACGACACCAAGTGGGCGTTTCGCGGGCAACGCGACGCGGACTGGCCCCTTAAGGCCAGTATCGAAAGGGCCGCAAGGCGCTACCCAGGTACGGCTGAGGATTACGTGGAGAGCGAGTTCAAGCGCCGTGCTCATCATTATCTCTTTGACCTGCCTGACGACCAAGATGATCTTGAATGGCTTGCATTGATTCAACACTACGGCGCTCCGACGCGACTACTCGACTGGACTAGGTCAGCGTACGTCGCAGCTTTCTTCGCCGCGGAATCTGCGAATTTCCCTAAACCCTTCGCCATCTGGGCTGTCGATCAGGAGCGCGTCAATGCCGAGGCTCTCGCGATGCTTGGCCTCAATGACCCCGGAGGCGACAACAACCTGGGTTCACGCGAGAACTTCAGAAGAATATACAGGGATCCCCAACCCGAGAATCTCTACCTGGCCGCACCGGTCCAGCCGTACAGAATGAACGAACGCCTGACCATACAGCAGGGGCTGTTCCTCTGCGCAAACAATCCCCTCATGGGCTTTGACAAGTGCCTGAAGAGATTGCTGGATCATGCCAGCGAAAGACACGAGGCGAGTCACCGATGGTTGCACAAGCTCGTAGTCAAACCAGAAACCAGATCGGACCTCCTCCTGACACTCAACAGGATGAACATCAACTTCGCCGCGCTCTTCCCGGGTTTGGACGGTTTCGCCCGATCGCTTGGTACCGACACAGAGGTCCGAGACCAGAAGGGCTGGCCAGGGTTCATCCCTCCAACGTGAATTCTTAGTGGTCCCCGTGAAGTTCCCCATTCGACTAGGATCTGAAATGATAGACGCGCTGCCCTTGACCGACACGGAGGTACTTGGTCAGTGTAGTCGGCATGTCGGCCACCGACCAATCGCGCCTTCGGGATCCAGCGCGTCAACGCCGTTTCTGTAAGTTCAAGACGCCAGTGCGTCCAACACCGCCTCGCGGTTCTTGGCGATGACCGCGAGGTAGGCGCGGGTCGTGGCGTCGGGTTTTCTGCGCCCCTGCTCCCATTCCTGTAGCGTTCTCGGATTGATGCAAAACGCGTGCGCAAACTCCGCTTGCGACATGCCCGCCCTGGTCCGGATGCGCTTCACATCGACCTCGTCTGGCAGCACGATGCGCCGGGTAGGCAGTCGGGCGTCTCCCTTCAGGTGGGCCAGAATTTCTTTGGCGCTCTGCTCCAGCGCCAGGCCGAGCCTGGTTCGTCTCTTGGCTCCGGTGTTCGAATTGCGCACGCCCATGATTATCGCCCTCCCTTTGCTGCTTTCTTGATCTGTGACGCGAGTTTTGCGAGCACGTTCTGATCGGCTGCCGAAAGGGTTTCCTTTCGCGATTTGGCGTAGATCGCGGCCATGTATATCCGCCCCGGTTCGGCCAGGAAGAAATAAATCACACGAAAGCCGCCGCTCTTTCCCCGGCCTCGGCGGGCCCAGCGAGCCTTGCGAAGCCGCCGCCACCAGGAATGACCGGATGATCTTCCGGCGCGCATGCGATGAAGAACTCCAGGGCCATCCGCTCTTCCTCGGGCAGAAGCGCCGATACCTGCGATTCGTATCCCGACAGGCTTAGGATCTCGGCGATCACGTTCTTTACTATGCGGCAGCGACGTGTAGCCGGTCAATTGCGTTCGGTCCGCAGGCGGTTGACGGTCTATCCGCGGGCGTTAGGGCGGGCGACGGACACGTTTGCCGTGTATGCTGGACGGGTTGGAGTTTGCGCTGCTTGGTAAACGATACTTTCAACCGCATCCTTGCCTTGATCGCCCGTCGGGAAGTGGTGATCTCGGACCACGGGTATGAAGAGCTGGCAGCCGATGGTATCCTGGTGAGGGATATCTATGAGGGCGTCCAGGATGCCAGGGTGGTGGAAGAATATCCGACCTATCACAAGGGGCCGTGCGTCCTGGTCTTGCAGCGGGATCACGACGGCCGGCCGATCCACGTCCTGTGGGGCATTCCCGCCAACGCCGCTTCGCCAGCCGTCGTTGTCACCGCCTACAGGCCGGATCCGAACCGGTGGACCGAGAACTTCCTGGGGAGAAAGTCATGAGTACACGGCGTCGAACCAAGTACGTGCTTGAGGGCCAATACGCCGCGGCGGTCGACGTGAATTGGATCGAATCCGAGACGGGTTGGTCGCCGTATTTGTCCCTGGAAGACGCGCAGAAACTGGATGAGGTCCGGGAGGCGCTGCGGAGGGGCGATCTCACCAGGGCCAGCCAACTGGGCCGAGTTTTCCAGCTCACCCCGGTGGCTGTATGACCTCAGCACGCTCGCAGAATAACGTCGAAGCGCTGGGGGGCAGGCTGGAAATTCGAGCCGTGTTACAACTTCCGAAGTCGATCGCTTTAGTGGGTAGTAGCTGAAAATTGCGTCCACGGGTGCGAGGGGATATCGCGGAGGTGGTCCTTGAGCCACGCGAACTCGGGGTGTTCGCGCAGGTGCTGGGCGGCGCGGAAGCGGAGGCCGCAGGGGTGGCCCAGGGAGGCGGTGAAAGATAGCTTGGCCGCCATGGCGGCATCCGTCACCTTGGCCTGGACGGCGCCGGCGGGGCCGTAGGGGGGTTGCCAGGAGGGTAGTCCGTCCGGGGCCAGGTCGATGTGGCCGCAGAGAGTGCGCTGGTTGGGCTCCTCGGTGCGGGTGAAGGTGTCGCGGTGGTCGGAGAGGAACCGCTGGGCGGCGGTGGCGTCGATCTTGCCCTTGTGGTCGGCCATTAACTTCTCCCAGCGGGCGCGGCGGGCGTTGGCGCTGACGCCGGGGAACTGGCGGTCAAATTCGGTCTCCTGGTCCTCCAGCTTCTGGCTGATGGGGAAGTTGGCGCCGGTGAAGTAGCCGTCGCGGGTGCGCTCCAGGTTGACGTTCAACAGGCCCAGCTCCAGGCGGGCGATCTCGTTGGTCTTGGTGTCGGCGAGGAGCCAGGTGTTGGCGTAGCCGCCGTTGTTGCCCTCACGCATGAGGCGGTCGAACTCATCGATAGACGAAGCGTACTGCATGGCCTTGCGGGCGCGGACGAACTCGGGGATGCCGCCCGGGTCGAAGCCGAAGAAGCGGCTGATGGTGGTCTCGGTGATGATGAGGCCGGCGGAGTTGACGCCGAAATCGTCGTCGCTGGCGATGATGCCGGGGATGCCGTCCATGAACATGCGGTAGCCGGAGGCGGGGACGATGTCGAAGACGATGTTCCAATGCTGGCCTACGACATAGTCGCTCCAGTTGTTGTGCGCTGCCACCACCTTGCCGTCGCGGGTGTAGCTGCCGGTGGCTACGAAGGCGCTGCAGCTTTCGGGGGGGCCTTTGCGTTTGCCGCCCGATTCACCTTGCTGCTTCTTTAGCCAGGGGACGTAGTAGCCGGGGAGCTCCTCCATGGCGTTGTGGGCGACGATGTCCCAGAGGTCCAGCTTGCTGCCGCGAGCTTGGACGCCATCGACGATGCCTTGCAGCTCGTCGCGGTACTGCTGCTCGATATGGGGCCAGAGAACCTTCTCGGCGGCGTTGCGGTAGAACGACCAGGGCTTCTGGGTGTCGTGCTCGGCGAGCAGGACGACGCTGCGGAAGGTGCGGTCGATCTCGGGGGCCAGCCAGTAGCCGTGCTGGAAGCCGATGTCGGAGGGGGCGCCTTCGAGGTGGACCTGGATCCAGCCGGCGCGGTCGGGGCGGCGGAAGGAATTCTTCAGGCGGGGGTCGAAGGAGGGACGGCGAGAGCCTACGGCGGCGACGCCGGCGGCGAGGAGCAGCAGGAGGAAGAGCGAGTAGCGGCGCATGGGGTCCTAGGGGCAATCGTACTACACTGGTGTCGTGTTGTGTTTCCAGGAGGCTGCGGTAAGCTGGGGAATCCGCCCCCTTACGGTCGCGGTTCGGTGTGTCGTTTTCTATGCTCGCGTTTCGGGGAGTTTCGAAAAGTTATCCTATCTATGAGTCGCCGGGGGACCGGTTGAAGGAACTGCTGCTGCTGAACCGGCGGTCGTTTCATCGGGATTTTTGGGCTTTGCAGGAGGTTAGTTTTGAGGTGGAGCGGGGGAGTACGTTCTGCCTGGTGGGGGAGAATGGGTCGGGGAAGAGCACCTTGCTGCAGCTTGTGGCGGGGATCTTTCCGCCTTCGAGCGGGACGGTGGAGGTGGGGGGACGCGTCTCGGCGCTGCTGGAATTGGGGTCGGGGTTCAATCCGGAGTTCAGCGGGCGTGACAATGTGTACTTGAATGGAACGATCCTGGGACTATCGACGGCCGAGATCAAGCGGCGGTATCAGGACATCGTGGACTTCGCCGAGATCGGGGAGTTCATCCATCAGCCGGTGAAGACCTATTCGAGCGGGATGATCGTGCGGCTGGCGTTTGCGGTGGCCATCAACGTGGATCCGGAGATCATCCTGGTGGATGAGGCGCTGGCGGTGGGGGACGTCTATTTTCGGCAGCGGTGCATGCGGAAGGTGCACGAGCTGCGGTCGCAGAAGGTGACGATCCTGTTCGTGTCGCACGCCATGGGGGACGTGAAGGCTATCGGGGACCGGGTGCTGTGGCTGAACCACGGACGGGTGGTGGAGATCGGGCCGCCGGAAACGGTAATCAGTAAGTACCTCAGCTTCATGATGGAGAAGGACTCGGCGTATTTGAAGCTGAACAGTGCGCGCCAGGGGCCGGTGGGGCGGCCTGCGGTGATCGCGCCGGAGGTGGTGGAGACCATTCCCAACGTCGACTTCCGGCATGGGAACCGGGCGGCCGAGGTGATCGGGATCGCGCTGCTGAACCCGTCCGGGTCGCCGGTCGGAGTGCTGGAGCCCGGGGGGCAGGCGATTCTGCGCATCAGTGTGCGGGCTATTGAGGAGGTGCCGTCGCCGATCGTGGGATTCATGGTCCGGAATCACCTGGGGATCGATTTTTCGGGCACCAATACGGCGCGCGAGGATTTCGATCTGCCGCCCATGGCGCCCGGCGACGTGTTTACGGTGGACTTCCACCTGACCGTCCCGGAGTTGTATCCGAGCCATTTCTCGTTTACCCCGGCCATCGCCAACGGGACGCTGCATGGTTATGCGGTTTGCGATTGGATCGACAACGCCCTGACAGTCCAGATGGGCGCCAGTGAAGGGGAGATCTATGGGTACATGCGCTTCCCCTGCCGGGTGCAATTGAACGCCACCATTGGAAACGGATGCGGCGGCTGATCATCTGGATCCGGGTGGCGGGGGTTCTAGTGTTTCTGCTCACGGCCGCGCCCCTGCTGCTGCTGGCCGCGGCGGTGGGGCTGGCGCTGTGCGACCTGGTCTGCCGGTTTCGCCGGAAGCCCGCGCGGGAGCCCGATACGTTGCCGTCGACGCGGGCGGTGTCGGTGGTGATTCCCAACTGGAACGGGCAGGAGCTGCTGGCGAAGTATCTGCCGTCGGTGGTGGAGGCGCTGGCGGGCCATCCCGAGAACGAAATCATCGTGGTCGACAACGCCTCGACCGACGGGAGCGTGGAGTTCCTGCGGGAGCGGCTTCCGCAGGTGCGGGTGCTGGCGCTGGAGCGGAACCGGGGATTTGGCGGGGGCTCGAACGCCGGGTTCGCCGCCGCGCGGAACGACATCGTGGTGCTGCTCAACAGCGACATGCGGGTGGACCCGGGGTTCCTGGCGCCGCTGGTGGAGGGCTTTCGGGATCCGCGGGTGTTCGCCGTGTCGGCGCAGATCTTCTTCACCGACCCGGACAAGGTCCGGCAGGAAACCGGCTTGACGGAGGGCCTCTGGGTGAATGGGAGGCTGCAGGTGCGGCACGTGCTCGACGAGCGGGTGCGGACGTTGTTTCCGGTGTTCTATGCGGGCGGGGGCTCGTCGGCCTACGACCGCCGGAAGTTTTTGGAGTTGGGGGGATTCGATCCGCTGTACGAGCCGTTCTACCTGGAGGACACCGACCTGGGGTACCTGGCCTGGAAGCGCGGGTGGACGGTCCACTACGAGCCGCGGAGCTTCGTCTACCACGAGCATCGGGGCACGATCGGACGCACCTACAACGAGGCCTTCATCCAGGCGGTGCTGAAGAAGAATTTTCTGCTGTTTGTGTGGAAGAACATCCATGACTGGGCGATGCTGGGCGAGCACCTGTTGCAGGTATACGGAGGGATGTGGGTGCGGCTGCTGGCCGGGGATACGCCGGCGCGGATCAGCCCGCGGGTGCTGCTCCGGGTGGTGGGCCAGATGGGGAGAGCGCTGCGGGCGCGGCGGCGGGCGCGGGAACTCGCGGCGATCGACGACCGGGAGGCGTTCCGGCGGCCGCTGGGAGGGTATTACCGCGATCGTTTCGAGACGCCCGACCCGGCGCGGGAGAAGCTGCACGTCCTGTTCCTGTCGCCCTATCCGATCGTTCCGCCGGTGCATGGCGGCGCGGTGTTCATGGGGCAGACGCTGGCGGAGCTGGGGAAGCGGGCGCGGGTGCACCTGCTGTGCCTGCTCGATTGGGAGCGCGAGCGGGAGGGCCATCAGAAGCTTCGCCAGGTGTGCGCGTCGGTGGAGTTTCTGGTGCGGATGCCGCACGACGACCACGGCTGGAGCGCGCTGCTGCCGCACGGGGCACGGGTGTTCTCCAGCCGCGACCTGGCCTGGCGGATTCACCGTACGATCTTCACTGAGAAGATCGACGTAGTGCAGGTGGAGTACACGCAACTGGCCGTCTACGCGATGGAGTTCCGGCGGGTGGCCATGGTCCTGTTCGAGCACGATATCTACTTCCAGTCGGTAGCGCGCTTGCTGGGGGGAATGCGCAGTCCGGTGCGGTGGGTGCAGGCGGCGTTCGAGTACCTGCGGGCGCTGCGGTTCGAGCTGAACGCGGTGCGGCGGTTCGACGCCGTGCAGGTGTGTACGCGGGAAAACCGGCGCTATCTGGAATCGTTTGTGGGCCGGGAGGTTCGTTTGGTGGAGGGGTTGCGGGCGGGGATCGACGTGGGGCGGTATCCGTACGTAGGGGAGGGGAGGGAGCCGGATTCGCTGCTGTTTGTCGGGAATTTCCGGCACCTGCCGAATCAGGAGGCGCTGCTGTTCTTGTGGCAGCGGGTGTGGCCGCGGGTGCGGCGGGCGCGTCCGGGGGCGCGGCTGTACATCGTGGGGGCGGAGGCGGGGCCGGGATTTGCCGAGATCTACAACCGGGACGGGGGGTGCTTTCTGGGGCAGGTGGAGGATATTCGGGAGCCCCTGGGGCGGTACGCGGTGTTTGTTTGTCCGGTGCTGAGCGGGTCGGGGGTGCGGGTGAAGCTGCTGGAAGCGTTCGCGGCGGGCATCCCCGTGGTGTCGACCCGCGTGGGCGCGGAGGGATTGACCCACGTGGATTGGGCGGCCCTGGCCGATGACCCGGAGGAGTTTGCGCAGCGGGTAGTGGAGCTATGCGAAGATCCGGGGCGGGGCCGGGCTAGGGCGGAGCGGGCGCGGCGAGAGGTGGAGGAGAACTGGGATATGAAGGCGCTGACCGCGCAACTCGAGCTGCACTATCGCGAAGTGCTCGCCGCAAAATTATGACGGAACCGGATCCGGTTCTCGAGCGGATGCGAGGCGACTGGGACCAGCGTGCCCGCCAGGACGCCGAGCGTTATGTTTACACCCGCGACCAGACCAGCGATGAAGAGGACTTCCACGAATCCGGACGCCTCAACTATCGTCAGATCATCCAGCCTTACCTGCCGATTCTGCTGCACGGGCGGCCGGCCCGGCGCTGCCGGGTGGTCGAAATCGGCTGCGGCCTGGGCCGGATCACCCGTTGGCTCGCTGCGGCGTTCGCCGAGGTGGAGGCGGTAGACATCTCCGCAGAGATGATCCGCCAGGCCCGCGAACGATTCCGCAGCCTGGCTAACATCCGGTGGCACGTGGGGTCGGGCCGCGACTTGCGGATGCTGCCGGAGGAAAGCTGCGATTTCGCGTTTTCCTACATTGTGTTCCAGCATATTCCGGCGCGGGAAGTAACCTGGTCGTATGTGGCGGATACGGCGCGGGTTCTCCGCAGGGGCGCGTACTTCAAGTTCCAGCTCCAGGGAGACCAGTCGGCGGAGTATCGGGCGAAGCCGCGCGACACGTGGCTGGGCGAGACGTTTTCGCTCCCGGAGGCTCGGGCCATGCTGGAAGCGGCGGGCTTGACGCTGGTGGCCGCGGATGGGGCGGGCACCCAGTACTTCACGGTGCTGGCTCGCAAAGGCCCGCTGGAGACTGACGGGTCCTGCCTGCTGCCGGGCGCAGAGTGGGCCCAGAACCGGCTGCTGGAGGGGTGGCGGCCTTCCAGGGGAAGCTGGCGGGCCGTTTGGTCGCGGAGCTCGGCGCGGCTGCGCGTGCCGCCGGGCCGGTCGTGGCGCCTGTTCGCCGGCCTGTATTTCGGATTGGTAGAGCCCTTCCCACGGCTGGAACTGACGATTGCGGTGAACGCTACGGTGGTGCAAGCGGTCCCAGTGGAAACCGGAGGCGATCTGGATCTGGAGTTCGAGATTCCGCCGGGTTCGGTGACGCCCGGCGCCGAAGTGGAGGTCACCCTGACCGTAGACCCACCTTGCGATCCGAACGTAGGGCCGGCGGTTCGCTGCCTGGGGTTCTATCCCGCGGACAGCGTGGAGACTCCCCTTCCTTCAGGGTTGGCTGGGTAAAGCGGGGGTCCGCTCTACGGCCGCGGCTCGGTGGACTTGGTGTCTCGTTGGAAGTTCTTTACTATGTCTTGGGCGGTGTGGTGGAGGCCCTTGGGGGAGGTGTCCCCCAGGGGCAGGAAGGTGGACCAAAGTACCTGGCGTGACTGGACGCCCACCAAAAAGATGGTGCCGCGCGTGCGGCCCCAGGAGCCGCGCGAGGGGGGTTTGTCGGCCGCCGCGAGGCTCTCTTCCTTCTTTTTCTCCTTATCCTTGTCCGGATGGGGAGGCGGGAAGAGCTCGTTGAAGGCGCTGAAAAAGCTGGCGTCGATGCGCTCGGTCCAGATAGCGTTGGCCTGCTTGGGGTCGACCACCACGGTGAACAGGCTGTGGCGGGCGATCTGATCGGCCAGATGCTGGTCGAGGCCGCTCGACATGGGCATCAGGTACACCTTCTGGACGCCGGCCAGGTCCGCGGGTGCGGCGGCAACGGCGCCCCAAGTTGTCGCCAGAACCAGTACAATCAAAGTCTTCATTCCATCCAGTATAACAGCCGCCCGCCGATGTATAAGGACCACCGGATTACCGTGATCATCCCCTGTCTGAACGAAGAGCAGGGGATCGAGCTGGTGCTGCGACGGATGCCGGACTACGTCGATGAGGTGATCGTGGTGGACAACGGGTCGACCGACCGGACGGCGTCGGTGGCGGAAGCCCTGGGGGCCACGGTGATCCGCGAGGACGTGCGGGGGTACGGGCGATCGTACAAGAAGGGATTTGCCCACGCCTGCGGAGACCTGATTGTCACCTTGGACGGCGACCATTCCTATCCGGTGGACGCCATCTCTTATCTGCTGGAGGCGTTCCTGCACCTCCAGGTGGACTTTCTGAACGCCTCGCGGTTTCCGGTGCGCGACCGGGGCGCGATGAGCTTCAAGCACAAGATCGGGAACCTGATCCTGTCGCTGGCCACCTCGGTGTTGTATTTCCGGTGGGTGCGGGACTCGCAGTCGGGCATGTGGGTGTTCCGGCGGAGCATCCTGCCGTTGATGAAGCTGGAATCCGACGGCATGGCGTTCTCCGAGGAGATCAAGATCGAGGCGCTGAAGAGCTCCCAGATCCGGTTCGGGGAGATCTCGATTCAGTACAGCTCGCGGCTGGGAGAGATCAAGCTGAACCCGTGGCGGGATGGATTGCATAACCTGTGGTTTCTGCTGCAGAAGAGGTGGCGGTGACGGTTTCGGTGGTGATTCCCAACTGGAACCGGCGGGACCTGCTGGAGTCGGTGCTGGCCACTCTGCGCGCGCAAACCCTGCGGCCGCTGGAAGTGCTGGTGGTGGACAACGGCTCCACAGACGGCTCGGCGGAAACGGCGCGCGCCGGGGGCGCGGAGGTTTTGCAACTGGCGGCTAACATGGGATTCAGCGTGGCCGTCAACCGGGGGGTGGAAGCGGCGGGGGGAGAGGCGATAGCGCTGCTCAACAACGACGTCGAGTTGGAGCCGGACTGGACCGCGAAGCTGGCTGGGGCTTTGGAACAGGAGGGGGTCTGGTTCGCCCTCGGGAAATTGCTGCATTACGCGGAGCGGAACCGGGTGGACGGAGTCGGCGACGCGATTTGCCGGGGGGGAGCGGCGTGCCGTTTAGGGCATGGCCGGCGCGACGGCGCCTGGTCCGCGCGTCCCCGGCGGACCTTTTTTCCCTCGGCTACGGCCGTGCTGGTGCGGCGAGAATTTTTTGCCCTCACCGGCCGCTTCGAGGAGGCATTTTTTTCGTACCTGGAGGACGTGGACCTGGGACTGCGTGCGGCGCTGCTGGGTCTGGAAGGCGTCTATGTGCCGGAAGCGGTGGGGTACCATCGCGGTAGCGCGACGCTGGGACCGGGGAGCAGCCGCATGGTACAATGGATGACGCGCAACCAAATCCTGCTGCTGGCGAAGTTCTATCCGGGGTCGGTGCTCCGGCGGTATTGGCGTTCCGTGCTGGCCGCGCAGTTGCTGTGGGCGGCTCAGGCGCTGCGGCGGGGCCGGCCGGGGGCTTGGGCGCGCGGGCTGGCCGCCGGTATGATGCTGGCCGGGCGGATCCGGCGGGCTGGGGCGGGGTGGCGCACCGATGGCCCCCGGCTTGCAACAGTATTGGCCGAATCCGAACGAGAACTCGTGTGCTTTGAGCAGTCTACAGGTTGGGACGACTACTGGCGGTGGTATTTTCGACTCGCCCCCACGGGCAAGGAGACACAGGGGTGAATCTGCCGGTGGCGGCGGTCATCGTGACCTGCAATTCGGCGAAAGAGATTGACAAGTGCCTGGATTCGTTGCAGAATGTCGCGGAAGTCGTGGTCGTGGACAACGCTTCCTCCGACCCGACGCCCGGCCTCGCCGCCGAGCGCGGTCCGCGAGTTCGGGTACTGGTAAACGGGGAGAACCGAGGATTTGCCGCCGCGGCGAACCAGGGTGTTCGAGCGACAGTAAGCCCGCTGGTGTTGTTTCTGAATCCGGACGCCGCGCTGGTCACCGGACTCGAGGCGATGGTGGAGCAGTTGCAGGCGGGCGGAGCCGGCGCGGCGGGCGGCCGCTTGATCGATGTGAAGGGTGAGACCCAGATTGGATTTAACATTCGAAAATTTCCCACGCCCGCCGGCTTGGTCGCGGAGGCCCTCCTGGTGAACCGGCTGTGGCCCTCGAATCCCCTCAACCGCCGCTATCGATGCCTGGACCTGGACCACACCCGGCCCCAGGACGTGGAGCAGCCCGCCGGCGCGTTTCTAATGGTGCGGCGCGACGTCCTGGAGACGGTGGGAGGGTGGGATGAGCGGTTTCATCCGCTGTGGTTCGAGGACGTGGACCTGTGCCGCAGGATGCGGCAGGCGGGATACCGCATTCGTTACGTGCCGGCCTGCGCCGCCCGCCACCGGGGGGCCCACTCGCTGGCGCGAATTTCCTTGGAAGACAAGCAAGTTTACTGGTATGGTAGCCTTTTAAGCTACACGGGAAAGCACTTCTCGGTTCCGGCCCAGTGGCTGGTCCGCGCAGCGGTTGCCCTGGGGGCCGTGTTCCGGCTCGTGGCGTCGCTGGGCCGGAGTGAGGAGTGCCGATCCTACCGCAGGGTGATGGTTTTGGCGCTGGGGCGCCGAACGGCGGAAACACGGGTTCAACCTCATGCTCTTACGTGACTTTGTATCGATAACCATCGTCACTTACAACAGCGGCCGCTTCATCCGCAAGTGCCTGGATGCCGTGCTGGGGCAGAAGTATCCCCACCTGGAGGTGATCGTCATCGACAACGCCTCCACGGACGGCACCGTGGACATATTGGAGCACTATGAAGACCGCTGCCTGGTGGTCTATAACGACGAGAATATCGGTTTCGCCGCGGCCCAGAATCAGGCCATCGCCATGTCGCGGGGGGACTGGGTCCTGACCCTCAACCCGGACGTCTTCCTGCTGCCCGGATTCATGGAGGCGCTGCTGGAGGGCGCGCGGCTCGACCCCCAGGTGGGGACCGTGTGCGGCAAGCTGTTCAGCATGTCGCCGGCGTTCGATATCCCGGACGAGCCCATTGTCGACTCCACTGGCATCTACTTCACGCCCATGCTGCGGCACTTCGACCGCGGCAGCCAGGAGTGCGACAACGGCCACTACCTGCGCTACGAGTACGTATTCGGGGCGACGGCGGCGGCGGCCTGCTACCGGCGGGAGATGATCGAGGACGTGTCGGTGGGCGGGGAGTTCTTCGATCCGGACTTTTTCGCCTACCGCGAAGACGCCGACCTGGCCTGGCGCGCGCAGTTGCTGGGCTGGAAGTGCCTCTACGTGCCCTACGCCAAGGGCTACCACGTGCGCAAGCTGCGTCCGGGGATGCGGCGCACGGTGCCGCCCGAGATCAACATGCATTCGGTGAAGAACCGCTTCCTCATGCGGCTCAAGAACGTCACCGCCAGCCTCTACCTGCGCCACTTGATCCCCATCACCTTCCGCGACCTGGGGATCCTGCTGTATTGCCTGGTCGGGGAGCAGAGCTCCATCAAGGCGTTCTACCTGACCTTCCGAAATTTGAAGCGGGTGCTGGAGAAGCGGCGGTGGATCCAGTCGCGGCGGCGCGTGGATGACGCTTATATCGAGCAATGGTTCCACTCCCATCCGGTGAGCCTGCCGCTGAACGGCGCCGCCCACCAGCCGGTGGAGACCCGGGTGAACGCCGCCCGGAGCTGATGCGCATCGCCCTCCTGGGCACGCGCGGAATTCCCGCCAACTACGGGGGCTTTGAAACCTTCGCCGAGCAACTGGCGACGCGTCTGGCCGAGCGCGGCCACGAGGTGACCGTCTACTGCCGCACGAACAACGTTTCCTACCCGGCTGACTGGTACCAGGGCGTGCGGCTGGTCAAGCTGCCCACCATTCCTCACAAGTACTTCGACACCATCGCCCACACCTTCCTGTCCACGGTGCACCTGCTGTTCCGGCGGGCCGACGTGGCCCTCTACTGCAACGGGGCCAACACGATCTTCACCGCGCTGCCGCGCCTGGCGGGGATTCCGGCGGTGATCAACGTGGACGGTCTGGAACGGCATCGCAAGAAGTGGAACGCGCTGGCGCGGCGGTGGTACGCCTTCTCGGAGCGCCTGACCACGCTCTGCCCGACGGCGGTGGTCACCGATGCCCAGGCTATCGCCGACTACTACCGGGAACGCTACGGGCAGCCGAGCTCCTTCATCCCGTACGGGGCGGCCACGGGTCCGGTGACGACGCGGGAGACGCTCGACCGCCTCGGACTCGAGCCGGAAGGGTACTTCTTATACGTGAGCCGCATGGAGCCCGAGAACAACGCGCTGCTGGTGGTCCGGGCTTTCGAGCGGACAACGGCGTCGAAGAAGCTGGTGCTGGTGGGGGACGCCCCTTACGCCCCCGAGTATATCCGGCGGGTGCGGGCGACCCGGGATCCGCGGATCGTGTTTACCGGGTACGTCTACGGGAGCGGTTACCACGAGCTGCAGGCCCACAGCTTCGCCTATATTCATGCCACCGAGGTAGGGGGGACGCATCCGGCGCTGGTGGAAGCCATGGGGCGCGGGCGGTGCGTGCTCTACCTGAATAATGCCGAAAACCGCGAGGTGGCGGGCGAGGCGGGGATCGGGTTCGAGAACGACGAGGCGGCGCTGGCCGCGGCGCTGGAGCGCGTCGGGGCGATGGGAGAGGGGGAGCGGCTGGAGTGGGGGCGGCGGGCGCTGGAGCGGGCGCTGGAGCGGTATGACTGGGAGCGGGTGACCGACCGCTACGAGGAGCTGCTGGGGCGGTGCGTCGGGAGGGGATATCAAGTATCCTGAAAGCAGTGCATGGAGATACCGAACAGATTCTGCGACTCCTCGAAGACAACCGAGAAAGAATCCGCGTGTGCGGAGTGCAGGTAGCCAGGTGGTCCAGGCGGGGTATCAGCTTCCCAGAACCGGACTTCTGGATCTCTTCGGCTGAGCCACCTCCACGAGTTGGGCGTTAGACGGCCAAGTGGACAGCCGAGTCGCTCTCCCCCCCGTTGAGCACCCGCCAAAACGTGGCGGTGAAATTCGGCGAGACCGACAGTCGCCGCTTCGTACGGCGCGGAAGCGGTGACTTCAACGCTGTGGCCGATGCCTTCTGCATCGGTGAAGCTGACTAGACAGGTTCAGGCCGCGACGAAAAACAGTTTGCCATCAGAGGCGAAGAAGAGGCGAATCTGGTATTTTTGGGTCTATGGCAGTCGAAACCTACGCCGACCAGCTTGAGCCGCCAGACCAGGAAGCCGTCATTTGGCGGTTTTTGAAGATGTGGAAATTTCGCGACCTTATGATCACAGGCGAACTGTATTTCCGGCGTGCTGACTTGTTCCCGGATGACGAGCGGGAAGGGCTGCCGCCGGAAGAATATCTTCCAATCTTGGGCCTCAATCCGCTTGACCTGAACGAGCGCCGAGAACTGAATAACCACCTCGGTTCCAACGCGCAGTTCCGCGAAAGCTACTTTATCAACTGCTGGCATTTGTTCCGTACGGAAACGGCCAAGATGTGGAAGGAATACGGCGAGAGATTGCCCGGTAGCTCGTAGAAAGTAGCGACTCTCCAGCTCGGAGCCTTGGTAGGCTCAGAGCAGTTTTTCTTTGCCAAGAAAAGGAGAGTCGCTATGAAGAAACCTTACCAGATTGAAGCGCAGCGTGCCGTGCATCG
>JBGOUV010000473.1:0-4616 GCA_041477815.1 Terriglobia bacterium | reverse complement strand
GGTTGGCGCACTTGCTTCGCAACGCTCCGGTGCGAGACCTCATCCGAGCGCTGGAACGCGATGGTTTTGTTCTGGATCGAGCCGGCACGACCGGCGCGCCGTCATGCACTACCACCACGGCGGGGACACTCTGACCCGCAAGACTTGGACCGAGGCCGACCTGGAGCGACTCGGTTTGCTTTAAGAAACCCCGGCCTTCCTCCGGCCTTACGGCAGGCCAAACACCATGATGGTCGAGCCCGCCGTCACGCCCACGTATTGCTTCCCATCTATGGCGTAGCTCATCGGACCGGCCTTCCAGGCCTGGCCGGTGTTGAAATTCCAGAGCAGTTTTCCGGTCTTCGCGTCCGCGGCGATGAAGGCGCCGCCGTTGCTGTCGCCGTAGAACACCAGCCCGCCGGCGGTGCTCATCAGGCCGCTGGCCAGGATACCGCCGCCCACGTCGGGGATTTCCCACGCTACCTTGCCGGTCTGGACGTCGAGGGCGCGGAGGAATTTTCCGCCGCTGAAGCCGGGGGCGCGGCGGGTGCCGCCGCCGTAGAACGACTTGCCCTGCTCCCACACCTGGGGGTTCTTCGAGTAGATGGCGCAGGACTCCTCCGCCATCAGGTAGAACAGGCCGGTGGCCGGGTTGAATGCGGTGGACGGCCAGTTGGTGGCGCCCGCTACGGCCGGACAGGTCCGCGCTCCTTGCGCGGTCGGCTCGTGCTCGGGCAACAGCTTGGGACGGCCGTCGGGGCCGATGCCGCTGGCCCAGGTGAGGTTCTTGACGAAGGGCTCTCCGAGCAGGAACTCGCCGGTCAGGCGGTCTAATACGTAGAAGAAGCCGTTGCGGTCTCCATGCAATAACAGCTTGCGCGGGCGGCCGCGGAAGACCGTGTCCACCAGCAGGGGCGTTTCGGCGGAATCCCAGTCGTGGAGGTCGTGGGGGGTGAACTGGAAATGCCACCTCAGCTTGCCGGTGTCCGGTTCGAGCGCCAGGACGGAGTTGGTGTAGAGGTTGTCCCCTTTGCGCTCGTCGCCGTTGTAGTCCGGGCAGGGGTTGCCGGTGGGCCAGTAGAGGAGCTTCGCTTCCGGATCGTAGGTACCGGTAAGCCAAGTGGCGCCGCAGCCGTGCGGGAGTGCCGTGCCGCCCCAGGTTTCCGAGCCCGGCTCGCCCGGCGCCGGGATGGTCCAGAAGCGCCAGAGGCGCTCGCCGGTGGAGGCCTTGTAGGCGTCGAGGAACCCGCGTATGCCTTCGTCGCCGCCGGAGACGCCGGCGATCACGAGGTCGTTGACCACCAGCGGCGCGCTGGTGGAGCCGTAGTGCTGGCGATAGTCGGCCATCTCGGACTCCCACAGGAGCTGGCCGGTCAGGCGGTGCAGGGCGAGGAGGTGGGCGTGGTCGGTGACCAGGAAGACACGGTCGCCGAGGAGGGCCACGCCGCGGTTGATCCCGCTGCCGGCGTCGCCGATGGTGCCCGGCGTGCGCGGGCGGCTGTAGTGCCAGATCTGCCGGCCGGTCCGGGCGTCCAGGGCCCAGGCTTCATTCACCGCGGTCACGTACATCATGCCGTCCACGACGACGGGGGTGACCTGGAGGGCGCGCGGAGCGCCGGAAATGGGAAAGATCCACTTCGGCGCGAGCTGCGCCACGTTGCCGGCATGGATCTGGTGGAGCGGACTGTGCCGGTTGCCGCTGAGGTGACCGTGATAAGTCGGCCATTCGCCGGGCTGGGGGCGGGCGATGTCGGAGAACTTGATCCCTTCACCCATCTCGGCGCTGCCGGTCAGGGTGGCGCGGGCGGCCCGGTCATGGCTGAGCCGGGTGAGGTAGGCGAGCAGGTTACGCCTCTCGTCGGGCGACGCCTCGACCTTAGGCATCAGGGACTTCTCGCGGGTCAACTCCGCCACCCGGCTCTTGGAGATCGAGTGGAACCTGCCGTCCACGCCCTGCAAGCCCAGGTCGAACGGGCTTTCGTACTTGGCCAGGCCGCGCAGCGTCCGGCCGTCGCGCAGGCGCACGGAGACGGCCTGGAACGACGGCGCGGCGGGTCCGCCTCGGGGACCGGGTGTGGCGGCGGGAGCGGCGCCCGGATCCTGCAACGCCTGTTCGATCTGACCCAGTTTCCGCTCGCGGGCGAGGTTGGAAAGATCCGGGCCGAGGATGCCGCCGCGGCCTCTCACCATGTGGCAGCTCGCGCACTTCCCGGGACCCGCGAAGAACCTCTCGCCGGCGGCGGCGTCGCCCGCCACCGGGTGCTCGATGGCCGGAGCCTTCAGCATTTCGACGTAGGCGGCGATGGCGTCGGCCTCGGCGTCGGACATCGGGGAGGGCGGCATGCCGGCGTCGGGGATTCCGTTGCGGAGCAGGTCGCGCAGGGCCTCCTTGGAGGCGGCGCGCGGACGGCGGATATCGAGGATGCTGGGGCCATGGCCTCCCCCGGCGCCGTCCGACCCGTGGCAGCCCACGCAGCGGGCCTCATACTGTTCTTTGCCGGTCTCCAGGGCCTGCGCGCTGAGTGGGACGGCGAAGAGGACAACAGAAAACGCGAAAAAGGAGATTCGTCTCATTTCCCCTATCATACGATCTCGACCGGGGTCGCGCGGCAAACTGAGGTAGATCCCCCCTCCCTTTTCTAAGCATATTTACTCCCTGTCTTTGCCGCATGCTCCCTATTGGAACGCGCGCGGGAGACACCGATGCTGGTTAGGGGCAAATCAGATGGCTCACGCCACCAGCAGCACCGTGCTTGTAGCTGTGAGGGGTCCGGCCGCCCTCCGCGTGGCGGAGGTCTGCGGCACGGTGGTCCTCCAGCGCCGGCTCCCCCAGCGCCGGGTTACCGCGCCGGCCAGCGCTTACCAAAGGGGTATGACGGCGGCGCTGGACGCCGACTCCAAGGCGCTGGCGCGGAGATAAAAGATGCGCTTGGCCACGCGGACATTCCTCTGGTCCTTCGTTCCCTGCGCCGTCCTGCTGCTGGGAAGCTTCTGGGCTATCCAGAAGCTGGCGGAGTCCACCGTGCGCGAGCGGCTCCGCTCTTCCCTGCGAGAGACGCATGCCTCCATCGCCCGGGTGCGCTCCAAGAGCGAGCTTCAGAACAGCCGCTTGCTGCGGGTGCTGGGTGAAAACGCCGCTCTCCAGGCGGGGGTGCAGTTGGTGCTGGCGGATCGGAGCAGCAGGGAGGCCCGTCTCGCCGTGGAAGACCAGTTGCGGGAGATCGGCACGACGCTGGGCTTTGATCTGCTGGTGGTTTCCGACGCGGAGGGCGCCGCCCTGGCCGGAATGATACGGGCCGGCCCGCGGTTAGCCGGTCTGGACATTACCCGGAAGCATCCGCCGCAACGCGGGCTTTGGACGGTGGAAGAGCGCTCCTACCAGGTCGTTTCCCTCCCTCTCGAGCAGGGGGACAAGCACCTCGGGATTCTCTCCCTCGGAGAGTATTTCGATTTGTCCGAGTTCTCTACGCCGGCCGTGCTGAGCCGCCGTGGAAAGGTCCTGAAGTCGAGCCTCCCGGGGATTCCCGTGCCGGAGGTGGAAGCGGCGCTGGAGGACTGCCGGCAGCGGGCGGAATGCGAGGTGCGGCTGCGCCAGGAGACCTATCTCTCCCTGCCGCTGGAGGGCAGCTATCTCGGGGACGGCTACCTGCTGCGCAGCCTGCAGAGCGTGGATGCCGCCCGCGGTCCGGTACGGGCGATTCTGCGGCGCGTTTTCCTGCTGGCCGGTCTGGGAGCCCTGCTGGCTGCTGGGATTCTGAGCGTGCTGTGTTCGCGATCCATCGTGAAACCGCTCGCCGGCGTGGTGTCTCACCTGCGGGAGACCGAACAGACGGGTCTGTTGCCGGAGTTCGATACCAGGCAGGCGGCGATGCTGGAGATTCACGAGCTGAGCGAGAGCTTCAATCGCGCCGCCGCCGCGATTCGGGAGGTCCGGCGCCAGGTGTACCGCGCCTATGTGGAGTTTGTCGACGCGCTGGCCAGCGCGCTGGATGCCCGCGACGGCTACACCGCCGGGCATAGCCGCCGGGTCAGCGAATTTTCTTGCGCCATCGCGGAGGCCCTGCACATCGCCGGGGAGGATCTGGAGGCCATCCGCATCGGCGCGCTGCTCCACGACATCGGCAAGATCGGCATCGCCGACAGCCTGCTGCAAAAGCCCGGCCGGTTGACTCCCGAGGAGCTCGAGTCGATCCGGCAGCATCCCACCATCGGACGCCGGATTCTGGAGGGAGTCCACGGGTTCCGGGCCTGTCTGCCCATCGTCGAGCTGCATCACGAGAACTGGGACGGCAGCGGGTATCCGGAAGGCCTATGCGGCGAAGCCATTCCCCGGGGCGCGCGCATCGTCAAAGTGGCGGACGCTTACGACGCCATGACCACCGACCGGACCTACCGCAAAGGAAGGAGTCCGGCGGAGGCCATCGCCGTGCTGGAGCAATATGCCGGGAAGCAGTTCGTCCCGGCGATCGTCTCCGTATTCGTAAGCCTGGCCGGCATCGCCGGGAAACTCCTCCCGGTTCCCGCCGGCGAGCGGGCGGGCGAAACGATTCAGAGCCTGGCCGAGGCGGTAGGGGGCGCCCATCTTCCGCCGCGCGTGGAAGCGAAGGGCGTCTGACCAGAGGCCGCCTCCGCGTGGG
>JBGOUV010000333.1:0-7799 GCA_041477815.1 Terriglobia bacterium | reverse complement strand
ATCCGCACTCGACTCCCAACCCCGCCAAGGCGCCGTGGTACTTCCTCGGCTTGCAGGAGATGCTGGTCTACTTCGATCCCTGGATCGCCGGGGTGTTGCTCCCGTCGCTGATCATCGTGGGATTGGCGGTGATCCCGTATGTAGACCCCAATCCTGGCGGCGTGGGGGTGTACAGCTTCGCCCCGCGGCGTTGGGCGGTATCGGCGTTCCTGTTCGGGTTCGGCCTGTGGATCGTACTGATCCTGATCGGGCAGTTCTTCCGGGGACCGGGATGGGCGTGGTATTGGCCGTGGGAGAGCCGCCTGGCGCTGAAGCCGGTGGGGGCGTCGTGGAATCTGCCGCTGCCGGCGGGGGTCGCGCTGGTCGGGCTCTACTACGGGCTGGGTTTGTTTCTGCCGCAGAGACTCCGGCCGGACCTGTTCGGGGGATTGTCACGCGGCAAGTACGTCACGTTGTGGCTCCTGACCCTGACCATGCTGGCCCTGCCGATCAAGATGCTGCTGCGGCTGGTGTTCCGTATCCACTACGTCCTATGAGCATTCGCCATTGGACCGCCGTGTTCGGCGCGCTGCTCCTGGGGAGCTTCGGCGCGGTGGTGTGGCGGGAGTCGCGGGTACCCGCCGTCCAGCAGATCGTCAACCCGGAGCTGGGCGTGGTGGACCGCTGCTCCACCTGCCACACCGACAAGAGCCATCCGGGGCCGTGGCTCGACCAGCACCAGCCCGAGCGCTTCGGGTGTACTAGTTGCCACGAGGGTCAGGGGCGCGCGACTACGGCCGCCGCCGCGCACTCGAGCGACCCGAGCTGGCCCCATCCGCTGCTGGCGCGCGAGTTCTTGGGCGGCGCCTGCGCCCGCTGTCACCACGAGGACGAGATCCCGTTCGAGCCGTACGCGAGCGACGGGCGCAAGCTGTTCACTGCCGGCGGCTGCGCCGGGTGCCACGCGCCCGCTGTGCCCAAGATAGCGCCCGATCTGCGGCACGTCGGGTCCAAGGTCAACGCCGCATGGCTCCAGTGGTGGCTGCGGCGTCCCAAGGACTACCAGCCCCACACCCGCATGCCCAACTTCCGGCTCCCCGACCGCGAGATTGCGGTGCTGACTTCGTACCTGCTAACCCTGCGCGCGAAGCAGCAGCCGGCGGCGTTCTCGATCCAGCCCTCGCTGGAGGAGCAGGGCGGCGTCCTGTTTCGCCGGACGCGCTGTGTCTCCTGCCACGCTCTGAAGGGGCGAGGAGGCACGCTGGCCGGAGAGCTGGAGTGCGTGGGATCGAAAGCCGATCCCGCCTGGATGGCCGAGTACTTATTGGAGCCCCGCCGCCACGTTCCCAACTCGCGCATGCCACGCTACCGCTTCACGCCGCCGCAGGCGCGGGCCGTCGCGGCGTACCTGGCGGGGCTGAAGTGCGAGCCGCCGCCGTCGCCGGAGCCCGGTCCTGCGGTCGTCGCTGAAGCCCAGCGCCTGGTCCGCCGGTACGGCTGCTACGCGTGTCATGATATCCCCGGGTTTGAGAAGACCGGCCCGGTGGGCGCGGAGCTGGACACCTACGCCGATAATCCCGCCGACCGTCTCGATTTCGGCACGAATGGCGCCGCGGTCCCCCGCACCTGGACGCAGTGGACTTTCGCCAAGCTGAAAAAGCCCCGCCAATTCCGCGATACTTTGCGTATGCCGGACTACGAGTTCGAGGACCAGGAGGCCTTGAGCCTGACGGCCTTCCTGCGCAGTCGCACCGCCCGCCTGGTACCGGTGTCCTATCGCATCTCTACCACGTCGCAGTACCAGCCGGAGGGCGCTTTTGGAAAGCTGGTCGAAGATCTGCGTTGCCTCGACTGCCACCGCATACGGGGCGTGGGAGGAACGCTGGCCCCGGACCTGTCGTTCGAGGGCAGCCGGGTCCGTCCGGCCTGGTTGAAGGACTTCCTCCAGACCCCCCAGCCGATCCGTCTCCACTTGCAAGAGCGCATGCCCGAGTTCCAGCTTACGGCGGCCGAGATCGCCACGGTGGTCAACTACGTCACCACCGTGCTGGTGAAGGATCTGGCGCCGGTGGAGCTTCCTAAGGGGCTCTCTTCCCAGGGCCGGCGGCTGTATTTTGAGCGGTACACCTGCCAGGCCTGCCACCAGTGGGGAGATCGAGGCGGCGCTATCGGGCCCGAGTTGACGCCGGCGGGCCGGCGGCTTACCCCGGAGTGGGTCTACTACTACCTGCGCGATTCCCATCGCTTGGTGGGGACCACACCCGAGCCGGCCCTGCACTTGCCGGAGCCGGACGCCCGCGCCATCACAGCGTTCCTGCTGGCCCGATGAGACCGACCCTGCTCCTGGCCGTCCTGCTGGCCTCCGCCTGCCGGCAGTCCGCCGATCCGCCCGCTGTCGAGAAGCCCCCGGCACGCCCGGCGTTGAACCGGTCGCAGGAGGCCGGCCGCCGCATCTATCTGCGTCACTGCACCGCCTGCCATGGTGAACAGGGAGACGGCACCGGTCGCAACTCCCCCAACTTGACCAAGCCGCCGGAACTTCCCCGGTCTCTGACCCAGACCGCCGTGGCCGAGTGGCTCCGGAACCGTCGTCCCCGGGCGGCCCCGGAGTGTCCCGACTGGGAACACACCTTCTCCGAGGCGGAGCGCCGGGCGGTGGCCGATTACGTGCTGACCATACTGATACCGAGATAAGATCGTAGCTGTCAGGAGCGTTCCCATGTCCGTCCGAAAAGCCGATGCCCTGGAGTACCATGCTCGTCCGACGCCTGGAAAGATCTCCATCAGCCCGACCAAGCCCTGCCGTACGCAGCGAGACCTGAGCCTGGCCTATACACCCGGGGTCGCCGAGCCTTGCCGGGAGATCGCCGGAGACCCCAGCCTGGGGTGGGAATATACCTCCCGCTCGAACCTGGTCGCCGTGGTTACCAACGGCACGGCCGTGCTGGGACTCGGCAATATCGGACCCCTGGCCGGCAAGCCGGTCATGGAGGGCAAGGCCGTCCTGTTCAAGCGCTTTGCCGACATCGATGTGTTCGACCTGGAGGTAAACAGCACCAACCCGGATGACGTGATCCGCGTGGTCCAGTTACTGGAGCTGACCTTCGGCGGCATCAACCTGGAGGACATCCGCGCCCCCGAGTGCTTCTACATCGAGGAGACGCTGCGCCGCACGGTTCAGATTCCGGTGTTCCACGACGACCAGCACGGGACGGCCATCATCAGCGGGGCGGCGCTGATCAACGCGGCCCTGCTGGCGGGCAAGCCTCTGGACACGCTGAAGGTGGTGTTCAACGGGGCCGGCGCGGCCGGAATCGCTTGCGCCAACCTGTACCTGCGGCTGGGCGTGCGGGCCGAGAACATTCTGATGTGCGACTCCCACGGGGTAATCCACGCCGGCCGCAAAGAGGGTATGAACCCCTACAAGGAACGCTACGCGCGGGAGACCGACCGCCGCACCCTGGACGACGCCATGGTCGGGGCCGATGTGTTTGTGGGGGTTTCGGCGGCCAACTGCGTCAGCCAGTCCATGCTGCGCTCCATGGCCGCGCGTCCCATTGTGTTCGCCATGGCCAACCCCGATCCCGAGATCACCTATGAAGACGCGGTAGCCGCGCGGGACGACGTCATCATGGCCACGGGCCGCTCCGACTACCCCAACCAGGTCAACAACGTGCTGGGGTTCCCGTTCATTTTCCGCGGCGCTCTGGACGTGCGGGCCACCAGCATCAATGAAGAGATGAAGCTGGCGGCGGCGCACGCCCTGGCCGCCATGGCCCGCCAGGATACCCCCGACGCGGTGCGGCGCCTCTATCCCAGCGAACGGCTCGATTTCGGCCCTACCTATATCATCCCCAAGCCCTTCGATCCGCGTGTGCTGGAGACGGTGGCCTCCGCCGTGGCCCAGGCGGCTATGGATTCCGGGGTGGCCCAGAAACACCTCGACCTCGAAGAGTACCGCGCGTCGCTGGCGCGGAGGCTGGGCAAGGCCCAGGAGGTATTCCGCGTCTTGATCCACAAGGCCCAGCAGGCGCCCAAGCGCATCGTTTTTCCGGAGGGGGAGGAAGAGAAGATCCTGCGCGCCGCGCAGATCCTGTGCGACGAAAAGATCGCCCGGCCGATCCTGCTCGGCGACCCGGCCCGTATCCACGCCGCCGGGAACGGGCACGCCGGCGAGGTGGTCGACCCGGTGCGGTCGCCGCAGTTCGAATCCTACGTGGAGGAGCTGTACCAGATCCGGCGCCGCAAGGGGATCACCCGGGACGATGCCCGCCAACTGCTGCTGAATCCCATCGCCTTCGGGGCCATGATGGTGCGTCGCGGCGACGCCGACGGCATGGTTGCGGGTATCACCCATCACTATCCGGAGACCATCCGGCCGGCCCTCCAGGTGGTGAATCTGCGCCCCGGCGTGAACCGCGTGTCGGGGCTCTACATGCTGCTGATCAACCGCCAGGTGTACTTCTTCGCCGACGCCACGGTGAACATCGAGCCGACGGCCGAGGATCTGGCCGAGATCACGCTGCTCGCCGCCGAGCGGGCCCGCAGCTTCGATATCGAGCCCCGGGTGGCGCTGCTGTCGTTCTCGAACTTCGGCTCGGCCCGGCATCCGCTCTCGGACAAGGTGCGGCGCGCCGTCGAGCTGGTCCACCAGCGCGCCCCCGGCCTCCTCGTCGACGGCGAGATGCAGGCCGATACGGCGCTGAACCCGGAGCTGATGGCCCAGTTCTACGATTTCTCGCGTCTGAAGACGGAGGCCAACGTCCTGATCTTTCCGTGCCTGGAGGCGGCCAACATCGCCTACAAGCTGCTCATGCGGCTGGCCGGAGCGGAGGCCGTCGGCCCCATCCTGATGGGCCTGTCGCGGCCGGTGGCCATCTTGCAGAAGGGGTTCGACGTGGAGGACGTGGTGCGGATGGCGGCGATCGCCGTGCTGGATGCCCAGGCATTAGTAGAGAACAGTTGTGCAAAATAGAGGTCATACTTCTAATTTACATAAATCTTGCAATTTAGAAGGCACGCTGCTAAAATGTATTCATGGTCTCCCGCATCGGACGCCGGCGCCTGCGACGGCTGCTCCGCACCTTCCCGGCCGTGGCCGTGCTGGGCCCCCGCCAGTGCGGCAAAACGACCCTCGTCCGCACCCTGTTTCCCAAAGCCGAGATCTTCGACCTGGAGAAGCCCTCCGACTTGCAGCGCCTGGAGGCCGATCCGTACTACACCCTGCGGCGGGCCAGACCCCCGGTCCTGGTGGACGAGGCCCAGCGCTTGCCGGCCCTGTTCCCCGTGCTGCGGGTGCTCATTGATGAGCGGCGCGCCGACAAGGGCCGCTTTGTCCTTCTCGGCTCGGCTCACTTCAGCCTGGCTCGGGGCATCTCTGAGTCGCTCGCCGGACGCATCGGCTTCCTCGACCTGGACCCGTTCGCCTACTTCGAGGTCGCCGACGCCGGTATCAGTCTGGAGGATCTTTGGCTGCGGGGCGGGTTTCCGGAGCCGTGCCTGCACCCCGACCGCCGTGCCCGGCGGGACTGGGTGGATGCCTATGTCCGCACCTTTCTGGAGAGGGACCTGGCCGCTCTGTCGATCGACGTGTCTCCGGTGCAGATGCGGCGTTTGTGGCACATGCTGGCCGCGGCCAACGGGACGATCTGGAACGCCTCCGAGTTCGGCCGGTCCCTGGGCCTGTCCTACCACACGGTCAACCGCTACGCCGACCTCCTGGAGCAGTCCTTCTTGCTGCGCCGGCTGCCGCCGTATTTCGCCAACCTCAGCAAGCGCCTGGTCAAGAGCCCCAAGGTGTACCTGACCGACACGGGACTGCTGCACGCCTTCCTGGGCGTGGAGACCCCGCAGCAACTCGACGTCTGCCCGCAGCGTGGGGCTAGTTGGGAGGGCTTCATCATCGAGCAGATCATCCGCCGAGAAAAACTGGCGAACCCCGCCAGCCAGTTCTATTTCTGGCGCACGGCTACCGGTCAGGAGATCGACCTGCTGGTGGAGCGTCCCCACGAGCGGATCGGCGTCGAGATCAAGGTGGGGACCTACGTCGAGTCCTCGGACTGGAAAACGCTGCGCTTCGCCCTGGACGCGCTGAAGCTATCACGGGCGTACGTGGTGAACCAGACCGACGCGCCCTACCGCCCGTTTGCCGGGGTGCAGGTGCTGCCGGCCGAGCAGCTTCTGGGCGCGGCGAAGTGGACGCTATGACCAGGCCTACGCATGGGTCAGGAAGATCGGCAAGCCCTTCTTGTGCGCGTAGTTGGGACGGTAGCGCTCGACGTTGTACATCGTCTCGACTTCCACCTGGCGGGGACCGAGATGGGGGTCGGGGATGGCGGCCTCCACATAGCAGCCGTTCTGGAGGGCCATCATGCAGCCGTGACGGCCCTCGGCCAAAGCATCGACGGCCATGTTGGCGAAGGTGGTGGCGACCATCTTGTCGACGAAGTCGGGCTCGCCGGAGCGCAGGTCGTAGGTCAGGTCGCTGACGATGGTCTCCTCGCCGGAGAGACGCTTGATCTCGTCGCTGAGGGCCTCGCCCACGTTGACCTTCTTGCGGTGGCCGAAGGCATCGGCCTCGCCGTACTCCTTGATCTCGCCCCCTACCCATACCGCCCCTTCCGAGATCACCACCAGGGCGTAGTTGCTGGGGTTGTTCTTCTTGTCGTTGACCAGCAGACCGACCAGCTTCTGGAGGTCGAAGCGGTGCTCCGGGATCAGGCAGCGGATGGAAGTCACGTAGGCCGTATAGAGGGCCGTGTAGCCGGCGTCGCGGCCGAAGATGCGGAAGATGCCGATGCGCTCGTGGGAGCCCACCGTGGTTCGCTGGCGGCTGATGGCGGATACGGCGCGGGTAACGGCGGTCGAGAAACCGATGCAGTATTCGGTGTTCCGCACATCGTTGTCCATGGTCTTGGGAACGGCCACGATGGGGATCCCGGCGCGTTCGAGGACCGGGGCGTAGCTCAGGGTGTCGTCGCCGCCGATCACGACCATGGCTTCCAGTCCCAGGCCCTGGAGGTTGTCCAGCACGGCTGGGGTGACGTCCACCACCCCGGGCTTGACCTCCGCGAAGCGTCCGGTTTGGGCCGCTAGGGCCGGCGGGAGTTTCTCTACTTTCATCTTCGACGGGTTGGTGCGGGAAGTGTGCAGGAAGGTGCCGCCCGTCCGATCAATGGTTCGGGTGTTGGTCCGGTCGAGCGGCTTAACGTACTTTTCGGGGGCCTTCAGATCCAGGTGGGTCAGTCCCTCCCATCCTCTGCGGATGCCCAGGACCTCCAGTCCGAATTCCTTGCCCCGGTAGACCACCGCCTTGATGACCGCGTTCAGACCCGGTACATCGCCTCCGCCCGTCAGAATGCCGATGCGTTTCAACCTGCAAATACCTCCGCTTTCTTATCGACTTCCCACAGGAGATGGTTGATATAGAGCCGCACCAACGGTTCCGGATAGCGGCCCCGGAACTCGTCCATCACGCGTTGCGGCCAGCCGTCTTTCAGGTATTGCGCCGTGGAGACGTCTTTCTGAAAGAAACCAGTGCCGTCGTGGGGGATGCCCAGGAAATTGAGGACTTCCACCACAAAATCCAAGTTCGAGACCAGCACCGCCTGGGCGAGGTCCTGGGCCAGATCCTCGTCGGTCTGCTGGAGCCGGTCCCAGAGCCGGGGGACGGCCTTGCGCAAATGCTCGGCATTCAGCTTGTTGAGCCGCGTGCGCAGCTTGACCTGGTCGAAAAGCTTGTAGGTGCGCAAGGAGCCCATCGATATCCGCCGCACCAGCTCGCCCAAACCCTCAGGGCCCAACGATTGAAAGATTGAACT
>JBGOUV010000568.1:0-3199 GCA_041477815.1 Terriglobia bacterium | reverse complement strand
GGGAGCGGCGTCCACGCCTTTACGCTGGACCCCGGAGTCGGCCAGTTTTTTCAGACCCAGCAGCACATCCGCATGCCCGCCTACGGATCGATCTACGCCGTCAACGAAGGGAACCGGCGCCGCTGGCAGCCGGGCGTGGAAGAATTCATCGATCGGCTGGAATCCGACGACTCGCCCGCCGGCCACCCCTATACCACCCGCTACACCGGCTGCCTTACCGCCGACTTCCACCGTATTCTGCTGGAGGGCGGCATCTACATCTATCCCGAGTTGCGCGGACGCGACGGCGCCTATTCCGGTAAGCTTCGTCTCCTCTATGAGGCCATGCCCCTGGCCTACCTGGCTCACCACGCCGGCGGCGCCGCCTCCACCGGGAGGGAGGCCGTCCTGGAAGTCCAGCCCACTCTCCTGCACCAGCGCGTGGCTCTGTTTCTGGGATCCCGCGCGGAAGTCCATCTGGCGGAACAGATCCTCTCCGGCAAGTGACCGCTCCCTGACGAATAGTCCACCAAACGCCGATAGGACGAGTGAGGGAATATGTCCACCACTCGCCTGTTCTGCCTGCTCTGGGTCCCGCTCGCCTTGCGGGGCGCAGGCCCCCCCCCCCACCGGCCCGACCTGACCGCCGCCAGCCTCGAAGATCTCATGCAGATCGAAGTGACCTCCGTCTCCAAGAAGGAGCAGAGGCTCAACCGGGTGGCCGCGTCGGTCTATGTTTTAACTCATGAGGACATCCGGCGTTCCGGGTACAGCTCCTTGCCGGAAACTCTCCGCATGGTGCCGGGACTACAGGTCGCCCGCATCGATGCCAACAAGTGGGCCATCAGCGCCCGTGGATTTAACGGCCAGTATGCCAACAAGCTCCTGGTGTTGATCGACGGCCGCAGTGTCTATACACCCTTGTTTTCGGGGGTCTATTGGGACCTGCAGAACATCCCGCTCGAAGACATCGAGCGCATCGAAGTGATCCGAGGGCCGGGTGCCACCATGTGGGGTGCCAACGCCGTTAACGGCGTCATCAACATCATCACCAAACACACCCGCGACACCCAGGGCGGCTTGACCAGCGTGGGCGCGGGCAGCGAAGAGCGGGCCTCGGGTATGTTCCGTTACGGCGGCCAGGCCGGCTCGCGGGCCCACTATCGCGCCTACCTCCGGCACTTCGACCGGGACCAGCTCGTGGACGCCCGGGGCGGGCCGGCCGCCGACGATTGGAACGTCCTGCGAAGCGGCTTCCGTATGGATTGGGACGCCTCCCCCCAGGATGCCATCAGCGTACACGGCGACCTCTTTCGCGGGCGCAACGGGCAACGGATCAACAGCTTTTTGCTTCGACCGCCTTACGCTCAAACCAGCCCGGACCGGCTGGAATCCAGCGGCGGCTACTTCCTGTCCCAGTGGACCCATCGCTTTTCGGAGCGCTCCGACCTGGGCGTGCAGTTTTACTACGATCGCTCCGACCGCCGCGACATCACCATCGGAGAACTGCGCGACACTTTGGACTTTGATTTTCAACATCGTTACGCGGCGTCGGAACGTCACGAGGTGGTTTGGGGCCTGGGACACCGCACCACCAGGGACCGAGTCACCGCCACGCGCATCGCCACGTTAAACCCCGATCATCTCGCGTTTCAGCTCACCAGCGCCTTTGTCCAGGACGAGATCGCCCTGGCGCCCGACCGCCTGTATCTGACGCTGGGCACCAAGCTGGAGCACAACAGCTTTACCGGCTTTGAGATCCAGCCCACGGCCAAGCTGCTGTGGAGCCCGGAGCAACGCCACGCCGTCTGGGCTTCCGTCTCGCGCGCCGTCCGCACGCCCTCGATCGGCGAGCGCAACGCCCGGTTGAATCTCTATTCGCAACCCGGTCCGGGCGGCCTGCCCATCCTGGCCAGTGTGTTTGGCAATCCCGACTTGCCCTCGGAAACCCTCCTGGCCAACGAGGTCGGCTACCGCTTCCAACCGGTGGACCGCCTGTCGTTCGACGTGTCGGCCTTCTATTACCAGTATCGCCACCTGGTCCGGTCGGCGCTGGGCAATCCCTTCCTGGACCCGTCTCCCGTGCCCCACCTGCTCGTGCCGATATCGATCTTGAGCGGCAGCCGCAGCAATCGTCCGGGACTGGAGGTCTCGGCGCAATGGACGGCCCACCAGCGCTGGAGACTCGCCGGGTCGTACACCGGACTGCGGACCCCTCCAGCCTCCGTTGGGGTCACCGGCACCCAGGCGGGAAGTCCCACCCACCAGTTCCAGGTCCACTCGTACCTGGACCTCGCCCGCACGTTGCAACTCGATACGGCGTTCTATTACGTAGACAAACTGCCGGTGGTACGGGTGCCGTCCTATACCCGGCTGGATGCGCGGCTGGGCTGGCGCCCCCGCGAGCATGTGGAGTTCAGCCTGAGTCTCCAGAACCTGCTCGACAACCAACACCCGGAGTTCGTGTCCGAGGCCTTGACAGTCGGAAGCGAAGTGCGGCGAAGCATCTACGGGAGGCTGACTTGGCGCTTCTGACCATACGGAGCGCGCACGCCAAGGCGGCATGGCAATCCTGAACCATCTCGCACGCACTCGCTGCACGGGGCGGCAGCTCTTCGCGCTGGTGTGCCTCCTCGCCGCCGTTCCCGTGGCCGCCCAGAACGAGGCCATGCCCGAGGACGACATCAAGGCTGCCTTTCTGTTCAGCTTCGCCAAGTTCATCGAGTGGCCCGCCAGGAGCGGCGGCGACGCCGTCCTGGTGGTAGGCGTTCTGGGACGCGACAGCTTCGCCGCCACCCTGGAGCAGACCGTGCGCGGAAAGACCGTCAACGGCAAGCCCCTGGTAGTGAAGCGCCTGACCAAGCCCCAGGAGGCTAGAGGCTGTCACGTGGTCTTCATCGGAGGCGGCGACCGGACCCGCATCCGGCCGATCCTCGACGCCTTACCGGTGGCCGGCGTTCTCACCGTGGGGGAAGCCGAACAGTTCGCCCTCCGCGGCGGAGTGATCACCTTCGTCAAGGACGCCAACCGGGTCCGCTTCGAGATTAACGTCGACGCCGCCGGGCGCGCCGGCCTCCGCATCAGCTCGCAGCTCTTGCAGCTTGCGCGGGTGGTCCACGATGAGGTGGTGGAACGGTGAAAAGGCCTACTTGGCCACGAAGCGCCGGAAGAAGCTCTCCCTCTTCCACTGCGGCTTGGCCTCCCGGTTGGCCACCGACTC
>JBGOUV010000027.1:0-29986 GCA_041477815.1 Terriglobia bacterium | reverse complement strand
TTCCGGCCGGCGACGGTGGTCGGGAGGCTCAGGAGTACCTCACGAGCAAGAAGCGGGCGTATCACTTCGTCAGCTGTTGGCACCTCAACGAAGATGAGTCGATGTTCATGTGGCGGCACTATGGTGGCCCGTCTCACGGAGTAGCAGTCCAATCCACCGTGCAGCGCCTTTACGAATGTCTGAAGCACGACGCGAGGATCAGCATTCACCGGGTGGAGTACCAGGATTTTTGTACCGTCCAGCCCGACTACCTACCGTCACTCGTCCATTTGGGAGGCATCACCAAACGGAAAAGCTTCAACGCTGAAAGGGAGGTACGTGCGATTCTGACAGCCAAGAGCTCCGGCGATGGGGTACCTGTGCGAGTCGATCTCGGCGCACTGATCGAAACCATTCATCTCGCGCCGCAGGCCGCGGACTGGCAGGAAAAGCTCCTGAGGGAACTCACAGCCGGGTGTGGTGCCTCGGCGCCGGTGATCCATTCAGGCTGGGAGGACTTGCGGTAATTCGGTGACTCCCTCGCAGCTCTCGAAGAACGCCCAGACGGACGCCGAGCGGGGGGCGGACTTCTCCGGTTTGGCGACTACGCAGCCAATAGAGGCGCTGAGCCGAACGTGGCTCAACTTCCTCCTTGGCGGGCATTGTACAATCCGCATGCTGCAGCACGGTATTCTGGGGCTGTGCCACGCATCCTGAGGGCCGCAAGGCTGGACCCTCTACCAGAGGTTGACTGAGTGGGTACCGACAAATACGTCTGTAACCGGTGCGTCTTGGATGAGGCGCTGTCCGCCATCATTCTGGATGAGGGTGAAGAGCGCGGTTGCGACTACTGCGAGGCGACGCCAACAGGCTCTGACCTTCGCGGTCTAAGCATTCGGGCTCTTGCGGATCGCATCTATCACCAGATCCTTTGGGAGTACAGCGATGTAGATTCAGAAATGGTGTCCTACGATAATGAAGAAGGTTGCTATTACTGCGAGACCTACACCACCTACGAATTGTTGACCGATCAGGTCGGCCTTGAGGCGGAAGAAGACGTCATCGACGACATCGTTGACGCGCTACCAGATTTGACATGGTGTAAGAAGCGCTTTCGTCCGGCCGATCTGACGGACGCGCTAACCTCAGGCTGGCAGGTCTTCGTCGATCTGGTGAAGCATCATGTCCGGTATCTTTTCTTCTATGACCCGGCTGATCGGTTGTCCCACCACGATCCGTTCCAATACCCCGAGGGCTTTGGAGTCACTTATGACGCGGAGGAAGGGGTCCCACCAGGGCAGATACTGGCTGCTCTTGGGGCGATCGTCGCAAGGGCGAACCTGATACGGACCCTAGGCGCTGGAACGGTTGTGTTTCGGGCCCGTGTCCATGCGGCTCACGAGCATTTTTCAACCGCTGCTGAACTTGGACCACCAGCACGGGACAAGGCAGTGCGGTCAAACCGCATGAGTCCGGCGGGCATTGTGATGTTCTACGGAGCGTTCGACCGAGATACGGCAATTCGGGAGACGTTCCAGCCTGACCGTGAAGGTGCGGGGAACAAGGTAGTTTCTGTCGCTCAATTTCGGTGCCGGAGGCTGCTAACTGTTTTGGATTTGACAAACCTGCCGTCACCCCCCAGCTTCTTTGCTGACCGCGAAATGCGCCACGGCATCTGTTTCCTTCGCGAGTTTATGGAAGACTTCGTCAAGCCAGTGGCTCGTGATGAGATGGAACACGTAGAGTATGTCCCAACGCAGATCGTCACAGAGTATTTCCGTTACCAGTTCCGCTTAGAGGGCGGTGCCTCATTGGATGGAATCATCTATCCAAGTTCTCGGAACGGGCAGGCCGCATGCGTACTCTTCTTCGAGAGCTCCGACTGCGGTGGCAAAACCGGCATCTCAACCAAGGAGCCTGTCCTTGAGCTCTTGAGCGAGGCGACTGAGCGGATTCAAGGGGAAGCGTTGATCGAACGCTCCTGACTACCTCGACGGTGTCATAGCGAATACGCGATTCGGACTTGGCGTCTAGAGCGCACATTGCGGAGATCTGGGTCGAGGATCTGGTCGACGTGAAGGGGCAGGTCGGGGGTAGGCAGCCGCTGGGCAACCCGGTGTCTCGAGAGGCCTTCCAAACAGCCCGGGCATAGGCCCTAGCAAGTGCCTTCTCGAGGCCGGCCTCATCCAGGCGACCAGTGCGGAGCAGGGCCGCGTTCGAGCGGGTCCACTCGAAAAAGTCCCAGCAGTAAAGGTCTCTGGCGGTCACAACGATGCTTTCTTCACCGCCTCCGTCTCCGACGACGGCGCCCCCAGCGGGGGCTTCTTGGGCACGTCGGCCAGGCTCTTCTGGAGGGCCTCCATCAGATCGATCACCGGGGCCATCCGCCGCAACGGCGCCTCGGTCACTTCCTCGCCCTGTTGCTTGGCTTCGATCAGGCCCTTCACCTTCTCCTGGTACTCGTCCCGGTACCGCGACACGTCGAACGGGCCGGCCATGCTCTCGACGAGCTGCTCGGCTAGCTTCAGCTCCTGCGGCTTGATCTCCACGCCGTCGCGCTGGCCGTACTCGCCCAACTGGCGGATCTCGTTCGGGTAGTACATGGTGTGCAGGGTCAGACCGTTCTTGTGCGGCCGGATGATGACCATGAACTCCCGCTGGTGCATGGCCACCTTGGCCACCGCCGCGTGGCCGGTCTGGGTCATGACGTCCACGAGGAGCTGGTAGGCCTTGCGGCCGGGCTCTTCCGGCACCGCGTAGTAGGATACATTGTAGAACAGCGGGTCGACTTCCTCCAGCTTGACGAATTGCAGGATCTCCATGGTCTGGCTGGAGGCGGGAGCGATCTTCTCGAGTTCCTGGTCCTCCACCAGGATGTAGCGATCCTTGGCGTACTCGTAGCCCTTGACCAGCTCCGAGCGCTCCACCGTGCGGTCGCAGGTGGGGCAGTAGATCTGCTGTTTGATCCGCGAGTGGCACTCCTTGTGGATCTGGTTGAAGCTGACCCGTTCGTCCCGCGCCGCCACGTGCAGACGCACCGGGACCGAGATCATGCTGAAAGCAAGATACCCATTCCAAACCGTGCTGGCCATGCTATTATCCTAAGCCAAGAGGAAAGGGACACGCAAGATGCGCATAGGGCTGTCGCTGGCAGGACTGCTTCTAGGGACCTGGGGGGCCGCCGCTCAGGAAACCCCGAACCGCCTCACGCCGCAGGAGATCGCCCAGGGCTGGGTACTGCTATGGGACGGCGAGAGCATGTTCGGCTGGGAATCCCATGGCGGGGCCGAGTGGAAGACCGCGGGCGGCGCCATGGTGGGCGATTCCGCCCAGGGCGGCTGGATCGGCACCACCACCCCCTTCGCCGACTACGAGCTGCGCTGCGAGTACCGCACCGCTGCCGACGGCAATAGCGGCGTGTTCCTGCGTTCGGCCCGCGAGGGCGCTCCCCACCAGACCGGCTACGAGCTGCAGATCTACGACGCCCATCCCGGCGGCTACAACACGGGCAGCCTGGTGGGCTACGCTAAAGCATCCGAGGCCAAGATTGTCCCCGGCCAGTGGAACCGCTTCGAGGTGACGGCCGAGGGCGACCGCTTTATCGTGGTCCACAATGGGAAAAAGGTCCTCGACGCCCGTGATGGGCAGCACCCGGTCGGCGTCATCGGCCTGCAGTACAACCAGGGCAAGAAGGTCGAGTTCCGCAACCTCAAGCTGCGTCCGCTGGGCCTGAAGCCGATCTTCAACGGCCGGGACCTGAGCGGCTGGAGCAGGGTGGAACGGCCGGGCGGGACCAAGGCGCCGCCCGAGTGGTCGGTCAAGGACGGGGCCATTCACGTGGAAAAGGGTCCCGGCCAGATCGAGACCGACGGCGCCTGGACCGACTTCGTCGCCCAACTCGACATCCGTACCAACGCCTTAAATGCCACCCACCACCCCAATAGCGGCGTGTTTCTGCGCGCCGACAAGGGGAAGTTCTGGACGGGGTATGAAATCCAGATCCGCAACGAATATAAGGAAGGCAACCGCGCCGCCCCCATCGATTTCGGCACCGGGGGCGTGTATTTTCACCAGCCGGCGCGGCGCGTGGTGTCGAACGACAACGAGTTCTTCACCGAGACCATCGTGGCCCAGGGGCGGCATCTGAGCGTGTGGGTGAACGGGATCCAGGTCGCCGATTATCAGGACACCCGCGAGGAGGGCCCGGACCCGCGCAAGCAGGCGCGCTTGGCCGCCGGCCCGATCAGCTTGCAGGCCCACGACCCTACCACCAACCTGGACTTTAAGACTCTGCGGCTGGCCCCGCTGCCCAAGGAACGCTAGTCGAGGCACCGGTGGGACGGCCACCTGGACCGTCGGCGGGCCAGGGGCCCGCCCTGGGCCCGCCCCACCTGACGCCAGAGTCCGGATATCCGGTTAACTTTTCCCCTTTTTTTTGCTTGCTCCCGGACGTGACCGGGGGTACAATCGGGCCACAGTCGGGGTGGCCCCGGCTAAGCGCCTAGGTCCCGGGGGCCGTTCGGACTGTAATCTTGCTTTAGAGGGGGGTAGCATCATGGGGATTCGGCTAGGTGCAAAGCTATTCGGCCTGGGCCTCTTTTTGCTGGCTTGCCAGGTTTCGACCGCGCAGGACTATCGCGCCAAGGTACAGGGAATCATCACCGACGCTTCGCAGGCGGTGGTGGTCGGCGCCAGGATCACGTTACACAACGACAATACCGGCATTGATGCGGTCAAGACGTCGAGTGAGAGCGGGTTCTATGTGTTCGATTTGGTGGAACCCGGCACCTACACCGTCACCATGGAGCAGACCGGTTTCAGCAAGTCTGTCCAGAAGAACGTGCTGGTCCAGGTGCGCGGCGATGTCACGGTCAACGCGGCGCTGACCGTCGGCACGGTGGCCGAAACGGTCAACGTCTCAGAGGCCATGGTGGGCCTCCAGCTCAACACCAGCACGATGGAGATGACCGTTGATCGCAAGATGCTGACCGATCTGCCCATCCTGGCGCGCAACCCATTTACGCTGGCGTTTCTGAACCCCGCCGTGGTGAACCGCTACTTCGCCACCCGCAACCCGTTCTTCATGTGGTCCTCCAGCAGCATTGACGTCGGCGGCAACACCACGACGAAGAACGACCTGTTGCTGGATGGCGCGCCAATCCAGATCGGGCCGAAAGGCTCCTATTCTCCTCCCATGGACGCGGTGCAGGAGTTCTCGGTGCAGCAGAACAGCGTCGATGCCGAGTTTGGCCACAGCGCCGGAGGCATCCTGAGTCTGGGAATGAAATCGGGTACCAACGAGTTCCATGGCACGGCCTCTTACTTCGGCCGTAATCCCAAGCTGAACGCGGTGAGCAATTCCGTCACCCGGACCCCCAACCTGATCCGGAATCACATCTGGGGCGGCACCGTCGGAAACCCGATTCTGAAGAACAAGCTTTTCATGTTTACCGCCTACGAGGGCTGGCGGACTAAGGAACCGCGGACGGCGCAGTGGACGCTGCCCACCGACCTCGAGCGCGGGGGTGATTTCTCGCAGTCCCGCAGCATCCTGGGTGGAATCCAGACCATCTACGATCCCTGGACCACGGTGTTCGAGCCGGCGGCCAACCGCTCTACGCGCACCGCATTCGCGGGAAACCGTGTTCCCTTGAGCCGCATGGACCCCACCTCCTTGCGCATCCTCAAAGATGTGTGGAAGCCCAACGGCCCCGGAATCGACGTCACCGGCACGAATAACTACCAGATCGGCTACTCCTGGCCCATGAAGTACTGGAATTTCTCGGAGCGCGTGGACTGGAACAAGAGCGACAAGTTCAAGCTCTTCGGCCGGTTCAGCCGGGTGCGGACGGATCTATTGTCCGACAACTATGCCAACACTCCGGCCGTGCAGAACGATAACGGCGGAATCATGAACAACCGCAACATCGCCGGCGACGCCGTCTACCTGGTGAACGCCTCCACGGTGTTGAACTTCCGCATGAGCTACGCCTCGCTGGAGGACGACTACGACGGCAAGGACCGCAAGATCGGCGAGTCGGGCCTGGCGGATTTCTGGCCGAATAACGCCTGGTACAAGAACTACATCGGCCAAATGCCCGCCGTTTACTACCCGTCCATTAGCATCGGGGGCGGCAGCTTTGGCAAGGGCAGCTACTGGTTCCAGCACCCGCATCATTATGCCTACTCGGCCAACCTCCGCCAGACCCGGGGCATCCACAGTTGGAAGATCGGTGTCGAAGGCCGCCTGCACCACAGCGACGGCATCTTCCCGAACCTGATGGGCTTTTCCTTCCCGGCGACGATGACTTCGGACACCTTCATCTCGCCGGATCCCCGGCGGAACGGCCACCAGTGGGCCACCTTCCTGCTCGGCGCTTTAGACTCCAACTCGTATGCCCGAACCTTCCCGTTCCAGAATATCGGGACCAAGTATTGGGCTGGTTTCTTCCAGGACGATATCAAGCTCACGCAGAGGATCACGCTGAACCTGGGGCTGCGATACGAATACGAGGGCGCTCCGTACGAGTTCCTGTCGCCTGCCGCCGACAAGGATCGCTTATCCCGGTTCTTGGATCTGAGCAAGCCCATTCCCGAGATGCAGCAGACGCCGCCGCAGATCCCGGCCGACGTGCTGGCCCTGCGAAGGGCGGCCCCGCAGTACAACGGCGCGTGGGTCTTCACGGACAAATCCCATCAGGGCCAGTACGATCCCAACAGGCTTGTCTTTGCGCCGCGGGCGGGCGTGGCCATCCGCGTTAACAATAAAACGGCGCTGCGAGTCGGCTACGCTCGATACATAACCCCGACGCTGGTTGTTTCCGGCACCACCAGCGCCATCGAAATGCCTTACTTCAGCGCCCTGTCCACTGTCGCTCCGGTGCTGGAGGGCATTCCGCAGGCGCGCTTGAGCGACCCCTTCCCGGCGTCGAACCCGCTGGTTCAGCCGCTCGGCAAGGCTCGGGGCGCCTACACCAACCTGGGAGACAGCGGGCTATGGCAGTCGCCGGACTTCCGCACGGGGGTCAACGATCGGCTCAATTTCACCGTCCAGCGCGAACTTCCCGGACAGATCCACGCCGATATCACCTACTTCCGCAACCTTGGCCACGATCTGCCTTACACGCGGCGGTTCAACATCACCGATCCTCAGCTCAGCTATACCAATAAGGCGGCGCTGGACCGGCAGATTGCCAATCCCTTCTACCAATACCTGACGCCGGATAAGTTTCCCGGACCGTTGCGCAACCAGCGCACGGTGAGCGTGGGGAGCCTCCTGGGGCCGTATCCGCAGTATGGAAACATCCGCCAGGCCAACACCGACGGCTTCCTGAACCGGTACCAGGCGCTGCAGGCCCGGTTCCAGAGGACCTTCAGCAAAGGCTACATGTTCCTCCTCGCCTACAACTATAACCAGGAGCGGAACAGCGAGTTCTTCAACGTGGACGATGAATACGCCAACAACTTTACGTTCCAGGATAGCGTGAACCCGCGTCACCGCCTGAGTCTGGCGGGTACCTACGATTTCCCGTTCGGCCGCGGGCGGGCTCATCTCAGCAATCTGCATCCGGTCATAAACGGAGTTCTGGGCGGCTGGTCCACCAGCGGCCTGCTGATGTTGCGATCCGGCCAGTTCCTGCGATTCGGGCAGATGATCACCGATGGAAGCAATCCGAAACTGGACAACCGCACCACTGACCGCTGGTTCGATACTTCCAAGTTCCTGAGGTCCGAGCCGTTCACGCCGCGCACCAATCCGTTGCAGTATCCCGGCGTGGTGGGTCCGAAGATGTGGAACCTGGATATGACCATCTCCAAGTATTTCCCGATCAAGGAGCGAATCCAACTGGAGTTCAAGTTCGAGGCCTATAACATGACCAACAGCTTCATCCCTGGCCTCCCGAACACGAGTGTGACGAGTGCGCTGTTTGGCCGGTCCACCACGCAGGAGCAGGAGAACCGCGGGCGCGAGATGCAGTACTCGCTGCGACTGCACTTCTGATGAAACCTGCACCGCTGGGGTGCGTGCTGGTCCTTAGCCTGGTTGCCGCCGGTGACGGACACCAGCGGATGCTTCAACTTCTCGAGGAGGTCCGCTCCCGAACCTCCTCGGAAAACCACTACCTGGGCGACGCCGGCCGGCGAGAAGCAGAAGCCCAGCTCGCCAAGCTGCCCCGCGATGCCCCCGACGTGACGCGGTTCCGCCTGAACTGCCTGACCAGCATCCATGATATGCGCCTGGGCCAGACGGAGGAGGCTATTCGGCACCTCCTGGAGGCAAACAGGCTTCTGCCCAAGGTGCGCTCGCAGGTCCCTCCGGAAATCGCCGAGGAAGCGATCCTGCAGTTGGGGGTGGCGTATCTGCGGCTCGGGGAAACGCAGAACTGCGTTCACGGCCACAGCAGCGAGAGTTGCATCCTGCCGATCCGGGGCAGCGGGGTTCATAAGCAGCAGACCGGCGCCCGCAAGTCCATCGAGTACTTCCTGGTCCTGCTGAAGCAGAACCCGGATCACCTGACCGCGCGCTGGCTGCTGAATATCGCCTACATGACCGTCGGCGGCTATCCTGGCGAGGTCCCCCAGCAATTTCTAATCCCGCCGCGCGCGTTTCAGTCGGAGGAGGCCTTTCCGCGTTTCGCCGATGTTGCCGCCGAGGTGGGATTGAACATCGTGGGTCTGGCCGGCGGGGCCATCGCCGACGACTTCGACAATGACGGATTTCTGGACATCGTCACGTCGGATTGGGATACCTCCGGCCAGATTCGCTACTTCCACAACCAGGGGGATGGGACCTTCTCCGAGCGGACCAAGGAAGCGGGTTTGACAGGCCTCTACGGCGGCTTGAATATCGTCCAGGCGGACTACGATAACGACGGCAACATCGATATTCTGGTCCCCCGGGGGGCCTGGCTGGGGCCGCTGGGCCGGCATCCTATTTCGCTGCTGCGCAACGACGGGAAGGGCCACTTTCGAGACGTCGCCTTGGAGGCCGGGCTGAACGAGGTCTATTATTCTACGCAAACGGGCGCCTGGGCCGACTACGACAATGACGGCGACCTCGACCTGTTCGTGGGTCATGAGGAGTTTCCGTCGCAACTGTTCCGCAACAACGGCAACGGCACCTTCACCGACGTGGCCCGGCAGGCCGGTGTGGAGAACGACCGGTGGGCGAAGGGTGTGGTGTGGGGGGACTACAACGGCGACGGATTCCCGGACCTGTACATCTCGAACATGGAAGGCCTGAACCGGCTGTATCGGAACAATCGGGATGGCACGTTCACCGACGTGGCCCCGCAATTGGGCGTCACCAAGCCGCTGCGCAGTTTTCCGGTATGGTTCTGGGACTTCAACAACGACGGCGTGCTGGACCTCTATGTCGCCAGCTATCACCCCGAAGTGAAGAACGTGGCGGCGGATTATCTGGGCCGGCCCCACGATGGGGAGCCGGCGTGTCTCTACCAGGGCGACGGCAAAGGCGGATTCCGCGAGGTAGCCGCCAGCCAGAACCTGATCCGCGTGGCCCAGACCATGGGCTCCAATTTCGGCGACCTGGACAATGACGGGTTCCCCGATTTCTACCTGGGAACCGGCTACCCCGCCTACGAAGCGTTAATGCCTAACCTGCTGTACCACAACCGGGGCGGGACCGGCTTTTCCAATGTCACCACCGCCGCCGGCGTCGGACACCTGCAGAAGGGCCACGGCGTCGCCTTCGCCGACCTGGACAACGACGGCGACCAGGACATCTTCGCCAAGCTGGGCGGCTCGTTCCCGGGGGACGCCTACGCCAGCGCCCTGTTTGAGAACCCCGGCTTCGGCAATCACTGGATCACCGTGAAGCTGGTGGGAAAGCAATCCAATCGCTGGGGCGTCGGCGCCAGAATCCGGGCCGAGATTGAGGAGTCGGGGAAGAGGCGCCCCGTCTACAAATGGGTGAACAGCGGCGGCAGCTTCGGCGCGAATCCGCTGCGGCAGGAGATCGGCCTGGGTAAGGCGTCGAAGATCGAGGTCCTCGAAGTCTTCTGGCCCACTACGGGCAAGACCCAGCGATTTCTCAACGTGCCGGTGGATCAGTTTGTAGAGATCACGGAGGGCGAAAGCCAGTATCGGAAGCTGCCCTGGAAGTCGGTAAAGTTTCGACGCGCCGGCGCCGGCAACGAGCCGCGACCGTGAGGGAGCGGATGGTTCAGCCAGTCGGGGATCCGCTCCGTTACGGTCGCGGTTCGGTGCTGACCAGCCCTTTGCCCTGAACCAAGGTGAGGAAACGATCTACGGCCGGGAGGGTGAGGGTTTCTCGGGACCCGTTGGGCCAGAGGATTTCCAGCTTGTCAACGCGCTCGGCCGCCCCCAGGCCGAAGTGAATTCTCAGGTCGCTCTGCGAGAGGTAGCTTCTTCCGGAGGCCACTTCGCCTCTTTGGCGAAAGCCGCTCGCGGAGCAGAAGACTACGGTTCCAATAGCGTCCCGAGGCGTTTTCTGCGAGGGGTCTCCGATCAGCCTCAACCCGATCCAGTGGCCGGCGCGGTTGCCCCCGTGGTTTCGCAACAGGGTAGGGGGACTATCGAGGTTGTTCAGAACGATATCCAGATCGCCATCGTTGAAAAGGTCGCCGACCGCCGCCCCACGGGAACTCTTGGGCTTGGTAAGCCCGGGGCCGAGACTGCCGCCGACGTCGGCAAACCGGCCGTTTTGCAGATTGCGAAAGAGCAGGGTTCGCTGTTGGTACGAGGTCGTAGTGCGGAGCCGGTCGATCTGCGGGTAGGTGTGGCCGTTCGCGGCCACCAGGTCCAGCCACCCGTCGTTGTCGTAATCGAGAAACTCTGTTCCCCAGCCGAGAAAAGGAATGGTCACGGCGCCCAGGCCGGCGGCTTCCGTTACCTCGGTGAAATCCAGGTTTCCGTTGTTGCGGTGCAGCGTATAGCTGTCGCCGGAGAACGTGGTAAAGAAGAAATCATTACGACCGTCGTGGTTGTAGTCGCCGACGGCCATCCCCATATAGGCCTGTTCCCTTCCCTCCGCGTTGGTGGCCAGACCGGTGAGAGTGCCGATCTCCTCGAAGGTTCCGTTTCGGCGGTTGTGATACACGTAGTTGGGCTTCGAGTCGTTGGCGACCACGATGTCCAGCCACCCATCATCATCAAGATCCACCCAGGCCACACTGAATCCGTAGTAGCCCTGGCTGTCGGCGACGCCGGCGGCGCGGGTGACGTCGGCGAAGGTGGCGTCGCCGTTGTTACGAAACAGGAAGTCCGGCGCCCCCTTCAGACCTCTGGGCCCGCAGGCCACGCGCAACCCCAAGAACGTGCAGAAGGGAGCGTTGGGATCGTACGCCGCGCCCATCCTCCCGCCTCCCTCGGCAGACGCCCGTGGCGCCGCAGGCGCCGGACCGCCGCTCGTTTCCCCGGCCGGCGGGGGATGCCGCCAATCGAAGTCCACGTAGCCGGCCACATACAGGTCCAGGAGCCCATCGCGATTGTAATCTCCGAACGCACACCCCGTCGACCACGTCGTCGCGGCGACCCCGGCTTTCTCTGCTACGTCAGTGAAGGCGCCGTTCCCGTCATTGCGGTACAGGCGATTCGGGCCGAGGTTGGTGACGTAAAGGTCCTCCCACCCGTCGTTGTTGAAATCTCCGACGCAAACCCCGGTTCCCCAGCGGTTGTTTTCCACCCCCGCTTTTGCGGTCACATCGGTGAACGTGCCATCCTTGTTGTTGCGAAAGAGCGCCGCCGGTCCCTTCGCGTTGACCAGGTAAATGTCCAGCCAGCCGTCGTTGTCGTAGTCAAAGAGGGCGACTCCCGATCCCGTGGTTTCAGGCAGGTATGGCTTCAGCGGATCGCCCGCGGAATGTTGGAAGCGGCCGAGGCCGGAGGAGACGGTGATGTCCTCATACTCTACCTTCGGGCTTTGCGGCCAGAGTGCGAGGGAGAGGATCAGGGAGAGAACCGCTCCCTTACGGTCGCGGCTCGGACGCTCGCAGCTTGTCGGCAATCGCCATTTCCTTTTTGGCCAGCTCAGGCCGGTTGGTCTTGTGATAGATGCGGGCCAGCAGGAAATGCGCCTCGTAGCTCTGCGGAGCCAGCTCCAGGGCCCGCTGGAGGGCCTGCTCCGCCTCGACATGCTTGCCTTGCTGCGTGTACGCCTCAGCTATCAGAATGTAGGATTCCGTGGACCGCAGGTTGAGCCAGATCGATCGCTGCAAGCATCGGATGGCCTCCTCCAGCTTCCCTTGGCGCGTGTAGATATAGCCTAGATAGTGCCAGGCCATAGGATGCGCCGGATGGGCGGCTACCTGTTTTTTCAGTTGCGCCACGGCCTCCGGTTGCGCGCCGTTGGTCAGCGCGATCAGCGCCAGGCGGTAGTGGATATCCGGCAGGTCCGGGCGCTTCTGGAGGGCCTGCAGCAGCAGCTTCTCCGCCTCGGCGGTGAACTTTTCGCGGGCCAGGAAGTCCGACGCCAGCACCAGGGCCTCGGGGCTCTCGGGCGGTACGTCGAAAAGCTGCGCCAGCATGCGCCTGGCGGCGTCCCAGTCGTGCGTGTAGACATAGGTCATGGCCAGCGCGTAGCCGAGGTAGGTATCGCCAGGATTCTTGGCGACGGCCTGCCGGAGCAGCGGGAGCGCTTCGGCGGAGCGGTTGCTGAAGTAGTAGGCCATGGCCAGGCTTTCGACCGTCTGCCGGTGGGCAGGCTCCAGCTTCCATGCTATCGAGAGGTGGCGAATGGCGCCGACGAAGTCGTTTCGCTGGAAATACGCCAAACCCAAGGCTTGTTGCGCTTCGGCCTTGTTGGGATCCTTCTCCACCCAGGGGAGCAGGACGCGAACCACGCCCTCCAGGTCACCCCGGGCCCGCAACTCTTCGGCCTGCTGCAGAGCCTGGCGGTACGGCTCTTGCCCGAAGGAAACCAGGCAAAACCAGAGGAGCACGCCGGGTCCGCAGCGCAGCGGCCTCATAGGCCGCATATAATATCATAGTCGCGAGGGTTCAGGGTTTCACCTTAGAAGAAGGGCTCAGTAATAAGCCCGATTGCTGCGGAACGGCCGGAATCCCTAGACTAGGCCCATGTATACCTTTCGGGCTCTGCTGCCGGCTCTCCTGGCCGCACCAATATTGTTAGCTCAAGCGCCAACCATAGGGGGTTGCACGGTCTTTCCTGCCGACAACGTCTGGAATACGCCCATCGACACTCTGCCGGTGGACGCAAACTCGACGACGTATGTGAACACCATCGGCGCCGGCTTGGGGCTCAAGGCCGACTTTGGCGCCGGCCTCTGGGACGGGGGCCCGATCGGGATCCCGTTTGTCACCGTTTCCGGCAACCAGACCAAGTATCCGGCGACCTTCCTCTACTGGGATGAGAGCGACCCCGGCCCCTACGCCGTCCCGCTGAATGCACCCATTGAAGGCGGCAGCCAGAGCACCGGCGATCGTCACGCCATCGCCGTGGATACCGGCAACTGCATCCTCTACGAGCTATATCGCGCGTTTCCCCAGGCAGCGAGCTGGCAGGCCGACTCGGGCGCGATCTTCAATCTGAATTCCCATCTTCTGCGGCCCGCTACCTGGACCTCCGCCGACGCCGCCGGTTTCGCCATTTTCCCCGGACTGGTGCGGTACGACGAGGTCCTCGCCGGCGAGATCCGCCACGCCATCCGATTCACCGTACCGGAGACTCGCCGCGAGTTCATCTGGCCCGCGCGGCACTACGCCTCCAGCTTGACCGGGACGCAGTACCCGCCCATGGGCCAGCGCTTCCGGCTGAAGGCCGGTTTCAACATCAGCGGCTTCTCGCCGGCCAACCAGGTGATTCTGCGCGCCCTCCAGAAGTACGGCATGATGCTCGCCGACAACGGGTCGGCTTGGTTTATGTCCGGCGCTCCGGACGAGCGGTGGAACAACTCGGACCTCAATGCCCTGCGCAGCATCCTGGGGTCGAATTTCGAAGCGGTGGACGAGTCCTCGTTGATGCTCGACCCGGACTCGGGCCAGGCGCGGCAGTCGGGCGTGACGGTCACGGTGAGTCCGTCCGCGGCGAGCGTTCGGATAGGCGCCACGCGACAGTTCACCGCCGCTGTTACGGGTACTGCCGACCCGTCGGTGATCTGGGCGGTGAACGGCGTGGACGGCGGCAACAGCACGGTGGGCTGGGTCGACTCGCTGGGATCCTACCTGGCGCCGGCCGCGGTTCCTTCTCCAGCCACGGTCAGCGTGCAGGCCCGCAGCGTGGCCGAGCCTGGGGCGGTGGGGGCCGCGACGGTGACGGTGGTCCCGTTGCCCGCGATCAGCTCCGTCAGCCCGTCGCCGCTCACGGTAGGCAGCTTCACTATGACCGTGAATGGGACCGGGTTCCAGAGCGGGGCTGTGGTGAACTTCGGAGGGACGTCACTGCCTACGACCTATGTTTCCGCCATCAAGGTGACGGCGACCGGCACGGCGTCCACCACCAGTTCCGGCGTTCCGGTGACGGTGACCAATCCGGATGGCGGGGTGTCCAACACGGTCCAGGTGGCGGTGGTGAACCCGCCGGTCACGGTGACCGTATCGCCTTCGAGCGCCACGGTGAGAACCCGCCGGACGCGGCAGTTCACCGCGACCGTGCAGAACTCCTCGAACCAGGCGGTGACTTGGAAGGTCAACGGGGCGGCCGGGGGCAATACAACCGTCGGCACGATTTCGACGGGCGGGCTGTATACGGCGCCCAACTCGGTTCCGTCGCCCAGCACCGTTGCGGTGAGCGCTGAGAGCGTGGGGACGCCCTCGGCCTCCGGCAGCGCCTCCGTAAGCATCCGCAAATAGCAAACAGCACGACTCAGGTTAGCTTGAAGCGCTGGAGGTCGATCTTTTTGTCGTCGAACTCTCCCAGCCCCAGCGCGCCGGCGATCTCGATGTGCTCCACCTGGCAATTGAGGTAGTGGCTGTCGTTGTCGGGTTTGGAAAGGGCCACCGTGGCCATCCCGCTGGCCAGGCGCTTCTCATCGATCGCCTTCAGGCCGATCTTGTCCAGGGCCACCGGGTCGGTGGCGAAGTACATCGTCTGGTGCTCCCACACGTACTTCGGACGCGCCCCCGGACCTCCGTGATACGACGCCTTCACCCCGTCGCAAATGTGCAGGATCGCCTTCTGCCGGATCAGCGGGTGATTCACCACCGCCGGGATGAACGTCCCACAGGCATTGAGAGTGGGGGTGGTATGGCTGCGGCTGACGTTGTTGACCAGGCCGTGGGACATGTTCTTCAGCGCGATGGTCACCCCCGCCGACTGGTGATGCTTGAGTACCGGCAGGTTGATCAGCTTATTGATCTGCTTGGTGACGATCTGGACCAGGTACGACCGCCGCAGGTGGTCGTCACGCTGGTCCTGACCGGGTTTCACCAGCGGCAGGTCTATGTAGTGGTCCGGGTCGTAGCCGTCCATGGCAAGCTGGACGGGTTCGTACTTTTCGCAAGCCCACGTAAATCGCACGCCCTCGGGAATCCACTTGTCGATCCCCGCGGCGAAGGTCTCCTGCCGGTAGCGGTTGAACACGACGATATCGCTCGGCTTCACGCCGGCCTGTTTCAGACCGTCGACGATCTGGTGGAGCACCAGGGCGTCGGAGGAAAGCAGCTTCCCGCCCACCGGACAGACCTTGATTCCCACCACGTCGCCCGGCTCGGCAAACACCCGCCAGGCATCGATCCAGGCCGGAGCCCCGGTCAACTCCGTCATGCCCTTGTGCATCATCTGCCGGATCGGCTCCGCCTGGTAGAGTCCCGCAGAGATCGAGTTGGGATGATGCACCTCGACGACTCGCCCGGGATAAGGACCCGGGATTCCCAGCTTGGTCGAGGCGCCGTGGAGGCGGGATTGGAAGGCGGCGGCTGAGGCCATGGCCAGAGCCTGTTGGACGAACGCGCGGCGTGTCGGTGTCATGGCCCTATTCTACTCCACCGCTATTAGATTGGCGGCACGGCGGTGGGACAGGGTTCCCGCCCGGTCCCGGACAGGCCGGAGGCCTATCCCACAATATCCCGCACCACTTGCCCTTGAACGTCGGTGAGGCGGAAGTCGCGGCCGGCGTAGCGGTAGGTGAGCTTTTCATGATCGAGGCCGAGTTGATTCAGGAGGGTGGCGTGCAGGTCGTGGATGGAGACGCGGTTCTCTACGGCCTGAAATCCGAACTCGTCCGTCGTGCCGTACGCGATCCCGGGCTTGATGCCGCCGCCGGCCAGCCACATGGTGTAGCCATAGGGGTTGTGGTCGCGGCCGTCGCCGTTCTCCGATACCGGCGTGCGTCCGAATTCCCCGCCCCAGACGATCAGGGTCTGATCCAGCAAGCCGCGGCGCTTCAGATCGCGAATCAGGGTGGCCGAGGCCTGGTCCATGTCCGGACAGCGCGCGCGCAGGTTGCTGTCGATCTCCTTGTGGTCGTCCCAGGGCTGCCCGACGCCATAGTAGATATGGATATAGCGGACGCCGCGCTCCACCAGGCGGCGCGCCAAAAGGCAGCCGTTGGCGAAAGGTGTGGTTCCGTACTCCGTGCGCATCGCTTCCGGCTCCTTGCGGACATCGAAAACGTCCAGGGCGTCGAACTGCATGCGGTAGGCCGACTCCATGGCCTGGATACGGCTTTCGAGGAAACTATCGGCGCCGAAGGAATCGTGATGCTCGCGGTTGAGCGACTGGATCAGGTCCAGTTGCCGGCGCTGCGCGGCGGCGTCCAACTGGGTATTGCGGAGGTAGCGGATCATCTTCTCCGGCTCGGCCTCGGAGTGATTGAAGTGGGTCCCCTGGTACTCGGCCGGGAGGAACCCGGCGCGCCAGAGCGATCCGCCGCCGGCGTTGGGGCTGAGCACCACGAAGGCGGGCAGGTTCTCGTTTTCCGTCCCCAGGCCGTAGGAGATCCAGGCGCCGAGCGAGGGGCGCGTGGAGGCGATGTTGCCCGAGTGGATCAGGTTGCGGGCCGGCGTGTGCGTGGGGTTGAAGGTGTACATCGACCGGATGACGCAGAGGTCGTCGGCCGAGGCGGCGAGCTGGGGCAGCAGCTCGCTGACGTCGAGGCCACTCTGGCCGTGCTTCCGGAAGGCGAAGGGGGACGGCAGCAGGCCGCCGGTGACACGCTCGGTGCGCAGATCCACCGAAGACGGACGCTGGCCGGCGTACTTCTCGAGGGCCGGCTTGGGGTCAAACATGTCCAACTGCGAGGGTCCGCCGGTCATGAACAGAAAAATGACGTGCTTGGCTTTGGGGGCGAAATGCGGGCCGGCGGCGCGGGGAGCCGCCAGCAGGCTCGACAGGCCGACCGAGCCCAGCCCGCCGCAGAGGGATTGAATCCAGGAACGCCGCGTAAGGGTTTCAATCATGGCCAGAAGATCAACTCATTCGTGGATAGTAGGGCCTGGCAGTATTGAGCCAGATTAGCCTGGGCCAAGTAACTCATCGCCAGATCGGTTTCCTGGGGGCTCGGATCGCGGGCCAGCACGCGCCGGTACAAGGCACGTACGCGGGCGGCGCCGTCGGGTTCCCGTTCGACATGGTGGGCCAGAGCGGCCGCCTGCTCCTGGAGGAACGGGCTGTTCAAGACAAACAACTGCTGCAACGGCGTGGTAGTGAGGTCGCGCCCGGGACTGTGCTGCGAGGCGTCGGGGAAATCGTACAAGCGCAGGACGGCGTGCACCCGGCTGCGGCTGATCCTGGCATAGACCGTGCGGCGGGAGTCCCCGGCGGCATCAAGGTCCGCCGACGGCCCGTACATCCTGTCGCTGAGGGTCCCGGAAGCCTGCAGGATGGAGTCGCGAAACGCCTCAATGTCCAGGCGGCGGGGATTCATGCGCCACAGCCAGCGGTTCGTTGGGTCGGCCTGTTCGGCGCCGGCGCGGGGACGGCTGGACTGCCGGTACGCCGCCGACAGCATAATTTCGCGATGTAGCCACTTCAGCGACCAGCCGTGGGCCACGAACCGCGCCGCCAGGTCTTCGAGCAATTCGGGATGCGAAGGCTTCTCCCCCTGGGAGCCGAAATCGCTGGGCGTCGCGACCAGAGGCCTGCCGAAATGCCATCCCCACACGCGGTTCACCATCACGCGGGCGGCCAGCGGCGCAGCGTCGCTGAAGATCTTCTCGGCCAGCTCCAGGCGGCCGGAGCCTTTGTGAAACGCCGCATCCGGGCCTTTGGACAGCACGGTGAGGAACCGCCGGGGGGCCGGATCGCCGGGGGCGGCCACGTTGCCGCGCAGAAAGACGGGCAGGTCGCGGGGCTGGCCGGGCCGGTAATCCATGACCGTCAGGTCGGGGTCGGCGCCGTCCACCCAGAGTGCGGCATCGTAGACGGCATTGATGAACGGCTCGTCGGGGTTGGCCGGCTCCCCTCGCCGCCGGGGCGCGTTGGTCCCGAACTTGGCGACATGCGCGGTCAGCTCGGGATAGCGCTCTTTCAGGGACCCCATCTCGGCCTGGAGCCGCTCGATCTCGGCCTTGAACCGGACCACCTTTTGAGCGGCTTCCTCCGGCTTGGTACCGGGCTCGCCGGTGAGCAGTTTGGCGAGGTAGTCCAGGTCGAAGAGGCGCTGCTCCACCCACAGGAAGCGGGCCTCGGTGGCGGGATCGACGTCGTCGAGCGGCCGCTGCACGGCGGTGGTGGAAGCGAAGACGCCGGCCAGGCCGTAGTAGTCCTTAGTTGTGATGGGATCGAATTTGTGGTCGTGGCACCGCGCGCAGGCGACGGTGAGGCCGAGCAGGCCGCGGGTGACGGCGTCCACGCGCTCGTCCCAGTCGTCGGTTGCGAGCGTCTCGATCACCTCTTTCGAGAGCCGGGCGTCCTTGTGATAGAGGGGCGCGGCGCCGAGATACCCCAGGGCCCGCAGGTCCGCGCGGGTCGCGCCGGGAAGTTGGTCGGCCGCAAGCTGTAGCTTGACGAACCGGTCGTAGGGGAGGTCCTGGTTGAACGCTTCGATCGTCCAGTCCCGGTAACGCCAGGCGTAGGGGTAGGGGGGATTGGTGGCTTCCGAGGTAGGGTTGTCTTCCGCGTAGCGGGCTACATCGAGCCAGTATCTCCCCCAGCGCTCCCCGTAGCGGGGCGACGCCAGCAGGCGCTCCACCAATCGCTCGTAGGCGTCGGGCGAGGTGTCCCCGGCAAATGCTTCCACCTCTTCATAGGTTGGGGGAAGCCCTACGAGGTCGAGCGAGGCGCGGCGAATCAGGGTGCGGGCGTCGGCGGGCGGAGAGGGGCGCAGCCCGTTCTGCTCGAGTTTGGCCAGCACGAAGGAGTCGATCCGGTGCGGTGGAATTTCCCGCAGCGGCTGAAAGGTCCACCACCGGCGGCCCTTCTCGAGGTCCACGGTCAGGACCGGCAGGGTCTCGGTCGAATCCGGCCGGGGATCGGGAGCGCCCGCGGCGATCCACTCCTCGAAGCCGTCCACCACAGAGTCGGCCAGCTTGCCGGTAGGCGGCATCCGGAGGCGCGGGTTGGTGTACCGGAGTGCCTGCAGCAGCCGGCTCTCGCCGGGCCGGCCGGGAACGACGCCCTTACGCAGGCCGGCTCTGGTGTCCAGAACCAGTCCGCCCATGGGTGTTGCCAGCTTCGAGGAGTGGCACGCGTAGCAGTGGCTGACCAGAATGGGCCGGACCTTCTTCTCGAACAACTCCTCGCCGACGGACTGTGCGCCCAAGGGCGCAGCAACGGCAGCGAGCAGGGCCCAGACTTGGATCATCTTTCCTTGGCGCCACATTTTATCACGGGAACCTGCGAGTGTCGCCCTGGGTCTTCATCCAGTATTCACGAAACGACCGCAAGCGAGGTAGAGACTCCCGGTCCCTCTTGCGGTTGGCCACCTCTTTGCTGGCGATGATGTCGTCGATGTGACAGACGGGGAATCCCTCGACCTCTACGCGGCGGCTCCAGGCGTCGGCAAACCGCTCGATTCCGTCCGGCGCAAAGACCAGGTCCAGATCGAAGGGACCACTCTTCAACTGAATGAAGTCCTTACCGCGCCGCACCTCGGCGGCCTGGGCCGCGGTGAGCACGAAGCCCAACTCGACCAGAGCCCGATACAGGGCTTCGCAGTTGGCCTCGGTACGCTCGACGAAGAGATCGGCGTCCTGGGTAGTGTCGGGATAGCCAAGGATGATCGCTCCGGACTTGCCGATGAATAGGTATGAGACGTCGTGGCGGCAAAAGACGTCCCGGATCTCTTGCGCCTGGCGGTACTCAAACGCGGCCATAACCCAACCAGTCGGGCAGATTCGCCTCGCACCAGGCGCGATATTCTTCCATCGAGTCGAAGGCGCGGAAAGGGGCATCGTCCAGGACCGGCTTGTAGGTGTGGATGAAGGCGTAGCGCATCCGCACTTCCAGGGGACGGCGGGCGGCCGCTTCAAACTCGTCCCACCATTCGGGGGGGATGTCGGAGCGCTCAGAACTCATACCGCAATCCAAACTGCACGACGCGGGCGCCGAGGATGACGCCGGTGACGCGGCCGAACTGGGCGGAGCCGATGGAGTGGGAGCCGGTGTAGAAAGCGGGATGGTTGAAGAGGTTGCTGAAGATGGCGTCCAAACGAAGCTCGTGGCGATCGTTGATGGGGATGTGCTTGTTGATTTTTAGGTCCAATCCAAAGGCGTTGGGGCCGTTGAACATGCGGCGCTGGAGGGTGCCGAGCTGCCCGGGCGCGGGGTGGAAAAAGACCTGACCCGGGAAGGGGGCCTGGCCGTCGGCGGCGGCGCCGGAGTTGTCCTGGGGGTTGATGGCGCTGGAGGAGATCATGAAGGGGCCGTCGCCGGTCATGCGGAACTTCACGATGTCGTCGAGCTGGGACCCGGTCATCAGGGTCACCGCGGTGTTCTGACTGGAGCGGTTGGCGCGGTTGAGGGTACCACGGCCGGAGAGGATGGAGAACGGCGCTCCGGACTGCCAGCCGACGATGGAGCCGAGGGTCCAGCCGCCCAAGACGCGGTCGAGGGGCTGGTAGCGGAGGCGGTGGTCTTTGCCTATGGGTATGGGGTATACGAAGTTGAGGTTGAAGACGTGGGTGAGGTCGAAATCGGCGCGGGAACGCTCGATGGAGGGATTCGCGATGTCGAGGAAGGGGTCGAAGCGGACGGCGGCGCCGCTGGAGTCGGTGAGGACCTTGGAGAAGCTGTAATTAGCCTGGTACTGGAGCCCGGAGGCGGCGCGGCGGCGGATCTCGATCTGCAGGGCGTTATACGTAGAGTGGGAGTAATTGGTGATGAGGTCGGACACAAAGGTATTGGAATTCGGGACCATGTTGACGCGGCCGTTGAGGCCGTTGGCGTAGTAGATAGCGCCGAGCTCGCCGGGCTGGCCGGACCGAATCAACGAGCGCACGGTGCCGTTGGTGAGAAGTCCGCCCTGGACCATCTGCGGAAACACGGTGAGCTGCTGGGAACCGGGAATGCCAGCGTTGAAGGCGGGGTTGAAAGTGCCGGTGCGCTGCAGGGCGAGGAAACCGTTGTTACGGGCGCGGATGAAATCGTCGAGAAACCCGTTCTGGCGGATGATGACCTGGTTGAAATCGAAGCCGCGCAGGAGTGAGGTGCCGTGGTTACCGACATAGCGGGCTTCGACCACGGTGTCCTTGTGAATCTCGCGCTGGACGCCGAGGGTCCATTGCTGCACGTAGGGGGTGCGGAGCTGCGGGTCGATGGCGTAGAGCGCGGAGAGGGGATCAAGATCCAAGTTGTCGCTGGCGAGGCGAGGGACCTGGAAAGCCGGGGCGCGGAAAGAGGGGAGGGCGCCGCTCATGGTGGTCACCAGGTCGGTGAGGGCGAGCTGGGCCTGGAGGCCGGAGTTCTGGAAGGTGGCGTTGTCACCGGTGCGCAGGAGCTCGTCATTCACGTAATTGATCGAGTAGCCGGCGCGGATGGAAGTCTTACCGTCGCCGAAGGGGTCGAAGGCGAGGCCGATGTTGGGGGCGAAGTTGTTGAGGTCCTTGTTATAGAGCGGGCGGTTGACGGCGTGGCCGGCGAAGTCGATGGTGGCGTCCGACAACATGGTCCCGCGAACACCTAACGAGGTAAAGATGGGGCTGAGGAGAAGTCCGTCGCGTTCGTCGAAGCGGCCGGTGTATTCCCAGCGGAGACCCAGATTCAGGGTCAGCTTGCGGTGGAGCTTCCAGGCGTCCTGTCCAAAGAAGGAGTAGTTATGGAGGGAGTAGTGACGGCGGAACTCCTGGCCGGAGACGAAGCCGGAAGTGCGATCCTTGACGTTGAAGTTCTGAGAGGCGGCGCCGATGATGCCGCCGAGGGAGGCGAGCAGGCCCTCGGCGCGGCCCAGGTCGGTGGCCGAGATGCCGCCGGGAAACTGGGAGAAGTCGAGGAAGAGGGGATTCTCGGCGGAGAAGCCCAGCTCATAGGTCGGGATGAGACCGGCAACGTCGAACGGCGTGGCGTAGATGCGCTGGAACTGCGCCCCGAAGCGCAGGCTATGGCTGCCCCGCTGCCAGGCGAGGTTGTCCATGAAATTGAGGGTGTTGGTGTCGCGACCCTCGGGCCGGAAATTCACCACCGGGCTGGTGAAATTGAAGCCGGTGAAGAGCTTGTCGCCGGGGTTCTCGCTGACGTTGAAGACGCCGGGGGCGAGGTTAAAGCCGCCGCGGACTTCGTTAGTCCAGGAGGGGCTGGGGTTCCAGCGCCAGGCGGCGGAGAGGAAATGCACGTGGTCGTCGTTCTGGATGACCGGCGTGCGTTGGTAGCCGTTCTCAATGTCGGCGCGATCGACGATCTCGCGGTTGTAGCGGTAGGTGCCCTGGAAAAGGTGGCGGGTGGACCGGACGTAATCGAAACGCGTGGTGAGGTTGTCGCGCAGCAGGTTGTCGCGGACATTGAACTGGTACCCGGCGGTATTGCGAAGCAGGGAGCCGTCGGAGTCGCCGGTCTCGAAGTTGTTGATGGCCTCCGGACCGGGGACCTGCTGGAGGATCTGCTGCACACGGGGGTCCAGGCGGACGCCGGCGGCGGACAGAACGTTGACGCGCTGGACGCGGTTCTGCGAGTCGCGGTAGGTGAAGATACCCTGCCGGGCCGACGCAGTCAGAATGGTGGCGTTCTCGGCGACCTGCTTGTGCTGGCGGTAGGCCTCGTAGTTGGCGTAGAAGAGGAGTTTATCCTTGATAATAGGGCCGCCGAGGCCGCCGCCACCCTGGTTTACGTTGAGGAACGGCTTGGGGGTGCCGGACTTGTTGGAGAACCACTGGTTGGCGGCGAAATGGTTGTTGCGGTTTTGCCAGTACAGGCGGCCGTGGTACTGATTGCTGCCGGACGGAGTAATGAAGTTGACCTGCGAGGCTCCCGTCCCCAGGGCGGGGTTGCCGTTCTGAGTAGTGATAGTGAATTCGGAGACTTCGTCGACCAGGAGCCGGTTGGGGATGTAGTTGAGGCCGTTGCCGCGGATGAAATTGTCCTGGACGTTGATGCCGTCCAGCGTCACGTTGGAGAAAGAGGTGCGCTGGCCGTTGATGACCGTGGCGGTGCGGCCGTTGTAAACCACGCCGGCCTCCAGCGAGATGAGGGCCATGGGATCGCGGTCGACGATGGGCAGATCGCGGATCTGCTGCATGGTAACGGTGGCGGCGACTTCGGCGTTGGTGGTCTGGACCTGGCCGGGAGCGCCGGCGTGGACCTCCACGACTTCGCTAACGGGGCCGAGCTCGAGGCGCAGCGGCGGGACCACGTTTTCCTTGGCCACGTCCACCTTGAAGCGCCGCAGAAGCTGGCGGCGGAAGTTGGGGCAATTGACCTCGATGGAGTACTCGCCGGGGGGAACATCCGAGATGTTAAATGTTCCGGCCGGGGAGGTGGAGGTGGTGAAGGTGATGCCGGTGGCTTCGCCCTTGACGGTAATGGCGGCGTTAGGGACAGCGAGGGAGGAGGGATCCAGGACGGTGCCGGTGAGCCGCCCGGTGGCGGTCTGGGCGAGCGCGGAGGCGGCCATGGCGAGCAGGGAGAGGGCAAGACGGAGTTTCATATAAGGCCCCTTCTAGACAGGATAGCAGTGATTTGAGGAATTGAGGATCGGTCAGTTAGAATGGGATGGCGGGTCGGAGGACGGATGCGAATCGCAATCGGGGCGGACCATGGCGGGTACCACTTAAAGGTGGAAGTGGTCGAGTGGACGCGGGGGCGGGGGCAGGAGGTTTGGGATGCCGGGGCGCACCAGTTGGACCCGGGAGACGATTACCCAGACTTTGCCCGGGCGGTGGCGGAGGCGGTGGCGGAGGGCCGCGCGGAGCGCGGGATCATCGTCTGCGGGAGCGGGGTGGGAGCCTCGATTGTGGCCAACAAGGTGCGGGGCGTCAGGGCCGGGCTATGTCATGATACCTACTCGGCGCGGCAGGGGGTGGAGCACGATGACATGAACGTGCTGTGCCTGGGGGCGCGGATCATCGGTCCGGCGCTGGCGCGCGAGGTGGTGGCGGCGTTTTTGGAGGCCCGCTTCAGCGGGGAGGAGCGGCACGCGCGGCGGTTGGCCAAAGTGCGGGCGATGGAATGACCGGCCCGGTGCTGTACCTGCATGGGTTCGCCTCGGGGCCGGACTCGGCCAAGGGAAGATTCTTTCGCGACCGGTTCGAGGCCCGGGGAGTGCGGGTCGACTTGCCGGACTTGACGGAGGGGGACTTTGCCGGCCTGACGGTGACCGGGCAGTTGGGGGTAGTTGACAAACTTGTCAATAGGCAGTCGCCAGAGGTTATCATAGGATCGAGTCTCGGCGGGTACCTGGCCGCGCTGTGGGCGGCGCGTCACCCGGGACGGGCGCGGCTGGTCCTGCTGGCGCCGGGATTCGGATTTGCGCGGCGCTGGCCGGAATGGCTGGGAGAGGAGACCGTCCGGCAGTGGCGGGAGAATGGCTGGATGGAAGTGTATCATTACGGGCTTCAGCGGAACTGCCGGTTGGGATACCGGCTGCTCGAGGATGGGATACAGTATGAAGACTACCCGGACGTGCGCGATCCCACGCTGGTGATTCATGGGGTGCGCGACGAGGTCGTGCCGGCGGCGTGGTCGGAGGAGTTTGCGGCGGGAAAGCCCCAGGTGCGATTGCTGCTGCTGGATTCGGATCACGAACTGCTGGACGTGCTGGACCCGATTGGGGAGGCCGTGGAGGCCTTTGTAGACGTTTGAGGAGGACGGCGCGATTGGATCGTTTCCGGGACCTGCTCGAGAGCGCCGGGTTCGCCGTCTGGGAGGCGGACGCGCGGACGCGGCGGTACACCTACGTGAGCCGCGTGGTGGAGACACTGCTGGGCTACGGGGTGGAGGCCTGGACGGCGGAGCCGGAGTTCTGGATCCAGAGCGTCCATCCGGAGGACCGGGAGCGGGTGGGGACGGCGCGGCGCGCCCAGGTGGCGGCGGGCCGGAAACACCAACTGGAATACCGCATGGTGCGGGCGGACGGCGAGACCGTGTGGGTACGGGAGACCGTGCAGGTGGCGGCCGGGATCGCACGGGGCGTCCTGGTCGATATCAGCGCGCAGAGGAAGCTGGAGGAGGAACTGCGGCGCTCCCAAAAAGGCGAGGCGGTGGGACAACTGGCTGGCGGTTTGGCGCACGACTTCAACAACCTGCTCGCGGCCATCACGGGATACAGCGATCTGCTGCTGGCGAGTCTGGAGCCGGAGGATTCCCGGCGGGCGGACGCGGAGGAGATCCACAAGGCCGCGGAGCGGGCGGCCCGATTGACCCGGCAACTGCTGGCTTTCAGCCGGAAGCAGGTGCTGCAGTCACGGGTGCTCGACCTCAACCAGGTTGTCCGGGATATGGAGAAGATGCTGGGAGGTCTGCTCGGGAAAAGGGTGCGGCTGGCCACCCGGACGGAGGCGTCGTCGGCGCGGGTGAGGGCCGACACGGTGCAACTGGAGCAGGTCCTGTTGAACCTGGCTCTGAATGCGCGGGACGCCATGCCGCGCGGAGGCGTTCTCACGCTCGGCACTGCCGATGTCGAGATAGCGGCGAAACCAGGTGGCTTGCCGGCGGGATCCTATGTCGTACTGGAGGTCATCGACACGGGAACAGGGATGGACGCCCAGACGCAGGCGCGCCTGTTCGAGCCCTTTTTCACCACTAAGGGACAGGGCCAGGGGACGGGGCTGGGGCTGTCGACGGTGCACCGGATCATAGAGCAAAGCGGAGGCCACCTGGAGGTCAGCAGCAAGCCGGGGCACGGATCTACCTTTCGAATCTACCTGCCGCTGGCCAAGGAGGACGACAGCACCGCACCGCGGCCGTAGCAGAGCGGAGCCTCCGCCGTTCCGGTCCTACTTTCTGGCGATGTCGATGCTGCCTTTGAAATAAGCTCCGTCTTCGATAGTGACACCACCGGTGGTGAGGTCGCCTTGAAGGGAGCCGGTCTTGCGGATCTCGACCTTTTCCGTGGCCATGACGTTGCCGGTGAGATTGCCCTCGACGAACACGTTGCGGGCGATGATGTTGGCGCTCACACGGCCGTTGATCCCGACTGTGAGGTTGTGGTTCTTGAGCTCGATCGAGCCGTCGACCTGGCCATCGACGTAAAGATCCTCGTCGCCCGTGATCTGGGCCTTCAACAGCAGCGACTTGCCAATGGAAGCCATCGGTTTGGATTCTCCTTGGGAGAGGGAAGGCGGTGGCGCCGGAATGGTCGGCCGAGGTTCTTCCGCAGGTCTTTCATCCTTACCCCACATAATAGCCATATCGACGGAAAGAACAGCAATCTGGATGCCAGGTTAGACGGCTATTGCAAACGCGAGGGTTACGCCGCCGGGAATGTAGATTCTTCCGCGTGGAGGTAGGGAAATTCGTCCAATTGCTCGCCGGCTTCGATCCGGGTGAGGAGGCGAGCGACATGGTCGTGGAGCGCGCGCGTGTCCAGGCCGCCGAAGTTGGGAAGGTAGGGGTGGAGCTTACCGAGTCCCTTGCGGAGCTGGCGCTCGGCGCCGAGTCGGTTTTTGCGCTGGTGGTGGTGGAAGCCGACCGCGAAGTGGATCAGCGCCTGCAGGAACAGACGCTCGCGGCCGCGGGAGGGGGTCCAGATTTCTTCGAGCGTCTCGTGGCACTCGAAGAACTCGCGTCGGTTGAACAGGTCGAGGCCGCGGAGGAACAGCGGGGAGCTTTCTGAGCCCATGCTACCATTTATAGCAGTGTGCTTTTCGACAGCGAGCGAAAGGTCCAGGAACGGCAGTACGCGGAGAGCGGGCGGCTGCCGCCGGGGCAGTCGCTGACCTTGAAGTGGCCGGTCCTGCACGAGGGCCGGATCCCCGCGTTCGATCCCAAGCAGTGGGACTTTCGAGTGACCGGGTTAGTGGAAAATCCCCTCCGGCTGGACTGGAGAGAGTTTGAGAAGCTGCCCAAGGTGCGGGTCCGGGCCGACTTCCACTGTGTGACCGCCTGGAGCAAAATGGACAACGCGTGGGAGGGGGTGCCGTTTCGGGTCCTTGCCGAAATGGTGAAGCCCCGGGCGGAGGGGAAGTACGTGATGGTCCAGGGCGACGTGGGGTATACGACGAATATTCCGCTCGAGGACCTGCTGCGCGACAACGTGCTCTTTGCCATGGCCCATGCCCCGGAGCCGCTGACGCCGGAGCACGGGTACCCGCTGCGCCTGGTCGTGCCGCATCTCTATGCGTGGAAGAGCGCGAAGTGGGTACGGGGCCTGGACTTCATGGATCAAGACCGCGCGGGGTATTGGGAGCGGGTGGGTTACCATCTGTACGGCGATCCCTTCCAAGAGCAGCGTTATCACGGACAATGATCTGGAACCGGCTATGGGGGCGGAAACCGGCGGCGGCGGTGGCGCCTTTGCGGGGAGCGCCGGCAGTGCGGCGGGAGAAGTCGTACTCCGCGCAGACGGGATATGTCTATCAGTATTACTACGAAGGATACCGGGAGAGCGATCGCGGTGGCCGGCGGGGCAACGAGCACGTATTTCACGTCAGCTCGGATCGGAAGAGGTCCTTTCCGCTGACGGTGTTTCTGGCGCGGGCGGTGGTGGAGGGGTGGGAGAGCCGCCACGGTCGCGCCTTGAGCCCGACCGAGCAGTATGCGGCGGTGAAGCTGACCCTGTTCCAGGTGTTCGATGACCGGGCCGAGTTGGGGGCGGCTACGGCCGATGTGGAGGTGGACCCCGCGGGGATAGAGGCACACCTGGAAACCCTGGGGATCGTCGAACCGTGACGGTGGCGAGCGGCTCCCCTGTAACTGTAGGGCGGCCTCCTTGGGCCGCGCCGGGCCCCCTGGCCCGGCCTGCCGGGAGGCGCACCCAGCCGGTACGTTTTCACCTTCGTCGTTGGCCGCATGACCCTTGTGAACGCGCTTACGGTCGCGGTTCGGCGCCGGCCGGTTTCGACAGGTGGCGGTAGAAGCCCAAGTCGGCGCCGGTTAGAAGCTTGGTCACGTATAGGATTTGCCCCGCGTGCAGGGCGAAGTGCTGGACCGAGTCGTGGACGGCCTGGAGAACGGTCAGGTCGTAGACCTGAATGTGGCGCAGTTCGATCAGGTCGCCTGCGGTGAGGCGGCCCAGGACCTGGTCGGCCTCGGCAACGGTGGAGGCGAGGCGCTCCTGGAGCTGCTCGGTGGGGAGACTCTCTCGCCGGTTAAACTCGGCGTCGCGCTCGCGGAGGTCGGGGGCGCCGCCCGCCCCGGCGATGATCCACTGCCGGACGTTGCCGCACAGGTGCAGGACCAGGTTACCGATGGCGTTGGCGTTGTCGCCCGAGCGCCACCAGATCTGGTCGGGGGTGAGGCGGCCGAGGCACGTCTGGATGCGCTGGTGCCAGAGGGCGAGCGACTTGCGGTTGGCGGCTAGGAATTGGTCGGCCAGGGTCATCGTTAGCGGGCGGTATAGGTCTTGCTGACGCCGTTACGGCTGTTGGTGATGGTGTAGCGGCCACCCGGCTCAACCACTGCTTTGAGGTAGTGCCCTTTGCACTGGTCCTCGGGCTCCAGGTTGGCGATGCGCGGCTCGGCGGTGTTGTGGTCCTTATCCGCGCCGAGGGCCTGGTGGACCTGCCAGATATCCTGGAGGCCGGGGGACTTCTGGAGCACCTCGTAGAAACCGGGGGTGCCGCCTTTCTCGGGTCCATTATTCATGATGGCGACCTGGGGTTGAAGGGCCCAAACGTGCTGCGGGGCGCCGGACATGTCCATGCCGTGGTGCGTCACCTGGTACAGATCGATCTTGCCCACCAGGTTTTGGGGGCAGGAGATCTCGTGCTCCTTGTTCCAGGAGAGGTCCCCGAGGTCGAGGAATTGGAACTTGCCCAGCGAGAGAAGGAAGCCGATGCTGCGGGCGTTCTCAGAGGGATCGGTATTTTTTAGCACGGGACTCTTGCAAAGCGCGTCGTTGGGACCGCCGCCGTTGATGGCTTTGGCCAGGCGTTCGCCGTGCGAGGCGACCACGGTCACGTCGAGTCCTTTCAGGGGGATCTTATCGCCGGGCTTGAGACTGAGGCGCTTGCCCGCGGCGAGCTTGAGATAGTTCGCATAGTTGTCGGCGTCGGGACCAGGGCGGGTCTCGACGCGGTCGCCGTGGTCGATGAACTTGCCGATGGGCAGCAGGCTGGAGAGGGCGGCGAGGCCGCCGAGGTGGTCGGCGTGGAAATGGGAAATGACGAGGTAGTCGAGCTTTTTCACGCCGGCCCGTTGGGCCACCTGCTGGATGCGCTTGGCGTCGCGCTGGTCGTCACGGCGCCAGCCGGTGTCGTCCAGCAGGGATTCGCCGGCGGGGGTGACCAGCAGAGTCGCCGCGCCACCCTCCACGTCGATCCAATAGATTTCCAGGTTGGGGGGTGCGGCGGGGAGGAATAGAACGCAACCGAGCAATAGGGTCACGAGTCGCAACATAGAGGCTATAATACCTCAATGGGCTTTGCGGAAAACCTGGAAAACGATTTGAAGAATCTGGAGTCGGCGGAGGAGCGGGATCCGGCGGCGCTGGAGCGGCGGCATTCCGCCCGGGAGGCGGAACGGGCGGCAGCGCTGGCGGCGCAGCCGCATGCGCAGCGGCTGCGGAACTCCCGGTTTACGGCCGAGTTGTTAAACCAG
>JBGOUV010000582.1:0-2935 GCA_041477815.1 Terriglobia bacterium | reverse complement strand
GCCAACGATGGCCGGACTGTGGTGACGTTCGGGGAGCACGAGATCGATTTCGGGAAGCTCGCGCGGTACACGATGAAGGAAGCGATCATCGAGTTCTGGCCGGAAGCGGGGTCGCGTCCGAAGCTGGAAGACCTGGCGGAGCAGAAGCCCGGCGTGCGGGTGTGCGGCCGAACCCTGACCGTGCGGCGCCAGGGGAAGGCAGGGTTCGCGCACCTGCTGCAAAACGGAGACAAGCTGCAACTCTACGTGCGGCAGGACGCGGTGGGGGAGCGGGATTTCACGCTCTACAAGATGCTGGACGCGGGCGACATCATCGGGGCCGAGGGATACCTGTTCCGGACCCGTACGGGCGAGCTGACCGTGCACGTGGAGAAGCTGGAATTCCTGTCGAAGGCGTTGCTGGCCCTGCCCGAGAAGTGGCACGGATTGCAGGACGTCGAGACGCGCTACCGGCAGCGGTATCTGGACCTGCTGGCGAATCCGGAAGTGCGGCGGGTGTTCGTGACGCGGGCCCGGATCATCCGGGCGCTGCGGCAGTCGCTCGAGACGCGCGGGTATGTCGAGGTAGAGACTCCCATGATGCAGCCGCTCTACGGCGGGGCCATCGCGCGGCCGTTCCGGACGCATCACAACGCCCTGGGGATCGATCTCTACCTGCGCATCGCGCCGGAGTTGTATCTGAAGCGCCTGACGGTGGGGGGACTGGACCGGGTCTACGAGATCAACCGGAACTTCCGAAACGAGGGCGTTTCGACGCAGCACAATCCCGAGTTCACGATGCTGGAGTTCTACCAGGCGTATAGCGATTACCACGACCTGATGGATCTGAGCGCCGAGCTGTTCCGGGAGACGGCCGCGGCGTCGAACGATGGCCGGACCGTGGTGTCGTTCGGGGAGCACGAGATCGATTTCGGGAAGCTGGCGCGCTACACGATGAAGGAAGCGATTGTCGAGTTCTGGCCGGAGGCGGGGTCGCGTCCGAAGCTGGAAGACCTGGCCGATCCGGGGAAGGTGGCGGAACTGGCCGGGTTGCAGGGTGTGACGGCCCCGTCCGGGGCGGCCACCGGAGAGCTGGTGGGGCATCTGTTCGAGGCGGTGTGCGAGGAGCGGCTGATCCAGCCGGCCCTGATCTACGATTTTCCGGTGGAGGTGTCGCCGCTGTCGAAGCAAAAGCCGGAGGATCCGGCCTGGGTGGAGCGGTTCGAGATCTACGTGGCGGGGATGGAAGTGGCCAACGCCTACTCGGAGCTGAACGACCCCCAGGAGCAGCGGCGGCGCTTCGAGATGCAGATCGCCATGCGGGAGCGCGGGGACGCGGAAACGCACGAGATGGACGAGGACTACATCCGCGCCCTATGCTACGGCATGCCGCCCACGGCCGGAGAGGGGATTGGGATCGACCGCCTGACCATGCTGCTGACCAATTCCCGCAGCATCCGCGACGTGATCCTGTTCCCTTTGCTGCGGCCGGAGGGGGAGATCGGGATTGCGGAGCAGTTGCGGAAACTGGATGTGTAGATGGCCGTGGAGTTTTTCATCGCGCGGCGGTATCTAAGGGCGAAGCGGAAGCACGCCGTGATCTCGGTGATTACGGGGATCTCGATAGTGGGCGTGGCGGCCGGGGTGATGGCCCTGGTCCTGGCGCTGGCTATTAATAATGGGTTCCGCCAGGAACTGCAAACTCACCTGCTGGGGGCCACCTCGCACGTGAACCTGCTGGAGGTGGAGCGGCGGGAGGGGATGGAGAACTGGCGGCCGTTTCTGGACAAGTTTCGGGGCGCGCCGCACGTAGTGGGGGTGGCGCCGGCGCTGTATGGGCCGGTGATGGTTTCGGGGCCGGTGCAGCCCAAGCCCGCCGTGTTGAAGGGCATCGATCCCCAGGCGGAGGTGCGGGTGGCCGATCTGCTGAAGAGCATCCGGCAAGGAAAGCTGGAGGCGTTGCGGGACGAGGGGGGACCGCCGGGTCTGATCCTCGGCAAGAAGCTGGCCGACGAATTGGGAGCGCGGCTGGGGACCGGCCTTACGGTGATGAGCCCGCAGGGGGAGTTGACGCCGGTAGGCCTGGTGCCGACCTACAAGAAATTCCGGGTGGTGGCGATCTTCGATTCAGGGTTTTTCGATTTCGACTCCACCTGGGTATTCACCACCCTGAAGGCGGCGCAGCAGACGCTGTCGGTGCCGGACGTGATCAACGCCGTGGAGTTCAAACTGGATGACCTGAACCTGGCCGAGCCGGTGAGCCGGGAGATCGAGAAGATCGCGGGGCCGAAGTATTCCACCACCACCTGGATGGAACAGAACCGGACCCTGCTGGGCGCGTTGCAAATGGAGCGCCTGGTCACGGTGGTAACGATCGGGCTGATCGAGATGGTGGCGGCGCTGAACATTCTGATCTCGCTGGTCATGATGGTGATGGAGAAGCATAAGGACATAGCCATCCTGATGTCCCTGGGCATGCGGCGGGACCAGGTGGCGAAGATCTTCATGCTGCAGGGGACGCTGATCGGGGCGTCGGGAACGGCGATAGGCCTGGCGCTAGGGTACGGGTTGAGCTGGCTGGGAGACCACTACCGGTGGCTGCACCTGCCCTCGGACGTGTACGGCCTGAGCTACGTGCCGTTCGCGGCGCGTCCGTGGGATGGAATGTGGGTGGCGGCGGCGGCGCTGCTGATCAGTTTTCTGGCGACGATCTACCCGGCGCGGAGCGCGACGCGGATCGCGCCGGTAGAGGTGTTGCGGTACGAGTGAGGCTAGGCCGCGCGCTCGAGTTGGCTAACCCGAGAATCCAGCTCATTGAGCCTGGTCATAACCTCGGCGTGGTTCTGAGCCATCTCGGCGCGCATCTGGGCCATCTCCGCACGTATCTCTGCGCGCAGAGTGTCGCGGAGACCGTCGATACGGCCGATCATCTCGGCCCGCAATTCGTCGATGCGCT
>JBGOUV010000570.1:0-3189 GCA_041477815.1 Terriglobia bacterium | reverse complement strand
TGTGACGCTTTTCGAGAAAACGCCCATTTTACAGGCCCTCCAGCCATCCGACTCCCAAGAGCATTTACTCGATCCATCCAACCAACTGATTCTATTTGACTTTTAGCCGGACACTAGTGGGCGAGCATGTACCCTGCTATACCCGTTGACCGCCTCATGCGGGTCCCCATCGTCATCCCGGACAAGGCCGTACGGCAACAAATTGTCGCCAAGGTGCAGGAGTCCATGGCTGCTCGCCGCGAGGCCGCGCGGCTACTTGAACAGGCCAAGAGGACTGTCGACGGCATGATCTCGAACGAAGTTGGCGGGAAGGGGAAGTAGCCCCGCATGGCCGCGCCCCGACACATCGTCGACGCCCTCGATTGTGTCCTATCGCTCTACTTCTCCAACTGCCGTCACAAGGAACGGGCCGCGTTCATCCTCTGTGATGAACTGGTTGAAGTTACGTGCCGGGAGAAAGTCAAGCTCCGGCACCACAACCTCGGGCGGATCGACTTCCACTCGTTGGTCACGCATGGGGAGGTCGGGTTTGACATCACCGTCCCTGGCCTGGGCAAGTCCATCTACGACTGCCACAATACCCGCAACGACATGCAGCACAACAATCCTGCGGCAACCGTGGACGGCCAGCACTGCGCCGACGCGATCAGCGACGCCGTGTCGGTCATCGAGCACTGCTTCCCTGGGGCCAAGGCGGCTTTGCCCGATAAACTCAAGGTGACCCTCCGCGTTGTGTGGCTATTCTCTCAGCAAGGCGACCCCCGTCAGCAAACAGAGTTCGGCGACGCTATGCAGACGCACCAATGGCGCGGGAATCGCGAGCGGGCGAGACAAGAAGAGGTGATCGTCGCCCCCGGGCCCCGGGCGAATTGGGGGCTGGTGATCCCGTCGGAATTTGCACGCGTCGAGGCGTTGCTGAACCGCGTCGGTGTCCCGCCCTTCTGAGGTGGCACCCCCGAGCGGGACGCTCCCTTGCGGTCGCGGCTCGGCGCCGGGGCGGCGCGGCGGGTTAGGGGGACCAGGGCGCGGCCGGAGGCGTCGGGCGCGGGCGGCGGGGTCTGGGCCTGGGTCATTTGCTGGCTCAGGCAGGCGATGAATTCCTGCATCTGGCGCTGCATGGCGTCCATTTTCTCGCGCATGTTCAGGATGATCTCGACGCCGGCCAGATTCACGCCCAGGTCGCGGGTGAGCGAGAGGATGACTTCCAGGCGCTCCAGGTCCTTCTCGGTATAGAGGCGGGTGTTGCCTTCGGTGCGGGAGGGCTGGAGGAGGCCTTCGCGCTCGTAGAGACGGAGGGTCTGGGGATGGATCTCGTACTGCTCAGATACTACTGAGATCATGAAAGCGGCGCGATCGCGTTTGCGTGCCATGGCTAGTTCTCGAACAGGCCGGCCCGGGGGTCCTCGGGGTTCAGGCGGGCCAGCTCACGGAGGATCTCCTTGGTGCGCTCGTCCTGGACCTTGGGAACGACGATGCGGATCTCGATGTACTGATCGCCGCGGACGTTGGTGCGGCGGCGAAGCACGCCCTTCTCGCGCAGGCGGAGGGTCTTGCCGCTATCGACGCCGGGCGGAATCTTGAGCACGGACTTCCCATCAATGGTGGGGACCTCGACCTTGGCGCCGAGGGCGGCCTCGGTGACAGTGACGGGGATGGTGATGTGAATATCGTTACCCTGGCGCTTGAAGAAGGGATGCTCCTCGACGCGGGTGGTGATGTAGAGATCGCCCGGGGGAGCGCCGCCCGTACCGGCGTTGCCCTTGCCGGCAACGCGGAGACGGGAGCCGGTTTCGGCGCCAGGCGGGATGCGCACTTCCACGGTTTCGGGATGGGCCACGCGGCCTTCGCCGTGGCAGGTGGGGCAGGTGTTCGGGAGGCGGCCACGTCCCTGGCAGCGGGGGCAGGTGAGCTGGAAGCGCATGGCGCCGGCCACCTGGGAAACCTGGCCGGAGCCCTGGCACTCCGGGCAGGCGGCCTGGCTGCCGGCGCTGGAGTCCGAGCCGCCACAAGTGCCGCAAACGTCGTAGCGGGTGAGGTTGAGACGGGCCTGGGAACCGTGGATGGCTTCCCAGAAACCGATCTGCACCGTGTACTCGAGGTCGGAGCCGGACTGCGCCTCCGGCGGGGGTCCGCCGCGCCGGAACAGGCTCGAAAACATGTCGGCGAAGCCGCCGCCGGGCTCGGCGGCGCGCCGTCCGGTGGACCTGGGGCTCTCGGCGCCGGCGCCGAACATTTCGGTGAAATCGAAACCGGAGAAGCCGAAGCCCCCGCCTTGGGCGGCGCCGGGGCCGGCGCCCGGGGCCGGGCCGGCGCCGGGGTAGGAGCCGGTGTCGGAATAGAATCCGACCTGGTCGTACATCTGGCGCTTTTTGGCGTCGCCGAGGACGTCGTAGGCCTCCTGGAGCTGCTTGAAGCGCTCCTCGGAGGCCTTGTCGCCGGGGTTCAGGTCAGGGTGATGCTTACGGGCGAGACGCCGGTACTGCTTGCGGATCTCGTCCTGGGAGGCGCCCTTCTTGACGCCCAGAGTCTTGTAGTAGTCCTCCTTCATTTCTTGTTCGGGTCGTTGACGTCGACGAACTCCGCATCCACGACGTTATCCTTCTTCTCCGGACCCGGCGGGGGTGGCGGGGAGCCGGGAGGCGGCGGGCCGGCCTGCTGGGAGGCGGACTTGTACATGGCTTCCGCCAGCTTGTGGCTGGCCGTAGTGAGTTTGTCGACGGCGGCGTTGATGGCGGTGGTATCGCCGCCCTGCACGGCCTTCTTGGCGTCCTCGAGGGCGGTCTCGATGGCCTTGACGTCGTCGTCGGAGACCTTGTCGCGGTGCTCGCGCAGGGTCTTCTCGGTGTTGTAGATCATGGCGTCGGCGCGGTTGCGGGCGTCGATCTCCTCGCGGCGCTGGCGGTCTTCGGCGGCGTGCGCGTCGGCGTCGCGGGCCATCTTCTCGACCTCGTCCTTGGAGAGGCCGGAGGAGCTGGTGATGGTGATCTTCTGCTCGTTGGAGGTCGCCCGGTCCTTGGCCGTGACATTGAGGATGCCGTTGGCGTCGATGTCGAAGGTCACCTCCACCTGGGGGACGCCGCGCGGAGCGGGCGGGATGCCGACGAGCTGGAACACGCCCAGCAGACGGTTGTCGTTGGCCAAGGTGCGCTCGCCCTGGTAGACCTTGATGTCCACCGCGGTCTGGCTGTC
>JBGOUV010000149.1:0-15003 GCA_041477815.1 Terriglobia bacterium | reverse complement strand
CCGGCTTTGCCGCTCGGACCCTGGCGCCTCGCCGCCACTGCCCCCGGCTTCCGGCCGGCCCCGGAGTCGGTGCGCCTCGAGCTGGGCCGCCATCTCCGCGTCGATGTGCCCCTGACCCTCGAGGTAGACGTGGTCGAGGTCGAGGCCACCTCCCTCCTCGAGCCCGCCAGCGCCGCTCTGGGGACGGTCGTTGCCCGCGACACGCTCGCCCAACTGCCCCTGAATGGCCGCGAGTTCCTGCAGCTTGCCCTGCTGGCCCCCGGGTCTCATCCGGCGGCCCCGGGGTCCGAGTTGTCACGCCAGAACAACAGCGGCCTGCACCTCAACGGCGGGCGCGAGGCCTCCAATAACTTTTTACTCGACGGCGTGGACAACAACGACCTGTTCATCAACCGTATCGTAGTCAGCCCGCCGCTCGACGGCGTGCGGGAGTTTCGTTTGCACGCCTCCTCTTACCAGGCGGAATACGGGCGCTCGGCCGGCGCCCAGGTGAACGTGGTCACGCAGGCCGGCTCCAACCGCTTCCACGGGTCGGTGTATGAGTACCTGCGCAACGCCGCTCTCGATGCCCGGAACTTCTTCGACCCGCCCGAGCGCGGGATTCCGAAGTTCCAGCGCAACCAGTTCGGAGGCGCGGCGGGCGGCCCCGTGCGGCGGGAGCGAATGTTCTTCTTCCTCGGCTATGAAGGCACGCGCCTGCGCCAGGGAACCACCCGTACGGCCCGGGTTCCGACGGCCGCGGAGAAGGCGGGCGACTTCTCCGGCTCGCCGGCGCCCCTCATCGACCCGTTCACCCAGCGTCCCTTCGCGGGCAATCGCCTCCCGCCCGAGCGGCTCGATCCGATCGGCCGCGCCCTGGCCGGCTTCTGGCCGAATCCGAATCGCGCGGACCCCAACCAGAACTTCGTCTCCTCGCCGGTGGCCGCCGCCCGCGCCGACCAGGCCTACGGGCGTCTCGACCACTATTTCTCGGCACGCGATACCTTCTACGCGCGCTATAACTTCAGCCATGACCGCAGCCTGGTTCCGTTCATCGAAGGCGTCACCAATCTGCCCGGCTTCGGCAGCTTCGTCATTAACCGGGGTCAGAACGTGGCGGTCTCGGAGACCCATGTCTCCAGCCACCGGACGGTGTGGGAAGGGCGCGCCGGCTTCAACCGCCTGCGTCGCGGGGTGCTGCAGCAGAATACCGGCAACGACGTGGGGGGCAAGTTGGGCATACCGGGGCTCTCGCGCGATCCGGACAACTTCGGGTTCCCGGCCATTATCGTGCCGGGCTACGACTCTCTTTCCGACAATACGGCGCTGCCCATCATTCGTCGCGATAATACCTGGCACCTGCTGGGGTCGGTTACCCACATCCGCGGCGCCCATACGCTGAAGGCCGGCGCGGAGCATCGGCGCTTCCGGGCCGACGGGGTCAACAACGTCTTCGCGCGCGGCCAGTTCACCTTCCGGCCCACTTTCACAGGCTATGCGGTCGCCGACCTGCTGCTCGGTCTGCCTTCTCTCACCCTGCGCACCGTGATCGACAACCGCATGGCCCTGCGCGCCTCGGCCTGGAACGGCTACGTGCAGGATGATTGGAAGCTGGCGGGCCGGGTCACCCTAAATCTGGGGATACGCTACGAGCTGAACCGGCCGGCGGTGGACGCGGCCGACCGCTTCTCCGTCTTCGACCTGGAACGCCGGGCGCTGGTTCCGGCCGGGACCTCCGGCCTGCCCCGCGCGGGCTACTCCACCGACCGCAACAACCTCGCCCCCCGCATCGGCCTGAGCTGGGACTCGGGCAAAGCGGTGTGGCACGCGGGGTATGGGGTGTTCTACGACCTGGAGATCCTGGAGGCCAACTCGGGCCTCTACTTCAATCCGCCGTACTTCGTGTTAAGCCTGTTCTTCCCCTCGGCCCAGCGGCTCCTCACCCTGCGCGATCCGTTTCCGACCGGCGCCGGCATTACTCCGGCCGCCTCCATCAACGGGATGCAACCGGATTTCCGAACCGGCTACGCGCAGCATTGGAACGTGGCGGTGGAGCGCGAGTTACCCGGGCGGGTGGTGGCTCGCGCCGGCTATGTCGGGTCCAAAGGCACGAAGCTGCTCCGCCGCCGCGACATCAATCAGCCGGCGCCCGGTCCCGGGAACCCGAACGCCCGGCGGCCGATTCCCGGGTTCTCCAACATCGCCATGGCCGAGTCGGCGTCGTCGTCCACCTTCCACTCGGGCCAGCTTTCCCTGGAGCGCCGGTTCCATCCCGGCGTGGTGTTCTCGGCGGCCTACACCTGGTCCAAGTCCCTGGACGACGCCTCCGAGTTCCTGGCCACCACTGGAGAGCAGAGCTTCCCGCAGAACAGTGCGGACCTGCACGCGGAGCGGGGCCGGTCGAACTTCGACCTGCGCCACCGCCTGGTCTTCTTTGCCAGTTGCGACCTGCCCCGAGGGTTCCAGTTGCACGCCCTCGGAGTGGCGCAATCCGGGCCGCCGTTCACCCCCCAGTTGAGCTTCGACAACTCGAATACGGGCAACACCGGCGGGATTTTCGGCGCCGATCGGCCCAACGTGGTGGGGAACCCCCGTACCGGTCCTCGGACGCCGGAGCGCTGGTTCAACACCGCCGCCTTCGCCACGGCCCCGCCCTTGCAGTTTGGCAATGCCGGCCGCAACATCCTGGACGGCGCGGGTGCGGCCAACCTGGACGCGGCGCTGGTCAAGGCTTTTCGGTTGAGCGAGTCTCTCCACCTGGAGGCCCGGGGCGAGGTGTTCAACCTGTTCAACCACCCTAACTTCGACCTGCCCCGCCGGGTATCGGATCTCCCGACGTTTGGGCGGATCTCGTCGGCGGGGGCGTCACGCCAGGTGCAGTTCAGTTTGCGCCTGCGGTATTGAAGGGAGGAGACACACCTCACCTCCAGAGCCGCCGCCAGGCCTCCGGGGGCGCTATGTCGCGGCGCGCTTGGCCGTGAACTCCTGCACTTGCCCCTGGCCGCCGTCCCGCTGCCGCGTGAACTTGATCTCGCTGCCCGACACCTTGCCCTTGAACAGGAGCTTGATGTCGTTGCCGTTGAAGTTCAGGTTGACCGAGAAGGAGAGGCTGTCGCCGTCGACCTTCCCATCGGAGATGGCGGTCTCACCCCTCGGGTTGACCATGGTGCCGGTCAGCGTCATGCCGCTGACCTTGAAGTTGAAGGTGGTCTCCTGCGGGTCCCCACCGCGACCCGGAACCTGCGCGGTCCACTTGCCGGCCACATCGGCCGCCGCCAGAACCCCGGCGAAAGCCAGGAACAGCGCCATACTCGCCCATCTCATACTTGGTAGCCTCCTACACACTAGAGTCGTACTCGCGTGCTGAAATGTTACCAGACGCCATCGTCAATGGGTCATCGCGTAGACAATATAGTTGATGCCAAAGCGATAAGCGACGGTGAACTTCTCGGGATACTCCGGCAGGTCGGCGTGCTCCCAGGCGTCTCCCAGGTCCATATTGAAGTTGATAAGGACCATTAAGCGCCCCCGGTCGTCGTAAACCCCCCGCCAGTGAGTCTCGACTCCGTCCTATTCGTAGGGCTTGCCGAGCCGCCACCCTGCCCGCGCGGGGCGTAAAGGTAGCCGAGCCCTCCCAGGATGGCCAGGGCGGCCGGCGACAGCCAGCTCCTCATCACCTTGAGAATACCAAGCTGCAAGTGGCCAGTGATCCAGTGCCCAGTAGCCAGGGGGCTGGCCACTGGACACCGGACACTGGCCACTGCTATTCTTCGCTTGCCATGCGATCCGACCTGATCTGGCTCCTCCTCGGAGCCTTGCTCATCATCACCGAGATGGTCACGCCCTCGTTCTTTCTGATCTGGTTCGGCCTGGGCGCGCTGGTGGCGGCGGGCGCGGCCTACCTGGGCGCGACGGCCCCGGTGCAGTGGGTCGTGTTCCTGGCAGCGTCGGCGGGGATGGTGCTGTGCTCGCGGAAGCTCGCCCGCCAGGTTTCGCCCCCCCAGTCCTCGAAACATAACATGGACGAGTATGTAGGGGAGACGGCGGTGGTGCTGCAGCGGATTGACCCCATGGCCAATACCGGTATGGTCCGGGTCAAGAAAGAGGAATGGCGGGCCGAAGCCAAAGAGGTCATCGAGGAGGGAGCTTTGGTCGAGGTGGTCGGCTCGGAGGGGGCGCATCTGAAGGTGCAGCGCAAGGAGGGGTGAGGTTATGGAAGGTTTCGGGCAGTTCGTCGTGTTCGTTACGGTGTTGGTGTTTCTGCTGGTGTTCGCCGGGCTGTCGATTCGCATCGTCGCCCCGTACGAAAAGGGACTGGTGGTTCGCCTGGGCCGCTTCCAGCGCACGGCCGAGAGCGGCCTGACCATGATTACCCCGTTCATCGAGTCCATGTTCAAGGTGGACATGCGCGAGCGCGTCATCGACGTGCTCCCCCAGGAAGTCATCACTAAGGACAACGTGGTGGTCACGGTCGATGCGGTCCTGTACTGCCAGATCAGCGATCCGGTGAAGGCCAGCTTCAACGTCCAGAACTTCATCTACGCCGCCACCAAGCTGGCCCAGACCAACCTGCGCAACCTGGTCGGCGACCTGGAGCTGGACCAGTCGCTGGTGTCGCGCGAGCAGATCAACGCCAAGCTCCGCGACATCCTGGACGACGCCACCGACAAGTGGGGCGTACGGGTGGGGCGCGTCGAGATCCAGCGCATCGAGCCCCCCGCCGACGTCACCAACGCCATGCACCGCCAGATGAAGGCCGAGCGCGAGAAGCGCGCCGTCATCCTGGAAGCCGAAGGCGCCCGCCAGTCGGCGATCCTGCAGGCGGAGGGCGTCCGGCAGTCCAAGATGCTGAACGCCGAGGGCGAAGCGGGCGCCATCCAGCGCGTGGCCGACGCTGAGAAGTACCGCCGTCTCACCGTGGCCGAGGGCGAGGCCCAGGCCATCGAGCGCATCTACCAGGCCATCCATACCGGCAACCCCACCAACGACGTCATCGCCATCCGGTACCTCGAAACCCTCCAGCGGATCGCCGAAGGTCCGGCCAACAAGGTATTCATCCCCTACGAGGCTGCCGGGCTCCTGGGATCGCTGGGAGGCATCGCCGAGCTGTTCAAGGAATCCAAGGGCCCGACCCGCCTGGCCGGGGCGCCGGCCCAGACCGTGTCGCCCGCTGCGGATTCCACGCCGAAAGGCCAGACCACGGGATGAGGACCAACTCCGGCGGTCCATGCGAGTTCCGCTATCTGCCGGAGGGTTGGGACAGAGCCTACCGGTTCATCGCCCTACGCTTGCGGGAAGAAGCGCCCGCCGGGCGAGCCGGAGTAACCGCAGCGCCGGCCACAACCGAGTTCACAGTTCTGGCCGGCTCCGTAGATGGAACGGTGGGTCCACGCGTTGCAAATCCGCCCCGGTGTACCTCCGTCTGTAGTCCGCTTTTCGCCCTTTTTGTATTGGAATTCTAATGTTTGCCTTTGACTTTTGCGGGTACTGTGACCGTGTTGGTCAATAACGTAACCTCGGCCTTCGCCAGCGCTCTGCCGTTCAGCGTTGCGCGCGTGCCCATGGTAACGGCAGTGCCCGCCATTATGGTTCCAGCGAATGCAGCGTCCGTTCCCAGCGAGGCTAGACTGCCAACTTGCCAAAAGATGTCGGCCGCCTGGGCGCCACCTTCCAGGACCACACTAGCGCCCTGGTTTACCGTCAGTCCGGTCCCAATCTGGAAAATGTAGACGCCCTTGCCGTTCAGATAAACTTTCCCCCCCGCCGCTATCGAAATCGTAGTGTTGGATTTATAGAGGCCGGGGGTGAGGGTGAGCCCGGCCAAATCTGCCGCGTTCACGGGTGTGAATGTGCCTGTCCGTCCAGCGGCGTCGTTGTATGCGATGGTCAAGGACGCTTGCGCGTGTTGTGCGACAGTATTGTTTGTCGTCGGCAAATTCGGCGTGTAAATCGTTCCAATCACCTTTCCGGGCGGAAACCCCGTGACCGAAGTGCCTGGCGAAACGCCAAGATCCCCGGTAATAACGCTATGGCCGCTGTTGGTAGCCGAGGTTCCGGCCAAAACCCCGAACGTTGCGGCCGATCCCAGATCTACGGGCGCCTGGGCTGCAAACGCCGGACACAGAGTGAACGCCGCAGAGAGGAGAAATGAGCTGAGTTTCTTCGGGGACCCACCTCTCCCGGTGAGGGCCGGAACGCCGGCCCGGATCGGTCTGGTCCGGGCAATACCAAGCTTCGTGCCGGGAAAAAGCTTAAATACCTCGTTTATATTCATAGTGCTCCTTGGATGTGATATGGGTTTCAACCCCACCTCTTCATGCACGAGACAGGCCGTTCCGCCGCAGCCCCTGGCAGAGGCGTCATGCGGGCGTTCACGATGCTTTAAGGGGCCCCGAGTTGGGAACCATATATGGTCATACGACCAAGGAAGGTCATATCAAGACGAACCCAATTGCCAATTGGATGCTTTGTCTCTATTGATAACGTTCGCGCCGGGTACTGGTTCACGCCAAAGGGCTGCATCCAACTTCAACGGTCTCCACCGGCTGGTAATCCCGCGGGCCGGGCAGACCGACAGGCAGTCGCCTCGCGGAGCCCTCCCGAGGTCCGCAAATTTGCGGACCCGGCCGTTTGTCGCTTCCCCACCCGGAACCGGAACTCCTGAAAGCCCTGCTGACCCGAAATTTAACACCTCAGCAAGGAGCGCGACCTTACGCTGCCCGCGGGCGGTGTTGTCCTGCCTGAGCAACCAGCACACGTCGCCGCTGACGCCAAGCGCGCATTCGGCCCCCCGGTTGAATCTGGCCCGGCCGGGGGAGCCCGGCGCGGCTCCGGGGAGCCGCCCTACAACGCCCCCACCAGCCGGTCCACTTCCTCCTCGCTGACGTAGAAATGCGGCGAGGCCCGCACCCACCCCGACCGCGGGGCTACGGCGATCCCCTGGACTGCCAAGCGCTTTACGGTCTCGGACGCGTCGGTGCCCTCCTTGCGGAAGGCCACGATTCCGGCCTCTGGAGCCGTCAGCAGCTCCCAGCCCCGCCCGGTGACCCCGGCGGCGATCCGGCGGGTGATCTCCACCACGCGCTCCCCGATCCGCTCGATGCCCGCTTCGAGCAGCAGCTCCATCGCCGCCGCCAGGCCGTAGCAGGCGACGGTGGTGAGGGTGCCGCACTCGAACCGCGCCGCTCCGGGCCGCAGCGTCAGGTCGCAGGACTGGTAGTCGCGCCAGCGGGCGACGCTGGTCCAGCCGAGCTCGGCCACCTCGAGCTGGGGCAACAGGTCTCCCGCCACGTAGAGCACCCCGCAGCCCTCGGGGCCGCAAAGCCATTTGTGGCCATCGGCGGCCAGAGCGTGAACGCGCGCCCGGCGGACGTCCAGCGGGAAGACGCCGAGCCCTTGGATGGCGTCCAGCACGAACAGGCAGCCCTGCCGGGCGCAGATTTCACCGACCACCTCGGGGTCGATCCGGGCCCCGCTCAGGTACTGCACCCAACTGACGGCCAGCAGGCGGGCGCCGCGACAGGCGCGGTCCAGGTCGTCCAGCTCGATCCGGCCCTGGCGCTGGGGGACCCGGCGGATCTCGACCCCGCGCTGGCGCAGGTTCTCCCAGGGGTAGTAGTTGGCTGGAAACTCGCCCTCCACCGCCACCAGGACGTCGCCGGGGCGCCAGTCGAGTCCGTTGGCCACGAAGGAGAGCCCCTCGGTGGTGTTCTTGACGATGGCAATCTCTTCGGCCGCGGCCCCCGTCAGACGGGCGGCGGCGAGGCGCACCCCTTCGTACGTTTCATACCAGTAGCGGCTGTGGGCGGCCCCGTGGTTGGCCGCGTCCTCGATCTGCCCCTGCATGGCCACGGCCGCCCTCCGCGACAGCGGGGCGACGGCGGCGTGGTTCAGGTACGCCCAGCGGCGGGTGACCGGGAACTCGCGGCGGTAGTGCTCCCAAAAATCCATGGAACCCCCGAATTAACTTTGGCCCTCTTGCGCAACAGGGTATAATAACAATCAGAGGAGTGGCCTCATGAGAAAAGCCCCCTACGCGATCGCTCTGGCAGTAGCGCTGGCAGTACCTGTGGCCGTTCGGGCCGCGGACGATCCCAAGCCGAAGGCTGCCAAGGAACAACCACCGAAGAAGATCAAGGACAAGAAGAAGGACGTCGAAGCGATCGGTGATCGCGGCGTAGGTTCGGGCGTCAATTTCTATTCGCTGGAGAAAGAGATCGCGCTGGGCAAACAGCTGGCCCAGGAGATCCAGCAGCAGGCCAGAATCATCGATGACCCGATCATCGCCGAGTACATCAACCGCGTGGGGCAAAACCTGGTGCGCAACTCCGACGCCAAGGTGCCCTTTACCATCAAGGTGCTCGATACCGAGGAGCCGAACGCCCTGTCGCTGCCGGGCGGGTTCTTCTTCGTAAACGCCGGGCTGGTGGCTCTGGCTGATACCGAGTCGGAGATGGCGGGCGCCATGGCCCACGAGATCGCGCACATCGCGGCGCGTCACGGCACCCGGCAGGCCACGCGCGGTCAGATCATCAACATCGGCACCATCCCCCTGATCTTCATGGGCGGCTGGACCGGCTACGCGATCCGGCAGGGCGCCGGCCTGGCCATCCCGCTGGGCTTCCTGCAGTTCTCCCGCAGCTTCGAGCGCGAGGCCGATTCCCTCGGCCTGCAGTACCTCTATAAGACCGGCTACGATCCCAACTCCTTCGTCGAGTTCTTCGAGAAGCTGGAGAAGCTCGAGAAGAAGAAGCCGGGAACGCTGGGTAAGCTGTTCCGCACCCACCCTATGACCGAGGACCGCGTCGAGGCGGCTCAGGATGAGATCCAGAAGGTGCTGCCGGCTAAACCCGAGTACGTGGTGAACACCTCCGAGTTCCTCAACGTGAAAGCGCGCCTGATGGCCATGCATGCCCGTAAGAAGGTGGAGGATAAGGACACCAACCGGCCGCGGCTGCGGAAGTCGACGACGGGCGGCACCATCCCGGTAGAGGACGGCAAGGAAAAGGGTAAGGACGGCCAGCAGGGCGAGGATGAGGAAGACCGCCCGAAGCTAAAGCGCCGTTAATCACCAAACAAACCTCCGGCCTTACCCACGATCCGGGTCAAGCCGTAGGCCTGTCCAAGTCTCCCGAGCGACCATCAGCTCTTCGTCAGTTGCCAAAGCCAGTACGGTTACCCGCGACTCGTCCGACGAAACCACCCGGTCACCCGCGCCTCCCCGGTTCCGAGCCGGGTCGAGCCGGAGTCCCAGAAATTCCAGGCCCCCGCAGCAGGCCTCGCGCAACGCCGCCGAGTTCTCGCCGATGCCGCCCGTGAAGGCGACGGCGTCGAGTCCGCCCAGGGCCGCCGCGTAGGCGCCGATGGTCTTGCGGACCTGGTAGGCGAAGACTTCGAGGGCCAGGCGGGCGGCCGGGGTAGCGGCGGCTTCCAGGTCGCGCACGTCGCCGCCGGCGATTTCAGACAGGCCGGCCAAGCCTCCCTGGCCCAGCAGCTCCTCGCGTACCTGGGTGGTCGAATAGCCCAGGCGATCCATCACAAATAGGACGGCGAAGGGGTCCAGGTCGCCGTGCCGGGTGGCGCTCTCGAGACCGGATTGCGGTGAGAAGCCCATCGTCGTATCGATCGAAGCGCCATTGCGGATGGCGCAGATGGAGCTGCTGCCGCCCAGGTGGCAGGAGACCAGCCGAGCCACCGCTACCCGCTGGCTGATGTAGCGGTGGGAGGCGCCGTGGAAGCCGTAGCGCTGGATGCCGAACTCCTCGCGCCACCGCCGGGGGACGCCGTAGGCGGCGGCGTACCCGGGCAGGGTGCGGTGGAAGCCCGTCTCGAAGACTGCCACCAGCGGAACGCCCGGAGCCAGCTCCCGCAGCGCTTCGATCGCGGCAATGTAGATGGGATTGTGGAGAGGGGCGGCGGGCTGGTACTCGCGGAGGGCGGCCAGCACCTCGTCGGTGACGACGAAAGTCCCTCGATAACGGGGGCCGGCGTGGACGGCCTTCAGCCCGATGGCGTCCAGGCCCGCGGAGTGTTTCGAAACTATCTGCCCCAGGGCTTCCCGGTACTCGGCCCGGCCCCGAATACGCTCCACGTTGCCGCGGTCGAGCACCCGCTCCTCGGGCATCTCGAGGAGTTGGTATTTGACCGAGGTAGACCCGAGGTTGGGGACCAGGATGCGCAGAATCCGCTCCCTCACGGGACTGGCCACTGGCCACTGACCACTGGCAACTGCCTTTACCGTCCCGCGGCGGCCTTGACCTTACTCACCAGGTCGGCGGCCGGGGCCTGGTAGGGGCCGGGGATCTTCGCCGCCTGTCCCAGATAGTTCAGCGCCGCGCTGGTCTGGTTCAGCTTGATGCTGCAGAAGCCCAGGTAGTAATAGATCGCCGCCATGGCGTCGTTATTAGCCTTCATGTCCTTGGCCGCGGCCAGAAGAACCTTTTGGGCGGGGGCGAACTTGCCTTGGCTGGCCAGACTGCGGCCGAGCAGCGAGTTGGCCAGTCCCAGATAGGTGCCCTTGTGCTGGGTCCAGGCATCGTCGGCGATGCCTTCCGGCTTGGGCTTGTTGGGCAGGACGCTGAGGATCTTCTCGGCGTTGGCTTGGGCGTCGGCGAACTTGCCCTTGGCCGGATCCATGTAGGATTCGCCCAGGATATAGAGGAAAGCCTCGTTGTTGGGCTCGCCGGCCAGGGCCGCCTCGGCCGACTGGACCATCTTGTCCTGCTGGCCAAGCTGGCGGTAGATTTCGACGTATTGGCCGTCGAGGTTCTTGTTGAACTGGCTGTTGGGGTAGTTCTTGCGCAGGGCCTCGAAAAGCAGGAGCTTAGCCTGGGGGGTAGTCTGCTTGCTGGCTACGCCAAACAGGGCGTACTGGTTGTATTGCAGGACTTGGCCGGCAAACTCGGCGTTGCGCTTCCAGTTAGCTTCTTCGTCGGCGTCCGACGGTTTGGGAGCGGAGGCGGCCTTTTGGGCGAGGGCGTGGGCGGCCTCGACTGTTTTGATGAGGGCTTCAGCCCCAGCAAGTTCTCGCTCGGCGGCAGGCCTTGTATCGTTCGGCGTGCTTTGAGGGACACTCTTGCCTTCGGCGCCTTTCACCAGCAAGTGGGCCACTTCGAGGTCTTGGGGGGCCTTGGCTTGGGCCGCGGCGCCGTGCTCGATGACCTTGTCGAAGTTATTCAGCTTCAGGTACTCGGTCAGAAGCTGCAAGTGGACGTACCCGGCAGCATCGTGGGACCCGAACTTCGAGATAAACTCTTCCAGCAGCTTGATCTTGGCTGTAGCGTCGGTCTGTTCGCCGGCTTGCTGCAGCAGCTTGCCTTCGTCGGACTCGGTGTTGATGGTTACGTTCCGTATCTGCGTCCAACCTGGGACCGCCAGCAGGATCGCCAGCCATAGAGTCGCGGTCTTCGGCTTTGTCATAAATCCTATCCCCTCCTTGGAGTGCCGGTGGAGGCATGTTACGCCAATCGGGCCGGGGAATCAAGTTGCCTGTCCTACAGCACCCCTTTGATGTGCTGGAAAATGGCTCGCGTGGCCGTGGACCGGTTCAGCGTATAGAAGTGGATCCCCGCCACCCCCGCCGCGATCAGGTCCTCGCACTGGCGGGTGGCGTGGTACATCCCCACCTGGCGCACCGCTTCCGAGTCGTCTTCCACCGCATCGATCTTACTGAGCAGTCCCGCGGGGATGCGGGCCCCGCACATCTGGGTCATGCGCTTGACCTGGCTGGCCCCCACGATGGGCATGATTCCGGCGAGGATCGGCACGCTGATTCCGGCCGCCGCCGCCTGGTCCCGGAACCGGAAAAAGTCGGTGTTGTCGAAGAACAACTGCGTGATCAGAAAATCCACGCCGGCGTCGACCTTGCGCTTCAGATTCTCCAGGTCGCTCGCGGCGTCAAGCGCCTCGGGGTGCTTCTCCGGGTAGCAGGCCGCCCCTACCGAGAACGGGTAACGCCCCCGGATGAACTCGACCAGCTCATTGGCGTAAACAAAGCCGCCGGGGGTGGGAACGAACTGAGTCTCTCCTTTGGGCGGGTCGCCGCGCAGGGCCAGGACGTTGTCCAGACCCGCCGCCAGCAGCTCGTCGAGCACTCCCTGGATCTGGTCCCGCGTCGCCGCTACGCAGGTCAGGTGGGCCATCGACTCGATTCCGATGCCGGTCTTGATGCGGTTGACCAGTTCCACCGTCTTCCGCCGGGTGCTGCCGCCGGCGCCGTAGGTGACTGAGACGTAGCTGGGCCCGAGTGGCCGGAGGGCCTCGATGGTGCGGTAGAGGTCGGCAAAGCCGGTGTCGTCCTTGGGGGGGAAGAACTCGAAGGAGACGGTGGGCTTCCCGTTCTTCAGAATGTCGCCGATCTTCATCTACCGCCTCTCGTACCTTCCCAGATACTGCGCTTCGGCCAGGATCTTTCCCTGCATGGCCTGATCCAGTTCGGCCCGCTTGGCCCCGGCCGGCAACCCCAGCGAGGCCGTGTTCAGGGCAAAGATCTTGAAGAAGTACCGATGCGGTCCATGGCCCCGCGGCGGACACGGCCCGCCGTAGCCCGGTCGTCCGAAGTCATTGGTCCCGCTCCGTCCGGCCGAGCCACCCTCCGGCAAGGACTCCGTCGTAGGGGGGAGGTCGTAGAGCAGCCAATGGTTCCACGTTCCTACCGGGGCGTCGGGATCGTCCACGATCAACACGAAGCTCTGGGCCTGGTCCGGCGCCCCCTGCCACCGGAGGGCCGGGGACACATCCTCCCCCTCACAGGTGTACCGGAGGGGGACGTTGCCTCCGTTGGCGAAACCTGACACCGTGATTTCAAAGGACATCACTCACCCCCGCCGGTCCAGGATAGCTTAATCTGATTTATAATGGAGTCTGTGTCAGCCAAGATTCTCCAGAAACTAGAAGAGCAGATCCGGGCTCTGGAGTACGAGCTTCACAACGAGTTGCCGCGCGAGATCAAGATCGCCCGCGAACACGGCGATCTCAGCGAAAACGCTGAATACAAGGCCGCCAAAGAGCGGCAGGAGATTGTTCGGGCCCGGCTGGGCCTGATGCAGAAGCGCTTGGCCGAGTTGAGCATGGTCGATTTCTCCAAGATCCCCCGCGATGCGGTGGGACTGGGCTCGACTGTGATAGTCTTTGATGTGAAAACGGAAAACGAGATCTCCTACCGGCTGGTGACCTCGGAAGAGGCCAACGTCGCCAACGGCGCTATCTCTACCACCTCCCCGATCGGCCGCGGGCTGCTCGGCAAGCGGGTGGGGGACGTGGTCGAGATCCGAACTCCGGCGGGAGGCAAGGAGCTCGAGATTCTGCGCCTGACCACCATTCACGACGAGGAGTAACCCGGAAGTGACCTACACCCGCGCGATCGGCGTGGCGTGCGGCTGGGTGATAGACCGCATCGTGCGGGCGCTCGCCCTGTCCCGGATCAATCCCAACGCCCTCACTTTTCTCGGCCTGATCATCAATATCGCCGCCGCCTGGCAGTTCGCCCGGGGACGTTTCCTGATCGCCGGGCTGGTGGTGATCGGCGCCGGCATCTTCGACCTGGTGGACGGCCCGGTGGCCCGCACCACCAACCGCGTCACCCGCTTCGGCGGCTTCCTGGACTCGGTGATTGACCGCTACTCCGACCTCGCCCTCTACATGGGCCTGCTGGTCTACTACGCCAGCATCAACCGCTTCTTCTACATTGTCCTGACCGCCATCGTCATGACCGGTTCGGTGATGGTCAGCTACACGCGCGCCCGGGCCGAAAATTCCATCCCGAGCTGCAAGGTGGGCTTCCTGGAACGTCCCGAGCGCATCGTCCTGATCATCATCGGCGCCTTGGCCGACCGCATGGCCGCCGTCCTCTGGGTGATCGCCATATTGTCCAACGTCACCGTCATCCACCGTATGATCTATACCTGGGAGCAGGCGCGCGCCCTGGAGCGGGCGCAACTGGTGCCCGCCGGCGAGATGGAACGGCCCAAAGCGCGCGAAGTCGAACTGCCCAACTAGCGGCCCATCGACGCCGGTCCTATTCCTGGTAGCGCGTTGCGGCGGCTCGCCATCGTGAGCGGCCTCACTTGCGGCGCAGGAAGCCCTGGGGGCAGTAGGTGGCCTCCAGCCGGTTGGGGCGGGGATCCACTTCAAACTCCGGATGCTCGGTCAGGAACTCCCGGATGGCCGCCAGCGGATTGTCGGTGGCCCACCCGGCCTGAGCGTTGGGCGCGTCGGCGAGCATCTCCATCACCCCATCCATTACCACCAGGTAGCTGCCCGGCGTCACCAGCGGCCCGTAGGTGTCCATCTCCTGGCGGACGTGGGAGCGGGAATGATCCGAGTCGAGCACCACCAGGACCTTGTCGGCGGCAGTGACGTCCGACCGGACCTGGGCGGCGATGGCCGGATCGACCGAGCTGCCCTCCAGCAATTGCACCCGCCGGCCGGCGGCGTGCGACGCTATCGCGGCCCGTGCTTCCGGACGGGCCACCGCGTCCACCGAGAGGACCCGTCCCTTGCCCAGCAGCTCGAGCATCGAAGCGTAGAAAAGCGTGGCGCCGCCCTCAAAAGTGCCGGTCTCCACCACCACGTCCGGCCGAACCCGGAAGAGCAACTCTTGCAGCACGAGAATGTCCTCGGGCAACTGGAGCATGCGCGCCCCCAGCCAGGTAAGGGAGTAGAAAATACCGCGCTGCCAGCCCGACTTCACCCACAACTGGCTCAGCAACCGGTACCCGTGGGGACTGTACAGGTCGATGCTCTGGTCCTGGGGCACGTTGGGGAATCGGCCGTAACGAGCCGGTCGTGTATATCGCCGCTGCGCTCGTGGATTAGGAGGCGACGCGGTCAGTCCTCCAGGATCACCTGAGCGATGGCCAGGCTCTCCGTGTGCGACAGCGACAGCGATACCGCCCGCACCCCCAACTCCTCGGCGATCTCGGCCGCCCTCCCCGACAACCGCAGCATAGGCCTCCCCGACGGCAGGTTCGTAACCTCGAAGTCCTGCCACGTAACACCGTTCTTCCAACCCGTCCCCAGGGCCTT
>JBGOUV010000458.1:0-4865 GCA_041477815.1 Terriglobia bacterium | reverse complement strand
CCGCTCCCACCTCCCGCCACAGCACCCCCCGCGCCGGAGCCTCCCGCCGGACCTCCAGCACCCGCCGCTCCTGCTCCGTCCCCAGTCGCCGCGTGATTCGTGGCGCTACGAACAGCGCCGCCAGGCACCCATACACCACCAAAACCCCCGCATCCAGAAACTCCAAGCCCAACCGCCAAGGCAAGTAGCCTCCCAACAGCACCACCATGACGATATGCCACCCCATCACTTCCGCTGACGCCGAGAGGCATTCCTCCCCAATCCATGGTACGGGAAACTCAGCGGAGGTGGCCGGGCGATTCGCGGTTCAGCTCGTTTGGAGGCGGGTCAAAAAGTTAAGTACAAGGAAAATAGGCGCTTTTGGCTTTGGTTTTTCATTTTGATGTATCTTGCATCCACCTCCCCCCCTGCTTTGAAAGCGGCAGGACCTATCTGCTACTCCCATTATAGGGGTGAGTCAAGGAGTCAGCTACCGCCGGCGGACTGCGGCAGGTTGGTACGGTCTTGTAGGCTACTTCCTGGAGTTGTCGGAATCACAACTTCTGCGCGCCATCCAGCTTGCTGAGTTCGCGGTCAAACGTGCCCAGCGGCAAGTGTCCAGCCTTGCGAGCGACCTCCAGAATCAAGCAATCGGAAAATCCCAGCGCCTGCTTCTTCCGATACTGCTCCAGTGCGGCGGCGACGGTGTCGGAGTCCTGCACCGTCAGGTTCTGGTGACTGAGGAGCATCTCCACCGCAGTCGCGATCTTGCCCGGACCAAGGCCGTAGACCGACGCCAGTACCCAAACCGTCTCGACCAGCGCCAGGTGCGAAATCCACACTCCCTTCGCCACGAAGGCCTCCGCTGCCGCCACTTGCCGGTCGTCATCGCGCGTAACCAGACGGATCAGGACATTGGTGTCAACGGCGCGCATGACGTTCCCGCACGTACTTCCGGACCCCCTCCTTCAGCGTCAGCAGTGTCTGCCGCCTGGGCGCAGTAACAAACAGCGCCTGGTGCACCTCCTCGGAGGTGTAACGGCCGGCCCGTCGGACCACGATCTTCTCGCCCTCCGTTTCCCACTCCAATAGGGACCCCGGGCCGATGCCCAGCCGCCGCCGTACCGCAGCCGGTACGGAGATCTGGCCCTGGGCAGTCAGTTTCGAGTGAGCGAGCGGCATAGAAATATATTACCACGGTAATGTATTTCTTTCCATCCAAACCTTGCGCTACACTAGGCCCATGAGCCTCTCGGACGCGGGGACGGAGGCCAACCCCTTCCTCGACCCTCTACGTTTCGACCGCCCCGCTCCCGCCTGCGTCGTCGTCATCTTCGGCGCTAACGGCGACCTCACCAAGCGCAAGCTGCTGCCCGCTCTTTACTCCCTGACCCGGGACCGCCGTCTCTCCCCCGGATTCGCCGTCGTGGGCATCTCCCGCACCGCGCTCTCCGACGACGCCTTCCGCGACAAAATGCGCGAAGCGGTAACCCAGTTTTCCGAGTCCGGCCCCCCCGAGGCCGGTATCTGGGACGCCTTCGCCCAGGGCCTCTACTACGAAGCGGGGAACTTCGACGACCCGGCCATGTACACCCGCCTCGCCGGCCGCCTCGGCGACATCGCCCAGGCTCGGCAGACCGGCGGCAACGTCCTCTACTACCTCTCGACACAACCCAGCTTCTACGCGGTCGCCGCCGGGCAGCTCAGCGCCGCCGGCCTCACCCGCGCCTCCGAGGGATGGCGCCGCCTCATCGTCGAGAAGCCCTTCGGCCGCGACCTCGACTCCGCCCGCCGCCTGAACCTCGACCTGCAGCGCTTCTTCCCCGAAACCGGCATCTACCGTATCGACCACTACCTCGGCAAAGAGACCGTTCAGAACATCCTGGCCTTCCGCTTCGGCAACGGCATCTTCGAGCCGCTGTGGAACCGTGGCTACATCCAGCATGTACAGATCACCGCCGCCGAATCGATCGGAGTGGAGGGCCGCGGCGCCTACTACGAGGAATCGGGCGCCCTCCGCGACATGATCCAGAATCACCTCCTGCAGGTGCTGGCTACCATCGCCATGGAGCCGCCCGGCCGCTTCGACGCTGCCGCCGTCCGGGACGAGCGCTCCAAGGTGCTGCGCGCCATCCGACCCCTCACCCGCGACGACGTCGCCACCGAGGCCGTCGCCGGACAGTACGGCCCCGCCCGCCTCGGCGGACGCGACCTCCCCGGCTATCGCCAGGAACCCGGCGTGAAGCCCGATTCGATCGCCAATACCTACGCGGCCGTGACGTTCTCGATCGACAACTGGCGCTGGGCCGGCGTCCCCTTCTACCTCCGCACCGGCAAGCGTCTCCCCAAGCGCGTCACCGAGATCGCCATTCAGTTCGCTCCCGCGCCCCTGCCTTTGTTCGATCACACCGGCGCTCAGCCCAATCTCCTCATCCTCCGCATCCAGCCCGAGGAAGGCATCTCGCTCAAATTCCAGTCCAAAAGTCCCGGCGCCGGCATGCACCTGCGGGGCGTGTCGATGGACTTCAACTACGGCTCCAGTTTCGGCGCCGGCCTCCCCTCGGCCTACGAAACCCTCTTACTCGACGCCATCGAGGGCGACGCCACCCTTTACACGCGTCAGGACATGGTGGAGGCCTCCTGGCAGGCCGTCGAGCCGATCCTGGAAGTCTGGAGCAATGCCCGCGCCGACTTCCCTAACTATGCCTCCGGAACCTGGGGCCCGGAAGCAGCCGACCGGATGCTTGCCCACCGCGGCCACCAATGGCGGCGGCCATGATCTGGCGACGAACATGATCGACCCCGAGCAGATCCGCCGCCGTCTCACCGAGGTCTGGACCGCCCTCGGCGATGAGGTCATGCGCGCCTGCGCCCTCACCCTCCTCACCGTGGTCGATTCCGACAACAAGGCCAACAGTCCAGTCGCCATCGCCCAGACCCTAGCCGAGCTGATGCCCGAGCACCCCAGCCGCAGCGTCATCGTCCGTCTGGAACCCGAGGACTGCCTGGACGCCGACGTGGAGGCCCAATGCTGGATGCCGTTCGGCCAGCGCCGCCAGATCTGCAGTGAGCAGATTGTCATTCGTTGCTCCGCGAACACTCTGGACCAGGTGCCCGGGGTCGTCCTGCCGCTGATCGTCCCCGATCTTCCGGTGGTGGTCTGGTGCGCCAGCCGCGACGCTTTCCTGTCCCCCGCTTTCCCGGCCCTGGCTGCCTCCGCCCAGCGCGTTCTGATCGACTCCTTCCGCATCCCCGAGGCCTTCCCGGCCCCCGGCATCGCCGACCTCTCCTGGACCCGGCTCACCCGCTGGCGGGCTTTGCTGGCCCAGGTCTTCGAAAACAAGCTTTGCCGGCACGACTTCTCGACGCTCACGGTTTATCACGAGAGGTCCCGCCCCCCGGCCGCTCTGCTGTTCGCCGGATGGCTCAACTCTCGCCTCACCCTCCACCACATCGACTTCCAATCGAACGACCTGGAACCCACCGGCCGCCTCTCCGGGATCGAGCTCGCCTCCGACTCCGCGCGCCTCGCCATCCATCGGCTCAGCGACTCCAGCGGCGAAGTCCGCCTGGAGCTGGCCGGCCGCGACCCGGTCATGAATCGCGTTTCCCTCACCCCCAGCACCGACCTGCTGCTGGTCGGCGAAGAACTCTCCATCCATGCCTCCGACCTGGTGTACGAGCAAAGCCGGGAAGAGGCCCTGCGCATCGGGAAGGTTGACCATGAGCGTCCAATGGTATGAGCAGGATAATCTAGAAGCCGCCGCCCAGGCGGCCTCCCATTTCATCCTGGGGCGTTTGACCGACGCCCTCTCCGGCCAACCCTCGGCCACCCTGGCCCTCTCCGGCGGCGCGGTTCCCCGTGCCCTGTTCGCCCAGCTCGCCGCCACGCGTTACCAGTTCCACTGGGACCGCGTCCACCTCTTCTGGGTCGACGAGCGGTGCGTACCCCCCGATCACGCCGACAGCAACTATCGCCTCGCCCGCGAAACCCTGCTGGACCCCCTCCACCTGCCCGCCTCACAGATCCACCGTATTCGCGGCGAGCTGCGCCCCGACGCCGCCGCTCAACACTACCGCGAGGACCTCCAGGATTTCTTCCGCCTCGAAGAAGGCCGGCTGCCCTCCTTCGACGTGATCCACCTCGGCCTCGGTCCCGACGCTCACACCGCCAGCCTCTTCCCCGGCGAGCCGCTGATCGACGACCGCACCGGCATCGCCGCCGCCGTCTACGTCGAGAAACTGAATAGCTGGCGCGTCACCCTGCTCCCCGGCGTCCTGCTGGCCGCCCGCCACACCGTGTTCCTCACCGCCGGAGAGGGCAAGGCCGAGGCCGTCCAAGCGGTCCTGGCCGGCCCCTACAATCCGCAGCGCTGGCCGGCCCAGGTCATCACTCACCACGGCCGCCACGTGGTCTGGTTTCTGGACCACGCCGCCGCCCGCCGGGAGGCTCAGGCCACGATGTAGGGCCATACTAACATTAGGGCGCAGATGGCAACGGATATTAGAGCGACGACGGTCGCCTTCGACAGAAGGCAAGTCTACAGACCGTTCCTTGAACGCCTGAACCCCATAGCAGACGGGGGTTTTTCGCCGTTCATCCTGCCCTTGCCATGGTTTTGCCTATAGTGGACCCCGGATTCATCGAAGCCCTGCAGCGTGCTTTGCGGCGGGGACAGCCGTTCTCGATGACGGCGCGGGAGTCGTCTGCCGGCGGGCTTCAGGGGCCAGCGCAACCGTAGCGGACGTCGTGGCTATGGCGTGGACGGCTTCCAAGGTTAAAGAGGCGCCGTCCAGGAGCAGCATGGGGTTTAGGGCTTGACGCGCAGGGCTATACCCAGTTCCTTGAGCTGGCGGTCGGGGACCGGCGTGGGGGCGTCGCACAT
>JBGOUV010000508.1:0-4084 GCA_041477815.1 Terriglobia bacterium | reverse complement strand
GACGTTTCTGCACGGGGCGGAGCAGGGGATACTGGCGGACAACTTGCGCTTTGATTGGGGGCGTATCCTGGCGCGGAAGAATCAGGTGGTCCAAAAGCATGCCAAGGGGATTGAGTTCCTGTTCAAGAAGCACAAAGTCGAAACGATTCACGGGTACGGGCGACTGCTGGGGAAGGGGCGCGTGGAGGTGAAGGGTTCGGAGGGCACGCGAGAGTTGGGCGCTAAGAACATCATTCTGGCTACGGGATCGCAGGCGAGGATGCTGCCGGGTCTGGAGCCCGACCCGGAGAAGATACTGACCAACATCGAAATTCTGGACTTGCCGCAGGTCCCCAAGTCGCTGGGGATTATCGGGGCGGGAGCGGTCGGGGTGGAGTTTGCTTCGATCTACCGGCGGTTTGGGAGCGAGGTGACCATCCTGGAGATGCTGCCACGACTGGTGCCGGTGGAGGACGAAGACATCTCGGCGGAGCTGGCGCGGCAGTTTCGCAAGCAGGGCATTGCGATCCAGACCGGGGCGAAGGTGGAGAAGGTCGAGAAGGGCGCCGGTGGCGTGGACGTGGAGTATCAGGACGCCGGCGGGAAGCGGCAGAAGCTGAGTGTGGAGAAACTGCTGGTGGCGGTGGGACGGAAGCCTAACACGGACCAGATCGGCTTGGAGAATACTGCGATACGGACAGATCGGGGGTTCTTGCCGGTGGATCCGTATATGGCTACGACCGAGCCGGGGGTGTACGCGATCGGGGACATCGTGGCGGCCAGCCCGCAGTTGGCGCACGTGGCGTCTATGGAGGGCTTGGTGGCGGTGGGGCGGATGGCGGGTAAGCCGGTGCGGCCGGTGAACTATCGGCGGATCCCGGGGTGTACGTATTCGGAGCCGCCCATCGGCAGCGTGGGGTTGACTGAGGCGCAGGCGCGGGCGGCCGGGTATCCGGTGAAGGTCGGGAAGTTCAACTTTGCGGCCAATAGCAAGGCGTCGATTCTGGGGAGTCACGGCGGGTTCGTCAAGGTGGTGGCGGAGGAGAAGTACGGCGAGATCCTGGGGGCCCATATCATCGGACCGCAGGCCACGGAGCTGGTGGCGGAGATGGTTGCCGCGATCGAGTCGGAGGCGACGGTGGAGAGCATGATGGCCACGATCCATGCGCATCCGACGCTGGCGGAGGCCGTGGGGGACGCTTTCAACGCCGTGTACGGAATGGCGATCAATGGCTGAGTGCGTGTGGCGGGACCTGGGGCGGATCGAGTACGGGGCCGCGCTGGAGTTGCAGCGGGAGCTGGTGGAGCGCCGGAAACGCGACGAGATTGCGGACCAGTTGCTGTTCGTGGAGCACCCGCACGTGATCACGCTGGGACGGAACGGGAAGCGGGAGCATCTGCTGGGCGGAGAGGGGATCGCTTTCTATGAGACCGACCGGGGGGGAGACATTACCTATCATGGGCCGGGACAGTTGGTGGGGTATCCGATTGTGGACCTGAAGCTGTGGAAGCGGGACGTGGTGAAGTACTTGCGGGCGATGGAGGAGGTCCTCCTGGGCGCGCTGGGCGAGTTTGGGCTGGAGGGAGAGCGCGAAGTTGGGATGACCGGGGTGTGGGTCAGAGGCGCGAAGGTGGCGGCGATCGGGGTACATATCAGCCGGTGGGTGACGAGCCATGGGTTCGCCCTGAACGTCACCACCGATCTGCGGTATTTTCAACATATCGTCCCCTGCGGGCTGCACCGGCCGGTGACTTCGATGGAAAGGCTGCTGGGGGCCGATCCGGGGTGGGACCGGGTGAGAGACGCGGTGGCGAGGCAGTTTGGGCGGGTGTTTGAGCGCGAGATGTCCGAGGTTGAGGTGTTATGTCCGACGTAATCATGCCCCAGATGGGCGAGAGCATCGTGGAAGGCACGGTCACCAAGTGGTTCAAGAAGGTCGGGGACCGCATCGAGAGAGACGAGCCCCTGTTTGAGATCTCGACCGACAAGGTGGACACGGAGGTGCCGTCCCCGGCGGCCGGGACCCTGACCGAGATCCTGGTGCCCGAGGGGACCACGGTGCAGGTGAATGCGGTGGTGGCGCGGATTGGGGAAGCGGGGGCGGCAGTGGCGCCGAGCGCCCCGCAGCCGCAAGCGCCGCCCCCGGCCGCGGCGGCGCCCGCTCCGCCCGCTCCGCCCGCTCCGCCCGCTCCGCCCGCTCCGCCCGCTCCGCCCGCTCCGGTTGCTCCGGCTCCCGCGCCCGCCCCGGCCGTGGAGGCAGCGGAGGAACAAGCCGTGGAGGGGATCCGGTCATCGCCTTTGGTGCGGCGCTTAGCCAAAGAGCAGAACATCGATCTCCGGCTGGTGAAGGGGACGGGGCAAGGAGGCCGGATCAGCAAGCGGGATATGGAGGCGTACCTGGCGGCCAAGGTCGAAGCTCCCACTCCGGCTGCTGCTCCCGCCGTGGCGGCCGTGGCAGCGACCGCGTTCCCGCCGGCGCCGGGGGCGCTATTCGGCCGCTATACGGTCGAAAAGCTGAGCACCATGCGCCAGCGGATCGGCGAGCACATGGTGCTGACCAAACGGGTCTCGCCACATGTGTCGACCGTCCATCAGGTGGACGCCACCCAGATTGCGCGCCTGCGGGACAAGGTCAAGGCCGACTTCGAGCGGCAGAATGGCGTCAAACTAACGTTTCTGCCGTTCTTTCTTCGAGCCGCGTGCGCGGCCCTGAAAGCGTTTCCGATGGTGAACGCGTCGCTCGACGGTACGAACGTCATCTACCACCAGGACATCAACGTGGGGATCGCCGTGGCGCTGGACGGGGGTCTGATCGTGCCCGTGATCAAGGGCGCCGATGAAAAGAACTTCCTGGGGTTGCAGCGAGCCGTGAACGACTTGGCCGACCGGGCGCGGAACAAGCTGCTCAAGCCCGACGAGGTCCAGGGGGGAACCTTCTCGATCAGCAACTACGGCAGTTTCGGGAGCCTGTGGGCGACTCCGGCCATCAACCAGCCGCAAGTGGCCATCCTGGGACTGGGGGCGATCCACAAGGCGCCGGTGGTGATCGATGACGCTATCGCCATCCGCTCGCTGGCGTATGTGACTCTGAGCTTTGACCATAGGATCATCGACGGGGCTACGGCCGACCGGTTTGTGACCCACCTGCGGCAGGGCATCGAGGACTGGCGGGAGGAACTCCTGTAGCAGTGGCCAGTGGCCAGTTGGGGAGCCACTGCCTATCGCGGGGGAGCCACGCCGCCGATCAAAAAGGAGGGTTGCATTACACTGGGCCCTTGGTTATAGTACTATTATGGCCACGTTACTATGGGTGGTACTGCCGGTCCTGATCGCTGTCGGTTCGGCACTGATGGCGGTCTATATCATGCAGCAGCGGATGGAGGTGCAGCTCGCCCGGGAGCGCCAATCTTTGAGCGAGGCGCGGGCCAGCATTGAGGCCCAGAAGAATACCCTGGAGGAGTTGAACCATCTGCGCCAGGAGAACTCCCGGCATCGAGCGATGGAGGACTTTCTGGGTGAGCTGCGAACCGAGGAGCGGCGCTTCATCCGCGAGCAGAAGATGCTGTTTGCCACCCGTAAGTGCTTGGTTTTACAGGAACGGCTGTACTTCCGGAACATCCCGGTGAGCAGTTGGGTGGAGCATGAAGTCGCCATCGAGGAAGGGGCCGATGTAGAATCCCTCGCCCGGAGCGTAGCGGTGTTCGCACCCGAGTTGCTGGGCCCGGCGGCTCCCAGCGGGCCCCCCAAGAAGCTGAACCTGCTACGCCAGACTCTTTCGGCTGTCGCCGAACGGCTATAATTGTAATTGAGCCCGTTCCAAAGGTGACAGACCATGTTTTTCGATCCCCTATACCTGCTCTTCGTCCTGCCCGGTCTGGCGCTGTCGCTGTGGGCCAGCTTCCGGGTGAAAGCGGCGTTCAACAAGTATTCCCAGGTCCCTTCCATCCGGGGTTTCACGGGGGCGGAAGCGGCGGCTGAGATGCTGCGCCGGGCTGGGGTTCCTGGGGTCGGGATTGAAGAAACGAACGGATTCTTGAGCGATCACTACAACCCCATGACCAAGACCCTGGCGCTCTCCGAGTCGGTCTACCATTCGACGTCGGT
>JBGOUV010000419.1:0-5793 GCA_041477815.1 Terriglobia bacterium | reverse complement strand
GGATCGCCGCCATCACCGGCTTGGCGTTCACCAGGTCGTGCGGCATGGCCGTGGCCATCTCCTGGTACACCGACATCTTCTCCTTGATGGCCCGCTCCATCCGCACCAGGCCGATGCGGAACTGATTCTCCAGCAGCTCGCCCACCGCCCGGACGCGCCGGTTGCCCAGGTGATCGATGTCGTCCACCGCGCCGATGCTGCGGCGCAGCTTCAGCAGGTAGGAGATCACCGCGTAAAAGTCCTCCGGGTCGAGCGTGCGTTTGTCGAGCGGGGTCTGGTCGATGTGGTCGTGGATCTTGATGTTGAACTTCATGCGCCCCACGCGCGAAAAATCGTACTTGCGCGCGTCGAAGAACATGCTGCGGAAAAGCTGCGTGGCCGTCTCCAGCGTCGGCGGATCGCCCGGACGCAGCTTCCGGTAAATCTCGATCAGCGCGTCCTTCTGGGTCTTCATGGTGTCTTTGCGGAGCGTCTGGGCCATCACCACGCCCACCTGATCGCGCTCCGGGAAGAACACCTCGAACTGCTCCACGCCCGAATCGAGCAGCGCCGAAACCACCGCCGGGGTCAGCTCGGTATTGGCATCGGCCAGGACCTCGCCCGAGGTCAGATCCACCGCATCGGCCGCCATGTAGGCGCCTTCCAGATCGTTCGGCGACACCTCCACCTGCTGGATCTTCGCTTTCAAGATCTCCTTCAGCACCGACGGCGTGATCTTCCGCCCCGAAGGCACCACCACGTCGCCGGCCTTGGTCACCACCGGGTGGGTCAGCTTCAGCCCCGCCAGACCGTCGGAAACGTTCCAGAACAGCTTCTTGTTCTTGAGCGCGATCTTGTCCACCGTGTAGAAGGTCTTCAGCATCGCTTCGTCGTTCTTCAGGCCCAGCGCCCGCAGGAAGATGGTCCCCAGAAACTTGCGCTTGCGGTCGATGCGCACGTACAGCAGATTCTTGATGTCGTACTCGAACTCCACCCAGCTTCCGCGATACGGGATGATCTTGCCCAGGAAGTAGGTCCGGTTGTTGGCCGTCTCGAAAAACACGCCGGGCGAGCGGTGCAACTGCGACACGATCACGCGCTCGGTCCCATTGATCATGAACGTCCCGTTTTCGGTCATCAACGGGATCTCGCCGAAGAAGACTTCCTGCTCTTTGATGTCGCGAATCGACTTGTTGCCCGTCTCCGGGTCTTTATCGAAGATGGTGAGCCGGATGGTCACCTTGAGGGGCGCGGCAAACGTCATGCCCCGCTCCTGGCACTCCGCCATGTCGTACTTGAGCTGCAGACCCACCGGGTCGCCGCACTTGTTGCAGAAGGTGACGACGTTCTTGTTGTAGATGCCGCAACGGGAGCAGGCGATGTCGCCGGAATGGTACGGATCGGTGCGGATCGTGGCGCCGCAGTTCTTACACGTCGACCGCAGGTGGTGCAGTCCGCGCAGGTTGCCGCACTTGCACTCCCAATTGCCGATCGAGTAGTCCACAAACTCGAGCTGGCTGAGTCCCCGGAAATCCGAGATCGGGAACACAGAGTTGAAAACCGCCTGCAGGCCGGTATCGTCGCGCTCGGTGGGGAGCAGGTCCATCTGCAGGAACCGCTCGTAAGACTTCTTCTGTACCTCGATCAGGTTGGGGATCGGAACAGTGGTGCGGATCTTCGAGAAATCCACACGCTCCCGAGACGCGCCGTTCACATTTGATTCCATCAGACAGGCTCCTGAAAAACGGACACGGACCGACAACGCGGCCCTTCGTTACGTGATCGCTACACTGTGAGCGCCGGCGACCGCCAGCCGCCGACGATAGGGCTCCTTAGAAGAAAAGAAGGCAATTTAGGCACACCACACGTGCGCCCAGCCAAGACGGAAGCCAGACCTTGCCTTACCACAGTCCTCGATGAACTGCGCAACCTTCTTGCAACGGATTTATCCACCACCGCAAGTCCAGCGTGCGGAATACCCGAAATTACAGTCTATCATCGGGAGGGCAACCGGCGCAAGAGGTCTGGCCTTATTTAATTTCGACGGTCGCCCCGGCATCGGTAAATTTCTTTTTCAGGTCTTCGGCTTCCTGCTTGGACACGTTCTCTTTGATCGGCTTGGGAGCGTTGTCCACCAAGTCCTTGGCTTCCTTTAGTCCCAGGCTGGTGACTTCCCGTACCGCCTTGATAACGTTGATCTTACTGGCGCCAGCACCGGTCAGGACGACCGTAAACTCGGTCTTCTCTTCGGCCGCTTCCGCCGCCGGAGCCCCGCCGCCGCCCGCGGCTACCGCCACCGGCGCCGCCGCCGCCGCCGACACACCCAGCCGCTCTTCGAGCAACTTCACAAGCTGGGCGGCCTCCAGCAGCGTCAAACCCTGTATCTGGTCCGCAATCGTATTGATGTCTGCCATAGTCTCTCCTAAAGAAGCTTTTAGCTCTCAGCTATTAGCCGTCAGCAACCCTGCTGTCACCCCCGGGGTTGATCCTGGTTGCGGACAGCTAAGAGCTAATGGCTAACAGCTTCTATTCCTTAAACTTTCCTTCCTTAACCCCCTGATCCACCACCACCGCCATATTGCGACCGACCGCGCCCAGCACGGTCACCAGTCTCTGGGCGTTGGCGTTGATCAGGAACAAAAGTTTCGCGTAGATCGCTTCCTTGCCCGGCAGATTCGCCAGATCCGCGATCTGAGAGGCGTCGACAACCTTGCCCTCCACCATGCCCGCCCGGAAGCTGAGTACCGGGTGCGTCTTGGCGTAGGCCTGCAACGCCTTCGCCAGCGCCACCGGATCCTTGTCCGCGAACACCAGGGAGGTCATCCCTTTCAGACCCTTCATCAGCGGCTCGGCGGCGGTGCCTTGGCTGGCCACGCGCGCCAGCCGGTTGGCAATCACCTGATAATTGCCGCCGGCCTGCCGGACGGTCTTGCGCAGCTCGAAGTCTTCCCGAACCTTGATCCCCTGGAACGAGGCGGCAAAGACGTTCTTCGATTTCCCCAGCACTTCCCGCAACCGGGCGACTTCTTCCTGCTTCTTGGACTTTTCCTTCATGATTCCTCCCGTCTACGCCACCTTGGTGCTTTCCATGGCCGAGACGTCGATGTCCAGTCCCGGACTCATGGTCGAGCACAGCGTTACGCTCTTGACGTACTTGCCTTTGGACGCCGCCGGCCTGGCCTTGATCACCGACGTGATCAGAGAAGTGGCGTTCTCCACCAGTTGGTCCGGCCCGAAGCTGATCTTGCCCACCGGCGCGTGGATGATGCCGGTCTTGTCGACGCGGAACTCGACCTTGCCGGCCTTGATCTCTTTGACCGCCTGCGCGACATCCATGGTCACGGTGCCGGTTTTCGGGTTGGGCATCAGGCCGCGCGGACCGAGGATCTTACCCAGCTTGCCGACGTGGCGCATCATGTCCGGGGTCGCCACCACGGCGTCGAAGTCCAGCCAGTTCTCCTGCTGGATCTTGGTGACCATCTCCTCGCCGCCGGCGAAATCGGCGCCGGCCTTGTCGGCCTCGATCACCTTCTCACCCGAGGCGATCACCAGCACCTTCTTGGACTTCCCCAGCCCGTTCAGCAGCACCACCGTGCCCCGCACCATCTGGTCTGCGTGCTTGGGATCTACCCCCAGCCGCAGGTGCAGCTCGATGGTCTCGTCAAACTTGGCGTACTTGATTTTCTGGAGCAGCGGAACCGCCTCTTCCAGCTTGTACTTCCGCGGTTCCACCTGTTTGGCCGCAGCTTCGTATTTCTTTCCCGTCTTCATATGTTTTGTGGTCCGAGCGGGCCCCGACGGCCCTCCCACTGCTCCTTGTCAGCCTATCTCGACTCCCATACTCCGGCACGTCCCCTCCACACAGCGGACGGCCGCATCAACGGTGTGGCAATTCAGGTCCGGCATCTTCTGCCGGGCGATCTCTTCCACCTGCTTGGGCGTGATCTTCCCGACCTTGTTCTTGTTCGGCTCGCCGCTGCCCTTGGCCAGGTTGACCGCCTTTTTCACCAGCACCGCCACCGGCGGCGTCTTGGTAACGAAGCTGTACGAGCGGTCCACATAGACCGTGACCACCACCGGCACGATCAGGCCTTCCAGGTCCTTGGCCGCGGTCTTGGCGTTGAACGCCTTGCAGAAATCGACGATGTTGACGCCGGCCTGTCCCAGCGCCGGCCCCACCGGGGGCGCCGGAGTGGCCTTGCCGGCCATGATCTGCAGTTTAATTTCGCCTTTTATCTTCTTCGCCATATAGCTCGCTTCGCTCGCTGATCGTGGATCGTAGAACGTGGATCGTGGGAAGAGCTCTGCCTACGATCCACGGTCCTCCCTCACATTTTCTCCACTTGCAGGAAATCCAGCTCCACCGGCGTGGCCCGTCCGAAGATCGTGACCAGCACCCGCAACGTGTTGCGGTCGGTGTTGATTTCATCGACCTTGCCGGTGAAGTTCGTGAACGGCCCATCGACGATCTTAACCGTCTCGCTCTTGCCGAACGTCATCTTGGGCTTGGGATGGTCGGCCGTAGCCGCCTGCCGATAGAGGATCTGGTTGACCTCATCGGCCGACAGCGGCGTCGGCGTATTCGCGCCCCCCACAAACCCGGTCACCCGCGGCGTATTCTTCACCACGTGCCACAGCTCGTCGTTCATCTCCATCTGGACCAGCACGTAGCCCGGATAGATCAGCCGCTTGCTGGTGACCTTCTTGCTCGCCCGCAGCTCCACGACGTCCTCGGTGGGGATCAGGATCTCGCCGATCTTGTCGGCATACCCGAAGGCTTCCGACCGGCTGCGCAAGCTTTCCTTCACCTTGTTCTCGAACCCCGAATAGGTGTGGATGATGTACCACCCCATGTTGGGGTTCACCGGCAAGACCGCCGGAGCCGGCTCCGCGACCGGCGGCGCCTCGGCAGGGGCAGGCTCTGCGGCCAGGACCTCGGGGGCGGCCAGCTCAGCGGCCAGTTCCCCGCCCGTCTCCGCCGTCTCTTCCGCCGTGTTGTTTTCTAAGTCGCTCACGTTGTGCCTTCCCGTTACCGGGTAGTGGTGAAATAATTCAGCAGCCTGGTCATGCCGTAGTTGAGGATCCAGTCCACGACGGCAAAGTACGCCCCGAATATGAACACCGTGATAATCACCACCACCGTGGTCGCCTGCACCTGTTTCTTGTTCGGCCAAGTGACCCGGCGCATCTCCATGCGCAGGCCCTCGATGTAATTCTTCGCACGAGGGGGCCAGCCCTTCAGGGTCTCGACCGCTCCCGCCACGCCTTCGCTGACTTCTTTCGCCATATTAAAACCAGTGTCCCGTGGCCTGTATGCCGTGGCCAGTTCCACTACACCGCCCTCCCACTGGCCACCGGCCACTGGCCACTGACCACTGCTTCTTGGCAGGGGCGGAGGGATTCGAACCCCCACTCGCGGTTTTGGAGACCGCTGGTCTACCGTTGAACCTACGCCCCTGCAAACCGCGCTCCACGGTCTATTTTATCTCCTTATGGGCCGTGTGCTTCCGGCAGGTCCGGCAAAACTTCTTAAATTCCAGACGCTCGGACTTCGTCTTCTTGTTCTTCGTGCTCGTATAGTTGCGATTCTTGCAATCGCCGCACTGGAACGTAATGATCTCTCTCGGCATAGGCTACTCCAGAATCTCCGTAACCGTTCCGGCGCCCACCGTGCGGCCGCCCTCCCGGATCGCAAACCGCAAACCTTTCTCCATCGCCACCGGCGTGATCAGGTCGATCTCCAGGCTCACGTTGTCGCCCGGCATCACCATCTCGGTGCCCTCCGGCAGCTTCGCCACCCCCGTCACGTCCGTC
>JBGOUV010000544.1:0-3588 GCA_041477815.1 Terriglobia bacterium | reverse complement strand
GCGATCAAGGCGGGCATCTGCCTGGCCATGGAGGCGTCGGTAGCGGGCGGCATCCCCATCCACGCCGTGCTCCGCGAAGGCATCTCGGGCGACCGGGTGGAAGCCCTGTTCGGCATCCTCAACGGTACTTGTAATTACATCCTGACCGAGATGGAGAAGAGCGGGGAGCCGCTGGACGCGATCCTGGCCGAGGCCCAGCGCCTGGGCTACGCCGAGCCCGACCCCTCGGCCGACATCGACGGCTACGACGCCCGGTCCAAGCTGTCCATCCTCGCGGCCCTGGCCTACGGCGTCCGGGTTTTGCCCTCGGACATACATCTCGAAGGTATCCGCCGCATCTCGCCGATGGACTTCAGCTACGCGCATCGACTGGGCCACACGATTCGTCTGGTAGGCTCAGCCCGCCAGACTGCCGAGGGCCTGCTGCTGGCCGTCCGCCCCGCCCTGATCCCCCGGTCCGCCATCCTGGCGCACGTCGATGGCGCCTACAACGCCGTCTGGGTCAAGGGTGTACACGGCGGCGATACCTTCTACTACGGCAAAGGCGCCGGCCCGCAGCCGACCGGCGTGGCGGTGGTAAGCGATCTCATGCGCGTGGCCCGCGAGATCGTCAAGGGGAACCCGGAGCGCGTCTCCCCCTTCGCCCACGACCGCCTGAGCGAGTACGCGCCAATCTCGATTCACCGCCAGGTCCGCCCCTACTACCTGCGTTTCCGAGTCATCGATCGCCCCGGTATCATCGCCACCCTGGCCGCCATCCTGGCCTCGGCCCACATCAGCCTGGAGGCGGTGTTGCAGGAGCCCTGTGCCAACAAGCAGGACCTGCCATTTGTCATCACGCTGGAGCCGACATCGGAGGGGGCGGTGCAGGAAGCCGTGGAGAAGATGCAGGACCTGGACTTCCTCTTGGAGCCGCCGCTGGCCCTGCCGATGGAGCCGTCGTTTTAGGTGGTATAGGCAGGCTACCAAACGGTGCGCGTTCGCCTGGCGGCGATCGACGTGCGGAACGCCCTGGGAATCGCCGTAGAGTTGGGACTGTACGCTTACGACGCCTACGTCCTCGAGACGGCACGGGCGGAGCGTCTTCCCCTGCTCACGCTGGACGGCGGGGTGGTGCGCGCCGCCCGCCACCTGGGCCTCAAGCTGGTGGAGGTAGAGAAATGAAAGTGTATAGTTACTCGGAGGCGCGGCAGCAGCTTGCGGAACTGCTGAATCGCGCCAGACGGGAGGGAGAGGTGGAGATCCGCCGGCGGGACGGCCAGATCTTTGTCGTACGCCCCACGGCAAGTGCCGGCTCCCCGCTGGAGGTGCCGGGAGTGAACACGGATCTGTCTCGCGAGGAGATTGTCGGGCTGGTCCGCGAGAGTCGTCGGTCGACAGGGCGCTTCCTCAAACAGACCAGTTCGCCTGGCAACGAGCGCATGCAGCCGACGCGCCAAAAGCGGGCGCGGGGGCGAGACTGCCGGATGGAAACAAGACGAAGGACAGAGTGAGGAGATACCGGCCGCCGTCAGAGACGGCCTGGAGCAGGCCGAACGCGGTGCGGGATGCGCCGCAAATGGGATACCGCGTTAGAGTCATGCCGCGCGCTGCGGCAGACGCGGAGCGATTCTACCAGAGCATCACCAAGGTGGCCCCCATTGCTGGTTAGAAGTAGAGGGACTCCGCGTGCCTAGTTCCTGATCGCCCGGTCTTACTTCGGAGAAATTGCACCAAGAAACCCAAATCCACGGCGAGGCTATGGCTCCACCATCCAAGTCCCGTGATTCCAACAAGCTTTACCGTGTCGCCGTCCTGCCCGGCGACGGCATCGGCCCCGAGGTCATCGCCGAGGGCGTCCAGACCCTTCGCGCCGTGGAGCCACGCCTGGACGGGGTCCGGTTCGAGCTGACCGAGTTCTCCGTCGGCGCCGGGGAGTACCTGAAGACCGGCGACCCCCTGCCGCCCGCGACCTTCGAGGCAATCCAGGAATACGACGCGATCCTGCTGGGCGCGATGGGGCTGCCGTCGGTCCGGTGGCCCAACGGGACCGAGATCGCGCCGCAGCTCGACCTGCGCGAGAAGCTGGAGCTTTACGCCGGCGTGCGGCCCATTCATTTATGGCATGAGAACGATACGCCGCTGAAGGGGTATGGGGCCGGTTCGATCGACTTGGTGATCTTTCGGGAGAACACGGAGGGCTTATTCTGGTCCCGCAAATCTGGGGAGGTACCGGGCGCCACCGAAGTCATCGACGAGTTGCGCATCTCGCGCGCGGCCTCCGAGCGCGTGTTTCGGGCGGCGTTCCGCGAGGCGGCCCGGCGCCGCGGGCTGCTGACCTTGGTGGACAAGTCCAACGTGTTGCCGTCCATGGCCTTCTTCCGGCGGATCTTTGAGGACGTCGCCGAGGAGTTCCCGGGCGTGCGGGCGGAGAAGGTCTACATCGACGCCATGAGTCTCTACCTGGTCCAGCGGCCGCAGGCCTTCGACGTGATCGTGACGGAGAACATGTTTGGCGACATCCTGTCGGATCTGGCGGCCGGACTGGTGGGCGGCATGGGCATAGCGCCCTCGGGCGACATCGGCGACCGCTGGGCGGTGTTCCAGCCGTCCCACGGCTCGGCCCCGGACATCGCCGGGAAAGGCATAGCCAATCCCACGGCCACGGTGCTCTCGGTCGCCATGATGTTGGAGTGGCTGGGGGAGACCCGGGGCGCGGCGATGGTGCGGGGGGCGGTGGAGCGAGTTTTTACAGATTCTGCTGTGCGCACGCCGGATTTGGGCGGTACACTATCAACGGTCGAGATGGGCCAAAGGATTCGGGAGGCGTTATGAAAGGATCGCGGCGGAAGATGCTGGCAGCGGCTTTGGGAGCCGCGGGGATGGCGCAGGCGCAGACCGGGGGCTCCTGGACCCCCAAGAAACAGAGCGCCGGCGGGCCGATCCGCTCCGGGCACCTGCTGTTCCTGGGTGGAATCGGAGGCTGGTATCCAGAGCGCCGCCCTAAGGCGGGCGACGCCAAGGAACAGACGGCCGATGCCCTCGCCATCATGAAGGCTTCCCTGGAGAAGGCCGGATCGTCGCTGGAGAACGTCCTGAAGGTTTCAGTGGCGTTGGTCGATCCGGAAAACAACTGGGAGCCGATGAACCAGGCGTACGATACGTTCTTCCCGAAGAACAAGCCGGCGCGTTCGTACTTTGGCGCGACGGGGTTTCGTCGCAAGGGGCAGCTTTTGCAGATTGACTGTATCGCCTACGTAGATTAGGATGGGGTGAGCTTCTCTGGGAGGGTCCGATATGAAACGAGTAGTTCTGCTGCTTTTGTCGGCTGGTTTGGCGCTGTGGGGGCAATCGACCACGCAGTCGCTCCAGGGCTTGGTCACAGACAATTCCGGCGCCGTAGTGCCAGGTGCCAGGATCACCATCACTAACGCGGCCACGGGCGTGACCCGCACGGTCGAAACCAACACCACGGGCAACTACAGCTTCCAGTTGGTGGAAGTCGGCGACTACGAGGTCCGCTGCGAAATACAGGGCTTCAAGACTGAGACGGTGAGAGGCCTCCGCGTGGAGACTGCTGCGCAGGCGCGGCAGAACTTCGTCATGCAG